>CAYRBI010000237.1:0-6259 GCA_964422415.1 uncultured bacterium | reverse complement strand
GAGAAAGAATTCTCGTGTCAGTGTGGTAGGCACGTTTTCTAAAGGGAAGGGGTTGTGTTTTTCACACACCACTCGCTGACGATGGTGTGGACAGATTTCCTAAATATCGCCGCATGACCAGTCTCCCGTTTGGGGTGAACCGCATTCGAGAGGAGAACCACGGCGGTCTTGTATACCGGATCGATCCACAGGCTGGTGCCGGTGAAACCGGTGTGTCCATAGGAATACTCCGAGGGAAGGAACACGGTGGCCTCCTCGGGTGGTCTTTTGAACCACCAACCCAAGGCTTGTTTGGCTCCCTGGGGCATTGGTTGGGGGGTGAGCATCTCGCGGAAGGTGGCTCGAGACAAGATCTGAATTTCACGGACTTCCCCCCCACCCCGGCCCTCCCCCGCAAGGGGGGAGGGAGAAAACTGTTCCCTCCTCCACCAAGGGGGAGAGGCAAGAGCACTCCCTCCCCCCTGGCGGGGGAGGGTTGGGGTGGGGGGGATAACCACTCGATCACTTGAATGAACCTCCAGCCTCCCCTCATACAACATCATCCTTACAAAGAGGGCCAGATCATCCGCCGTGGAGAATAATCCAGCATGGCCCGAGACTCCCCCCATCTGATACGCGTTCTCATCATGGACTTGGCCCTGCATGATTCTTTTCCGGAAGGGGCAATCCTCGGTCGCGGCGCACTGTTTCCATAGCGCGCGGGGAGGATTGTACAGGGTGTTCCGCATTCCCAAGGGGGTGAAGATATGCTCTCTAGCGAACTCGTCCAGGGGCTTTCCCGACACCTGTTCCACCATCCACCCCAAGGTCATGAATCCCAGATCGCTGTACTCGCGCTCCACTCCGGGGGGGCGTGGCGGTTCCATTTCAGCGAGAGCCTGGTAAAAGGCTTTCTTGCCAGAATGATCGCGGTAGAGCTGGATGAAGGGGAGCAATCCAGCGGTGTGGGTCAACAGGTTGCGGACAGTGATCCGTTCCTTTCCTTTGCAGCCAAATTCCGGGATGTAGCTCCACACCGGGGCATCCAGCCGCACTAGCCCATGGTCCACCAGGATCATCACCGAGGTCGTGGTGCTGACCATCTTGGTCAGGGAGGCGAGGTCAAAATAAGTATCCGGCGGGAGGGGGATGGGAGTAGGAATCCGGCGTAGAAAACCGCAGGCCTTGTGGTAGACCGTATCATCTCCGCTCAATACCAGGGCTTCGACTCCCGAGGTGGCCTCGGTCTCGACAGCATTCTGAAGAACCTGATCCAGCTGCTCTTCGGTCTCTGGGGGAAGACGCCGTGTACCGGCGGGCAGATCATTGATAATCATTGCGAACTATCTCCTGGAGCCGTGACCTCAAAGAGAGAGGTGGCCTCATGTTTGTGGCCGTATTGGTCGATCTCACTCACCACGACCTGGTGAGTTCCCGGTTGCAGATCCGCCGGGAGGTCCGCGGCCCACATATGGAAGACCGCTAGCGCGGGGGGCAAGGCCGGAGGCTGGATGCTCTTGTCCCGTGCCTCCCACAAATGGGTGACATAGGGACTGGGCATCAGGGTGCGCACCATCGGAACTGGTTCATTGCCATCCAGAGAGTAAGTCACCCGTGAACGCTGTGAACCGGCGAAGATATTGGCGATCACCTGGTCACCCGGTTTGTAAGCCTCCTGGGGCGATTCGATCCGGATCTGATATGACCAGGCTTTCCCCGCCGCCTTGTATGCCGTGGTATAGCTGCTGCCCTTGATGGTCAGGATTGTGTAACCGTTGTCTACCCCATCGGTACATAAGGCAGTGGGGATGCCACGCTCATCGAGCGGTCCCTTCCACCAACCACCACTGACCGGCGCGGCGGTCAGTTGATGGATTTCTGGATCTCCATGAAAGCCCGAGCGCTCCCCAATGAAGGAGTGCTCTTGTGCATGCATGTGTCCACACAGAACTAACACCTTGCGCCCCTCCAGGAGACGGTAAAGATCCTGGCGGTCCATGACATACCCGTTGCCATCCACCTCCAGTGGGACATGCATCATCAGCACCAGCAAGCGGTCTTTGGGTTGAAGAGCAAGCAGCTGCGCGAGCCAAGCCAATTGAGCGGTTCCGATCTTGGGATCCCAATCGCCATCCTCTTCACTGGCCGGGCTGTTCTCCCCATTCTCTCCAGGTGACTTGTGGCCCCACTCCATGTTGTCGAGAGCGGCGAACAAGACCTCACCCTGGAAGAAGGCATAGTACTGAGGTCCATAGACACTGTTCCAGGTTTCATCGCTGAACTCATCCGTGGGGGCATCCTCGTTGAGGTCATGGTTGCCGATGACATTGAACCAGGGCTTTCGCAATGCCGCCATCACAGTGTTGTAAGGCTCGTAAAGATCGAGGTGCCCGGACATCACATCGCCAAGGGTGACTCCGAAGGCAGCCTCTTGGACTGTGGGTTCAGAGATCATTTCCGCCACCACATCATCGCGGATGTAGTCTACCTCCTTGGGTTTGCGTGGTTGGGGGTCGGTGGTCACCACCACATCGAATTGCTGGAGACTTTCAGCGGGGAGGAGAGGGAAATCAAGCGAAGCCGGGAACGGTCCCGTGGGGTCTACACCGTGATAATGGTTACTCCGTCCGATCCAGCCAGCCAGGGTGTAAAATAGACTTCCCAATAGCCCAGTTCCTGGAGGCATGGAGAAATCGGGAGAGCCCTTGGGTTTATGGATGTAATAGAAGCATGGCAAGAAATTGGTACCGGACGGCAGGTCATAACTGGCAGGCTTGATAAGGATCAGGATGTCATCCTCATCCATCTCAATGGAGTATTCGCCCCCCGCACCGGTCTCCACAAAAGTGCGTTGATTTGTGAGCAGGACCTTGGGAACACCCACCTCCCCTACATCCCGTATGCCATCCCGGTTCGAATCCACGAACACCACGCCCCGCGCGGTTTCCGCGGTTCCCCTCACGGGGGTGAGGATGATGAGGATGAACAAGGAAATCAGCCAGTACATCGCTCTTCGTGTTGTATGTTGTTCCCGTATGTTGTTCATGCTTTAGCATGTGTTTTTTTTGGGGGTGATCGAGTTCAAACATGCTAAAGCATGAACAACATACGGGTTGTTCTCTTAAACCGGAACAGGCACCTCTTCCAGGATTTCCTGGAGCATTTCCACCGCGCGGTGATGGGTTTGATGTCCGATGCCAGCCTGGTTGGTGAGGATGAGACGGTGTGCCCAGACGGTTGGGACAAGGGTTTGGATATCATCGGGGGTCACGAAGGCGCGGCCTGTGAGCAGGGCGCGGGCTTGGGCGGCGCGTTGCAGAGCCAGCGTAGCGCGTGGACTGACTCCCAGATGGATCTCCGCGTGCTCACGGGTTTTCGAGGCCAGTAAAGCGATGTACCCGACCAGTGTGGCATCCATCTTGACCCGTGGCACTGCCTGCTGCCAGGAACGCACCTCATCCAGGGGGATGGGTTGGGGACGGTGATCGCCGGCGCGGGTTTCGCGGTACTGCACCATCATCCTCTCCTCACTGGCCTGATCGGGGTAGCCGATCTCGATACGCATGAGAAAGCGGTCCAGCTGGGAAACCGGCAGGGGGAAGGTCCCGGTGAACTCGAGCGGATTCTGGGTGGCCATGACCAGGAAGGGTTCGGGCAGGGAATGGGTGGTTTTATCGATGGTCACCTGGCCCGCTTCCATGGCCTCCAGGAAGGCGCTCTGGGTCTTCGGGGTGGTACGGTTAAGCTCATCGGCCAAGAGAATATTGGTGAAGACCGGTCCCTCCTGGAAGACGAAGCGGGTTTCATTCCGGTCAAAGATCGAAACCCCCAGGATATCACTCGGCATCAGGTCGCTGGTGAAGGAGATCCGTTGGAAACGGCAATCAAGGATATCCGCCAGGCTTCTGGCCAGAGTGGTTTTCCCCACCCCGGGCACATCCTCGATCAGCAAGTGGCCGCGCGACAGCAACGCGACCATGACCTGCCCGATGACCTCTTTCTTGCCCAGGATCACACTGTTGAGATAATCCACCACCTCATGGAAGCGGTGGTGTACGGCCATGGATAGCGCGCTGGTGGCGGCAGTTTCTTTCATTCGGTCACATCTCCCAATGGGAACTTCTCCCTGGTCCTCCCGTTGGATACGGAGGCAACACCTCAGCATAGCAGTCCATCCGGAATGGGACCAGTTGAAACCCCCGGACGGCCTGGTGGGGGAGATGAAGCTTTTACACCCTCTGTCTACGCTCCCTTCTTCATTCATAAAACGAGGGGGGTATGGGCTTAATTAAGCGTTTTATCCTAACAAATACACAAAATTTTTCTTGACAGAGCGGTAGCCCCCCATATGATAGATGTATGAAATATATTGAATTCACTGGCGGGCTCCGTTCTGTCCTCTCAGCCAGTGAGTCGGCCCTCAGGGGCGTGTTTGGGTGATGCAGATATCTCCGACGGATACCTCAACGAGGTTGTTTTTCAGTTTTTCTTGCCGCAGATGCTTTTCAGGTTGTTTCCGTTGACTTCAACGGCGTCAAATTCTGGAAAATGAGGAGTCTGAAAATGAATCTTTCAAAATGGATTTTTGTCTGCGTAATCGCTATCTTCGCCCTCCCGTTAATGGCGGTGGCCCAGAGCGCTGATCCTACCACGGCGGGCGCTACCCCATTGTGCAGCAACTTTGATGTATGGCCCGAAATCATTCCATGGGGGAATGGTTATGGGAACTACGATGTGGGTGCGACTGGATTCAATCCCAGCACCTCCCGGGAGCAGTTTGTGGTATATGGTCTTGCGAATGAATCTCAGTGTGGTCCGAAAATAGCGCTTATCTCACAAGCGGGTGTAGATAAAGCAGCTCAGGATGCTCTGGTAGATGATAACGGAACTGCTTTCCTGGGTGCGGCCTGCATCGCCAATTATGGGAGTATCGGTGGATTTGGCTGGAATGTCAGTGTCGATAGTGACCCCTCCAGTGGAGACTTTATCTGTAGTGAGATCTTCTTCAACAACGATTTGAGTATTGCTTTCCCGAATCCAGTTGCTGCTTTCACATATCTTCAGTCCGAGGTTGGCCCGAATGATATCAACGATCATTACTTAAGCCAGCGTTGGACACGAAACTTCACCAAGGTCAGCAACATGGCCCCAGGACGGAACATCCCCTCCGCGGTCTCACATACCTTGGACCCCTATTTTCCAGCCGCTGATCACCAGAGCCGGTTAGGCGGCAATGCGATTCTATCGAATGGGAATTCACTGCACTACATGATTGACCGTTACAATGGCGCGCAAGGATCGGTTGCCTACTTCGCTGACAACAATATCGTACCAGGGCTGAATGGTGGCAACCAGCGCTGCAATGTCCATACAGTCACCAGCGCGGATGCCAGTACTTTTGTGGTCAGTACAACCCCCACCTTTGTGGCTCCTGGAACCCAGACCACCTTTGACAACGGTTCCACCCAACAGGCAACGGCTGGATTGGGTTGGTTCGCCATGCGCGCCAGCAACAACGCTGGCACACTGGCCTTCTTCAAGAATGACGGTAGCCGGATCACCCAGATCTATGGTTACCAGACCATTTATGAGGAGACTGCGGGACTGCTTCCCAATGATGATGACATACTCACCCTGGATGGCAGTAATGCGGTAACGGCTTCGAACGATACTCTGTTCGTGGTGGTTCGTTACCAAGCCCATGCTGACGGGATTTATCGTCCCGCCGTGCTCCGCTTCCAGCTCAATTCAGCTCTGACCACTGTTACTCCACTCCCGATCATTATTGCGGATAGTGACTACACCACTCCCGCGCTTGCACCTGTCGAGGAGGAAGCGATTGACATACACGCCACACCTTCTGGTGCGTTTGTTATCGCCTGGAGGAGAGACTCCGCCGAGGAGACGGGTGGTGGCGCTCCCGTAGCGCGTGTCTATGATGCGGATGGTACGCCGGTTACAGGTAGTTTTTACCCCTCTTCCATGGCGGATCCCAAAACTGATACCGCTGCGATAGCCGGAGGACTGGACAAACAAACCATCAAGGTGGGTATGAATAACAACATAGTCTGTGTCACCTGGTTCACCGAAAATGGTGTCAGCACGGTGGATGCCCCAGATTGTTCAGGAGTAGCGAAATCCGGGGGGGCGGCCCAATTGGCACTTTCAACCGCCGCACGCATTTTCAGTGTGAAACTGGCCTCCTCCGAGGTGAACAACTGGGATCTGTACTAAACCGCATCGTTTACTGGCATAGCCCCTGAAATCGAAAGGCCGCGCG
>CAYRBI010000236.1:0-6459 GCA_964422415.1 uncultured bacterium | reverse complement strand
GGGTGGAATCAAAGTCCCACCCCCCACCCCAACCCTCCCCCGCAAGGGGGGAGGGTTGGGGTGGGGGGTGGGCCATGACGAACATCCAAAAAAAAATGAAAAGGGTGAGAGCCTTCCAACTCTCACCCTTTTTTTTCGGAAATAAGTGTCCTGATCCGTCTCAGAGCCTGATCACCGTTGTCGCCTTGGGTCCCTTCTGAGAATTCTCTATCTCAAACTCCACTGATTCGCCTTCCTTGAGTGTCCGGAAACCTTGGCCTTGAATCGCCGTGTGATGAACAAAAACATCCGCGCCATTATCCTGTTCGAGGAACCCATAGCCTTTCGATTCGTTAAACCACTTAACCTTTCCCTTGTACACTGAACGAACCTCCGATGCACTAGCAGCGTCCCGCACGAAAAGTGCTTATTCAACTGTATCCGGGTGATATAGGCCTGTAAAGCAGAAATTTTTACCTTTTTCTTGTTACAATAAATGGGGTTACCGCACCCGCAAATTGGCCATGAGAACCGCGATATCCGCCGGGGAAACCCCCTCGGTACGCGCCGCTTGTCCGAGAGTCATGGGGCGGATCTTCTCCAATTTAAGCCGCGCCTCCATGCGCATCCCCTGCATGGCGCGGTAATCCAGATCCAGCGGTAGTAGATTAGCTTCCATCCGGCGCTGTTCTTGGATCTGACGTTTTTGACGCTCCAGGTAACCCTGGTACTTGATGGCAATCTCAACCTGTTCCGCCACCCGGTCTGGCGGCAGGGTATCTATCAGGCGTTCCCCGCCTTCACCCAGGATCCACGCCAGGTCTGAATAGCTCACCCCAGTCCGCTCCAAAACCTCCGCGAGGGTTGAGGGTTTCTTGAACTCCCCTGGGCTGATGGATTCAACACGCTCCCGGACTGAAGCCGAGGGAACCACCTTGGTGGTGCGGAGCCGTTCAGTTTCCATGTCAACTTTGCTTTGCAGCTCGGCCACCTCGTGCCCCCATTCGGCGGGAGCCAGGCCAATCTCCGCCGCACGTGGAGTGAGACGCAGATCAGCATTGTCCTGACGCAGGAGCAGACGGTGTTCGGCCCGGCTGGTGAACATACGGTAGGGCTCGGTAGCTCCACGTGTCACCAGGTCATCGATGAGAACTCCGATGTAGGCCTCATCACGTCCCAGAATGAACGGGGGACGTCCCTGCAGGTAGAGCGCCGCATTGGTTCCCGCGATGAGTCCCTGACCCGCCGCCTCTTCATAACCCGATGTCCCATTGATCTGCCCCGCGAGAAAGAGGTTCGGAGTGTCTTTGACCGCCAAGGTGGGATAGAGCTGCGTCGGATCAACATAGTCATATTCCACGGCATAACCGGGACGGACCATCTCGACCTTCTCGAGACCCACAATGGTCCGCAGAAACTCAATCTGTACATCCGCTGGAAGCGAGGTCGAGACCCCATTGGGATAAACCTCGATGACATCCAACCCATCCGGCTCCAGGAAGATCTGGTGACGGGGCTTGTCAGCGAATCTTCTCACCTTGTCTTCAATGGAGGGACAATACCGTGGCCCAATGCCTTGGATCTCACCCGAGAAGAGCGGTGAACGCCCGAAGTTGCGCCGGATGACTTCATGCGTTCTTTCGTTGGTATAGGTGATCGCGCAAGAAAGCCCCTCCGTCACAAGAGGATGCTCATCTTCCCAGGGATGGAAAGAGAAACGGTAGGTCAGAGGTTCACTGAATTGCTTTTCCAGACGTGACCAATCGATGGTATCCTTGTGGAGACGCGCTGGGGTTCCAGTTTTGAGACGTCCCATCCGCAGTCCCAACCGTTCGATGGAGGAGGAAAGGTGTTCAGCGGAACACTCCCCCACTCGTCCTCCCACCATCTTCACCTCACCCTGATGCATCAAACCCTTCAGGAAGGTGCCGGTACTCAATACGGCGGCCCGGCAGGAGAACTCACGGCCATCCGTGAGCCGCAACCCAGTGATACAGAACCCAGAAGGAGCCGCGGAGTCCTGCTCGAAAAGCAACCCAGCCACTTCGCCCTCGATGACAGTCAATCCGTTCTGACTCGCCGCCGCTTCACCCGCCACCTTGGAGTAATGTTTCCGGTCGCACTGAGCACGCGGACTCTGAACCGCTGGGCCTTTGGAACGGTTCAACATCCGGAAGTGGATCATGGCCTGATCGGTCAGGTGCCCCATGGCCCCACCCAGGGCATCCACCTCACGCGCGATCTGCCCCTTGGCGACACCCCCAATGGCCGGATTGCAGGACATCTGCGCGATCCGGTTAGCCTCGAAGGTGAACAATCCCACCTCCATACCGAGCCGCGCGCCAGCCAGCGCCGCCTCCAGCCCTGCATGACCCGCGCCAACGACAACGATATCGAAAGACTGTGTCATCAACTTCTCAACCGTGCGGATGCACCACGATCTTCATCCCCTGGCGCGACTCCATGGTCTCGAAGGCCTGATGAATCTGTGTCAGCGGGAACCGGTGGGTGATGACCGGTGCGGTCCGTACTGTCCCATTCTCCAGCAGCCTGACCGCGATCTCATGTTGACGTGGCACGCTGCCATGCGAACCGGTCACGAAGCATTCTTTGTAGTGGATGGTGTTCGAGAGAAAACTAAGCGGACGGGTCTCCTTTGGGAGACCACCAAAGAGGTTCACATAACCCCGGTGGGCCACCATCTCGATGGCTTGCTCATGGGCCTCGACCGATCCGCTGGTGGTGACCACCACATTGGGTCCCTCGCCGCCGGTCTCTTCCAGGCACCGCGCCATCACATCCTCATCCTCGGTGCAGATGTAGACATCAGCGTTGTAGGCTTTGGCGATCTCCAACCGCTTCCGGCTGCGTTGAACGGCGATCACCTTCACCGCCCCCATGGCCCGCGCTAGGTCGATCATCATGCACCCGATCGGTCCCAGACCCATGATGACCAGCGTCTTGCCAAGAGACATGTTCACAATCTCCAAGCCATTGATGGCACAAGCCAGAGGTTCTGCCAGTGAGGCGGTATCGAAATCGAGCTTATCCGGGAAGGGAGTCACTGGTCCCTCCTCGAGCAGCAACTTGGGCAATTTCATGTACTGCTGGAATGCGCCGGGTATCTGATAACCCACCGCGTAGTTGATGGCGCAGTTGTTCCCCATCCCATTACGGCACCACCAGCATTGACCACAGGGCACATCCGCGCCAATGGCCACCCGGTCACCTTCCTTGACGCGAGTCACATTCTTTCCCGCCTTGACCACCACACCAGCGGTTTCGTGGCCAATGACCGCCGGTGGTTTCACACGCGGATTGCCATGATGGAAGATACGCACATCCGATCCGCAAATGGAAACCGCCTCCACCTTCATCAAGGCCGAATCATCATCGATCTCCGGGGTGGGTACCTCCTGGAGAGTCATTTTATTCAGGTCTTCAAGTACCGCGGCTAACATGGATTTGCTTCTCCTGTCAATTCTGTTCTGGTGCCAACTTCCTGTATGTTGTTCACGCTTCAGCGTGCAGGGTAATTAAAAGACCATCTTGAGATCGAAACCCACACGCTCAAGCGTGAACAACATACAGGAGTGAATCCTACGGCTCCACCAGCACCTTCGAGAAAAACTCTTTCCGGTCCCGCATCATCTTGAGCGCCTCAAAGGACTCCGGCAGACGGACATGGTGTGTCACCAAAGGCGTAAGACTGATCCGCTTAGCAGCCAATGCCGCGAGGACATCGCTCCAATCGTTGTGATTTCCGGTGTGGCTGTATTCCGAGTTCCAGGTGCCATACAGGTTAACCTCGCGCCGCATGAGCTGCGAGAGCAGCCCCATTGGCACAGTCACATCCCCCGAGGGATTCCCCAGTAGGACCACCCGCCCGTCACGCCCTGTCGCCTTGAGCGCCTGAAGCATGGTCGGCGGACACCCCGCTGCCTCGATACAGAGGCCCGCCCCCTGGCCAGCGGTCAGACTTTCCACCTTCGTCACCGGGTCCACTTCTCGCGAGTCGAAGGAGAGCGTGAATCCCAGCGCGCGCGCCATCACCAGCTTCTCCGGCACGATATCGAAGAGCACCACTTGCGAGGCCCCCAGCACGCGTGCCCACTGTGCCACCATCAACCCGATAGGACCCGCGCCAAAGACCACCACGGTCTCACCTACACTTGACCCACCACCCCGGCGGATCGCATGGAGCGCCACCGCCGCCGGTTCAGTCATCGATGCTTCCTCAAGCGAGACTCCCTCCGGAATTCGCAAGAGGTTGGCCTCCGGAGCCACCACATACTCGGCGAAACCCCCATCACTCCGGGAACCGAGATAATCGTAATCAAAGCATTGAACATACTGCCCCTGCTCACAGGCCGGACATTTGCCACACCAGATCAACGGGAATACCGCAACCTGATCCCCTGGAGCAAAGCCCTCTACTCCCGGTCCACAGGAGTCAATCGTCCCCGCGAACTCATGCCCGCAGACAGTCGGAAAATGGTACGTCCCCTTCACAAACACACGTGGAATATCGGATCCGCACACACCGCAATACCCAACCCGCACACGTACCTGCCCCTCACCCGGAACCGGCACCGGGATCTGTTCACAACGCGCATCCCCTACAGCATGAAGAACCAGAGCCTGCATCATCCTCTCAGACATGGTGACCGGCGCCGCCTTTCCTCATCTCCATCCCCGCAAGAATAGCCTTGTCCGTCTTCTCTAGGTTCTCTCTCAATGTCCCGCCCGCATGGAACAGGCTACTGGTTCCAGCAACCAGGATGTCCGCCCCAGCGGCCACCATCTTAGGGATGTTCTCGAAACTCACATTGCCATCCACCTGGATTGGAATCCTTAAACCACCCTTCTCGATCATCTCCCGGCATTGAGCAATCTTGTTCAGGGTCGAAACAACCAGCTTCTGACCGGCATAACCAGGGTTCACAGTCATCAGTAAGACAAAGTCGGTCTTTTCGAGCACATATTCGAGTATGGCGAGCGGCGTGGCCGGATTAAGCGCCACCCCGGCCTGGATCCCATTCTCACGAATCAGACTCAATGTCCGGTCCAAATGGAGACAGGTTTCCGCATGAACTGAAATCAGCTGCACCCCAATGGGAACCAGCTCGCGAATGAAGAAATCGTTGTTATCCACCATCAGGTGGGCATCAAAAGGCAGCGCGGTCTTGGGGCGTAATTTCCTCATAGTCTCTAGACCCAACGGCATGTTGGGTACGAAGTGGGCATCCATGATATCCATATGGAGGTACTCCACCCCTAGAGCCTCCAGCCGCCGGACATCCTCCTCCAGGTGGCACAAGTCCGCGCACATCATCGAGGGAGCTATCTCCACTGGGCGTTTCTTTGGCATAGAGGGAGCGGGAAAGATCTCGATGGATGGTTTATCACCCTCAGCTGCTCGATCACCCAGGAAAGCCTCCTTGAGGTACCGCAATGAGACCCGGAGGTCCTCCTCCAGATGGCAATCGGTGTAATCACGCCCAGTCTTGGGACCACCGATCTCCAGATACCCGGTCAAGTCTGTGACTGGTAGCTGCTTGGAATGAGCATGGAGGTAATCCCGGATTGCCGGTATATCCACAATCCCTTTTTTCCGCTGCTCATCGGAGAAGCCGAAGGTTGAATTGTAAAGGGCATCCGTGTTCTTAAGATGCAGCTCGGTGGTGTAGGGCAACGCTGCTTCAAGCAGTTGCATGTTGTCCCAAACCACTCGCTTCTCGCAGTCCGCGTAACCATGCGAAACATCCAGGCAATAACCGATACGGCTGGTGGTTCCAGAATTCGCCGCATGGTACTCGAGAAGTTCATCGGCCATGGCCCGTATCTCATCTGGCAAGGTGGGTGGTTCGGCTAGACAAGACATCGGCTCGATCCCGAGTACCGGCACACCCTTACTATGAGCGAACACCATGAGCTCTTTCGTGTGCTCGATGTAGCAACGGATACCCCGTTCCTTGAGGCCCATCTGGTCCCGCATGGCCGCACCCGGATTGGAGCCCACCGAAGTGACACCCAAAATGGCCCCTACTTCAATCAGACGTTCAAAATTCCGCCGGGCCACCTGGACAAATCCCGGCTCGGACCGGAAGAAACCTCCCAGCTCACGATGCGCGGTGAAGATACTGGAGATACGGACACCAAAAGAATCCGCCTGACGCCGGAGCTGAAGGAAAAACTCATCGGGAAGCTGGTAGATCTCAAAGAAGGATCCGAGCTGGACATGCTGAATACCCTCTTCCGCCAACAGACGGAAGAGCCACTCGTAACTGTAACGGTACTCGATGGGATCTGCCTTGACCCCTAGGTGAAGATGAAACGAACTTTGCGACATACAGAAACGGCCTTTTTGCTGAAGTTCTTCATGATCAACCCCCCCACCCCAACCCTCCCCCGCCAGGGGAGAGGGAGTTGTTTGGAGTTAACACTTTAGTGTGTGTTTATCCCCTCCCCCCTGGCGGG
>CAYRBI010000235.1:0-6528 GCA_964422415.1 uncultured bacterium | reverse complement strand
CATACGAGGGCAACGACAACGCCTTCGCCAAACTCCTCAAACGGGGGCTACGCCGTTGGGATGTGAAATGCGACATCGCACATGGTGAAGGTCCGCGAACTCCGGCGGACGATCCCAACCGAGTTCCGGCACACCGGGAGTTACGGGTACATTCTGGAGCGGTATCTCGGGCACAAAGAAGGGACGATCACGGACAAGCACTATGTGTCCCTACCGGAAGTAAAAAAAAAACTTGAACTCATGCGCCTTCAGGTATGCAGGCCCATTAACCGGGCTACGCGGTCTTTCCGGGGGACCTTGGGGGCAATAAAGCACGAAAAGAGCACGGTTGACAAAGTGGTCAATTTGATGGAGATTCGTAAGTGTAAGTGAATCAAAGGGAAGAGATGGTCGGGGCGACTGGATTTGAACCAGCGACCACTTGACCCCCAGTCCCATCAAATCGCTGACCTAACCATCGTATTATCAATCACTTACAGGCACGCATCGAGAAGAGTTTCCGGATTCTTTCCGGGCCACTTCTCCCTTCACAAGAGTCTCCCAATCTTCCATAGCGGCTGAAACCGACCTCAACTCCCCAGGGTCGATTACCCGGTAGTGAGTACCGAGGATGTCTCCCGAGGAGTGTCCCATGTAAGCCTTGAGCAACCGGTCGGTAACTCCGAGCCGCGATGCCATCGTCGCGAAGGAGGAACGCAACCGTTTGGGTGGAACCTGCTTGTAGCGCTGATTCCTGGTTTCTTTCACCAACGCTTTCCGCAACCGGGTCCACCTGCTCTGCAAAGCCTCAAGTGTCCAGGGTGTTCCCTTGGTTGTCAGGAAGAGGCAACCCGACACGGGTATCACCCTTTGCCGGTTCATCGACTCGACCAACGCCTTGGTCACGAAAGAAGGAATCGGTATCGTCCGCTCGCTACATGCTGTCTTGAGCCGGTGAATCTCGGTATCCGTCACTCGCAGCAAGCCATGTTGAGCATCGATATCCTGCCGTCGCACCGCCGCTGCCTCAAGCACCCGCAGGCCACAGAAGGTTTGCAGGAGAGCCATCGGATAGATGTCCACCGCTTTCGTCTTCAGCCAGTCGAGAAGCACCTGGATATCATCCGCTTCAAGGCAAATGATCTTACGCCGGGGCCGCGCTGCCTGTCGAACTCTCGGCATCGGTCGCACATCTTCCGGATAGTTCTCATAGGCGAAACGCCAACAGAGTTTCACCGGAACGGTCGCCAATCGAACCGTATCGAAAGCTTTCCCCGACTTTTCCAACTGTCGTACATAAGCCTGCAGCATATGAGGTCTCAGGTCAGCAAACGATTGGACTTTGGGATATTCGTTCTTCATCCATTTGATCCAACGGGCTGCATGGTAGGCCATTTCCAGTTTGTGCTTGTCAGCCCCAGGAGAGAGACGGATGGCATCTTCAATCATCTTTGAGAGGGAAGGGACCTTCCGCTGGCCAGCCAGGTATCCACGGCCTGCCAAGCACTCACCATGGAGATTGGAAGCCACCGCCTTGATCTCCTCCTGAGTGCCAGAAACACGCCGCTTAACTTCCAGACTGGTAACTGGATCTGTGTAGCGGATCTGCCACTTACCTGGCATCAGAGGTCTGACCGAGACATAGCCGATCTTAAATGAGGTGGGTTTCATCGTCGCCATGTATATTTCACCCCCTTTCCAGGGGTAATTGCATGGCGTAATGAGGACTGCCTGTGCCGCTCAGTACATCCGCTCTCGCTCCCTATATGCAGCATTATCAGGTCAGTCATCGTCCTTGTCAATCCTATTATTGACGTATAGTTTTCAATCCCAGGTTTGAGGGATTGATTGTGCCGCCAATCATTTGTGTTTCTGACTTTGTCTTACGGGTTCTTGGGGGAGTCTGAGTGAAGACTGTTTTCGCAGTCTTTTCCTCAGAATCACTCAACGGAGACACCCTTCGTAAGGCCTCAATCAGGTCTTCTCCAAACCATAGTCCACGGAACTTCTTCTTACATTTAAGGCGGAACAGGAAATGGTCAATATCGATTCCTTCCTGTTCCAGGTAAGCCGTCAAGTCATTCTTCGAATATAATGCTGCAGGATCGATCTTGAACATCTCTATTTTCTCCCCGTCATCTGTATCATCTTTGTGACTCCATGTTTTTGATGGTGAACCTGATACATCATTCAATTCGATTGTGTACCATTGAGTGGGTTAATTCCGTTGCCCTTCTTTATGGCATGTAGCAGCATATCCGGAATGAACTGACCAACATTTGAATTCCGGTTCAGGGGTGTAGAAAAGGTGACATCAAGGCACCGTTTCATGTGCCAGCTGAGATCACGGAGATGAATCGGTCTGAAAGGAGGAGAGATGAAGTACAGAATATCATCGGCTCTGAGATGGAGGGAGCGAATTGTAGCCTCGACCTGTTTCATCTTGCCATCGTGATCCTCTCGGTGAGCCTTGAACTCCCGGATCAGCTTGTGGACTTGGTTCCAGGCATCTGCGATCTGACAGAGTAAATCGAGTTCCCACTGTTGATCGGCGTCATACAGGGTCTTTACCAGCAACAGGATCTCTGGTGTAACCATTTCTCCCATTTGCTGAATAGTCTCGGTGAGAAGGGACACTTCTTGCTCAGTCTGCTCAATTGATTCCTTGAGATCAATGATTCTCCGTTCAAGATCCAGGTGCTCTTGAGACAACCGCCGCGTTTTTCGCTGAAGCGGGACAACCTTCCTCACCTGTCCAAGAATCTCCTCATACTCCGCTTTCTTTTCGGCGAGGACTTGTTCCTTGTCCGCCTGCTGTTCCTGGAGAAGAACAATTCGATCCAATATCGGGGTCTCCACTGGATGAATACCGGTGTTTTCTAGCAGGTCGTAACACTTACATTTGCTCATTTCCAAACTCCCCCTTTTTCCTTTTCTGCGTCCGCTGGACCCGACATATTGACAGACTGTCAGGGATACGGAGGACGTCCAACTCATTCAATCAACTTCACTTAGCGTATTTCAGGGAATGCTGTTTTCCGGAAACTTTCCTGAAACGACGCCATTTCTACCCTCAAACCCCTTTTTCAAGTGATCACATTTCAGTGGTTCCTCTCCATTTGCCTCGGGCATTTTTGCCCGCCTTTTCTCAGAAGGTCAGGGAGCCATCATCGAGAAAGTGTTCTGTATCTGGTCGACCACCTGGTCCCACCCCGGCGGGTCTCGCTTTCCTCCACTCGGAACACAAAGCCACTCAACTTGAACTCCTTCATGCCTTCTGTAATCCTCCCCTTGGATACTCTGGATACATGGTCAACAAAGCCCAATAAAACCGGGCCCTTTTGAAATGACACCATGACATCACAATCACGAAAATCCGTATGAAATCCCATGACATGGGTGTTCATAGTAAAAACTTGTTTTTCACTGTCATGTGTGTCATGCCTTAAGCTTCTACTGGGGATGACTGTCACCCCTGTGTCATGTTCCTATTGAGTCTTCAGTCCGATCCCTCTACGTAGCCTAGAGTTCATTGTTCGTTCAGTTTCAATCCCATGCTCAGTCAGGAGCTTCCAGAAGGTGGGCTTGGCCACCGGGTCGACTGCGTTCATTTGGCAGTGCTCCTCATAACTTTTCCACAAGTCCGCCGCCGTCTCGCTATAGATCTCACCCTTTTCGTTCATTCCGAGAAGACACCTGTCTTCCAGCCATGGACCAAGAACGTCCTCATCTCGCTTGTATTCCTCTACCGCCGTCTTAACTTCATCGGGTTCCGCCAACCCAATCTCCTGGTAGGCTCTTAACCCATCCAACATCCAATTAAAAATGCCGCAGCGCTCATCCAGCAGGACCTTTTCGTAATGATCTATCCGCTCCTCAACAGGGACTTGATAGGTGAATGGGACCAGGCAAATCCGGCGCCATATGCCATAGTCCCGCCCTCTGATGGATGGCTTTTTATTGGTGAGGAGAAGGAGCTTATGGGTCGGTGACCACTCGAAGAAATTTTCTCGCATCCGGCGTGCACGAATGCGGTCACCACCTGTGATCGACTTTACCAAGTCCTCAGCCAGACGTCGTCCGTCACCTGATTCGGCGGTCCAGGCCAGCCGGGTTCCATAAAGGTCCGTCATACCGGTGGGGTGTTGTGAGTATTTTTTGGAAAGGAGGATCTCAGTATCAATCTTGGTGGCGAAGGGCCCCAACACCCCGAGGATCGTTTCGATGAGTGTGCTCTTCCCGTTCTGGCCACCTCCCCAAAGAATGAACATTCTCTGGCATCCCACATCCCCGGTCAGGCAGATCCCGAAAAGCCGTTGAAGGAACGCGATCACCTCAGTCCGTCCCTCCATAACCTTGTTGAGGAATCCCAGGAACTTCAGGCAAACCGCCTCACCATCAAATGAGACTGGAGCAATACGAGTGAAGTAGTCCTCCCGCCTGTGCTCACGGAACTGATCTTCTTTCAGGTCGTAAACGCCATTCTGAAGGGGGAAGAGCCATTGCTCCACATCAAGTTGCTCCTGTTGGATGGGAATTCCACGCTCGGACTGCGAGAGACCCAGCATGTCTGTAATAGCGCGCCGCGATTCCGATAATCTGGCGTGTTTGGATAACTCGTAGCGTTCACCTTTTGTGGCAGCATTCCCCGCCTCGGTGTAGATCGAGCGGACTGTCTGCTTGGCCAGGCTCATCACCTCTCCATCAGCATCCCGCACCCAGACCTTCCCATCCCAGACCAGCCAAGAGTTTTGCGTGTAGCAGTAGCGGACATTACTCCCATGTTGTCTTGCGAACCTTTCCGAATTTGCGAGATCTGTACAAAGGGAGACCGGTACAGGCTTGTCTTCGTTAGGTGAGGGTTCCGCCTTCGGTATCCATGGAATCGCCGCCTCAATAACATGCTTGACCATGTCAGCACCATGCTTGTGTAGAACGTCAGTGGCGTCTTTGCAGCCTTCAGGAAACACAGACACCACATGGAGAGAGGGAATCCGTCCGTCCTTGACCAAAGGTCCAAATCTCTTTTCCCACTTGGGTAAATTGCTCCGGCCAGCATGATCGTTATCGAGGAAGAGATGCACTCCATGGCCCGCCAAGAGGTCTGCCCAATGCTCCTTTACATTACCCGCCCCCCCGGAACCACTGACGGCATTTACCCTGGTTGATTGGTACACCACACAGGCATCGAACTCGCCTTCAGTTATGACAACTGCAGCGTGTTCATTGGCAATAAGGTGGTACCCAAAGAGGTGCACCTGAGAGCCAGGCTCCGAGAGGACTTTTGGTGCTTGGTCTTCCCGCACACGATGGTATTTAAGCCCCACGGTTCGACCTTCGGGGTCACGAATCGGGATTGACCAGCGGGATTTCTCACGGTCGTACCCAAGCCCATATCTCCGGGCTGTATCGAGGGTCAAGCCACGGGTATCGAGAAGAAGCCTCTGAAGTGATTCCGACTCCCGGAGGGTCCGGCAACAATCAACGATTACCTTTTCGATATCATCGCGTAGATGCTTGGGTTCCTCCCCGTGGGGGGATCTCCGGATGTTCCTATTGCCGTTGGACCATTCAGAAAAGCGGGATACAGAAGGAAGGGGACTGGAGAAAAGATCCTTCATCTCCAGATTCAAAGCAGAGACGATAGACTCAGAAGGACATCCTGCAAAACACTTCAGAAGAACATTTCCATCGGATGTTTCGCGAACGCTGAGACTTGGATTCCGGTCCTCATGGGTTGGACACTTCGCCTGCCAGCCCGTTCCATTCTTTCGGGGCCGATACCCAGTCGCCTCTTCAATCCGGAACAGGACTTGATCAAGAGGGGCAGACATGGCTATTCCAAGCCCCCCTCACGCCGCGCTTTGAAGAGGATAGTCTTTACTGATTGAATGGCCATGGTAACCGCCCTACTGTTAACCAATAGTTCCCCGCGCTCATGTGCCTTGATCAGCCGAGAAACCGCCCCGTCTGGATCATCGAAAAGGAAGGCAACCCGCCCACCTCGCACGAGGATTGTGTCTTGAACTTTGAGACCCTGGGCAACAAGAACTGCCGCAATTAGATACTCGGAAATCTGAATGGTGGGGGTGTTTAACACAGACCGAGCTCCGATCTGGAGCGGGATACGACACGATTGATTAAATCCGCTCCTACCCTAATGGAGCGAACGTTCGTTTTTGGAGAGCCTCTGGATATCGGTTATCGACAGAAGTTTAATATAATCAACATGAAGCGGATCGTTAAAAAGTTTTCATTTTGAACAAGATTATTCGCAGTTTTCGCAATCAGAGACTTTTCTCCCAAGTAAACTGGAGAACATATCCATCACCATTAGCATGAATAGGTTTGTGTCCATTCAGCTTCTCAAAGCATTTGTTGATTCGCTGAACATGTTTACAGACTTTTTTCCATTGTGGACTATTGGAATCCTTTATTCGGGGGACTTGGACTGTCTCTTCTTTCGCTAGTCCATAGAGGAAAACCCATTGGGGTATGGGGTACTCCCCATTGTCTAGACAACTTTTGGTGAAAACTAAGCTTGATTTT
>CAYRBI010000234.1:0-6612 GCA_964422415.1 uncultured bacterium | reverse complement strand
AAAATAGAGCCATCGTGTCCTTCATTCCGTTGTTAGCCGGGGACAAGGCAACGGTGTTCTATCATTCGTATATGTTTCATGCCGCCGTCCCCGGTGTGACAGCGCTCCGGGGGCGGCGGCATGAAAACGTGAGCAATGGATCCTATTGCGTGGCCTTGCCACCGGCTAACAACACACCACGGGCTCCATTTTCATGCTTTGAGGGCGCCAGAAACCGGCATGGGGAACTGTCTGGTTGTAACGTCTCCTACCCCCCCCACCCCAACCCTCCCCCACATAGGGGGAGGAGGCAATAACACGCTAAAGCGTGAACAACATACAACTCCCTCCCTCCCTGGCGGGGGAGGGTTGAGGTGGGGGGGGTAGAATAGGCCCTCTCAAGTGTGCCACTTGTAAATTGTCTTCCCACAAGACACCCTATCAGAATATGAACTCAGCACGTCTCTTTTCGATTCTTGCCGCCATTGTGACGGCCATTGTAATCATGGTGATACTCCTGTCCTTGCGGGAGATACCCCCCACCCCACAGCCAGAGCCTCCCCAAGCCACTGCTCCTGTCTCAATGGTGGAACAGACCGTTACTCCTGGAGGACCGGCTTCAGGTGAGCCGGATCTCACCGTCTCCCACCCTCTCACCCTTGAGGATGTGGCACCGCTTTATACCGCGCTCCAGAAGAGGATTGATGAGTACAAAACAGTTCATGTCCGGACACGGCTTGAGTTCCCCATCGCGGCCAGGAACCAGATTGTTGAGTCGTATCTCTCTTTTGACGCGGTCCGTCCCCACCGGTTCATCCATAAATCGATTAAGAGTGTCCCCAAGAATAAAAAGAGTATGTCCTCGGAATTCGTGCCTGTGCCATACCTGACCGAGATCTATGATGGTTCGCAGCTGACAGTGATCAGTCACCCGAAACGTAATATCCATAAAGTGGATCTATCCGCTACCGACATTGCCTCGCGCGCGGTGGTGGGGCCGATGACGATTCAATGCGCCACACGGATGGCGAATCCACTCCAAGACCTACTCTTTGGTGTCTCTTTTGAGGACCGTCTCAAGGAAATGGCGGAAGCCAAACGGGAGAAGACCTCCCAGGGTGAACAAATCCAGGTTCTCTTCCGTATCACCGGCGCCATGAGTCAGGTCATCCAGAGGACCACTTTGATGGGCTCATTGCCGGTGTTTATAGAGGGGCTCAAAATGATGTCTCTCCGCAGGGACATCTTTGATGCTCAAACCGGCAAGCTCCTGCAATCTGTTTACCTCACTGCTCAATGGCACCCTTACCTGATCCAGACCTATCAGGAGGCCGAGTGGGATGTGGAAATCCCCGAGGACCGTTTCCTTGTGGATGCTCCTCCCGGCTCTACAGTCCTCAATACGAATGAAAATCTGAGACGGACCCGCCGGTTGGGATTAACCGAAAAAGACCTTGAAGAATATCGCCGGGCGGGCAATCCCGTGTCCGCCTCCTCGCTTTTGGACCTTAAGCGCAGGAAGGAAAGAGAGAAAGGAATGGACCCCAGCAATTGAATCATGAACCGGAGGATCTCCCATTGAGTGAGGGTGAACTGTGTCCTGATGGACTACATGGGGATCTCTCACAAGAGTCCCGTACAGAAGGCTTCCATTCGGGCTTTGTAGCCCTGTTGGGACGCCCCAATGTGGGCAAATCGACCCTGTTAAACCAGCTGCTGGAAACCAAGCTCGCCATCGTCTCGAGTAAGCCGCAGACCACTCGCAACCGCATCGTGGGGGTGCGTACCGAACCGGGTTACCAGTTCATCTTTCTCGACACCCCGGGGATCCACAGAGCCCGCGAGCACATGAACCGCTACATGGTGTCGCAGGCGCTGAGCGCAATCGCGGATGCCGATGTGGCGGTGGCGATCTTTGAGTGTGGACAATCCTTCGGTGGAGGGGATGCCTTTGTGCTGGAGCGTGTGCGTGAGGCGCAGGTCCCCTTTGTGGCGGTCCTCAACAAGATTGATCTGGTTAAGCCAGCGGTGCTCGCCAAAACCTGGGAAAAGTTTCTGGAACTGACCGGGGGAGCGGTGGATCAGATCGCGGTCTCGGCGCTCAAGGATTCCGGGACCAAGGCCCTGCTCGATATCCTGCGGCCACTGCTGCCCGAAGGGCCCATGTTCTACCCCGAAGACACCATCACCGACCGGAGCCTCAAGTTCCAGCTCTCCGAACTCATCCGCGAGCAGATCTTTGAGGCCACCCGCGAGGAGCTTCCCTATGCCGCCGCTGTCCGGATCGAATCAGTCGAGGACAAGGGCGAGGATCAGCCCCGTGTGGTGAGCGCTCTCATCGTGGTCGAGACAACCTCTCAAAAGGGTATCATGATCGGGAAGAAGGGCGACATGCTCAAGCACATTGGCACCGGGGCACGCCATGAGATGGAGAAACTGATCGGGCATAAGGTCTTCCTTGAACTCAAGGTCGCCGTGGCCAAGGACTGGCGCAGCCGCCCGGTGGACCTTCAGAAGTTTGGGTATGGGGAGGAGGATATGAATGAATGATTGGGGAGGCTACTCCTCAATCATATGTGTCCCCCAATGGGATTTCACCTGCAGAGACTCCTGATTGAAAACAAGAATTCCATTATCATTCAATATGAACGGATCTCCTCCATCTGTAACCTCCAGGCCATAGAAAGAGCGTTCTGGCAACACTGTGGAACTGCCTGTCCTCCAGTTGATAATCGAGATAGGGGTGTTACCCAGAGGATCCGAGCCTACCAACCACTGTCTGTGATGATCCCAAAGACGTAAATCATCAAACGATCGTTTTTCCTGAACTTCACCGTTTTTCTTCTCATAGAACAGCAAGATCTCATTGAAGTGAACATTGGTTCTATAGCCGAAAAGGAAACAGGCCTCCTCCCAAAGAGTGAATGCCTTGATTGTCCATATCATTAAAATGATCCTGTCCTCGGAGTTTTCCATCAACTGGCATATGGTGGAGGGTTGGGGCAGACTGATAGAAGTTGTGGAGGTTTGTCTTGAGGTCAGGTCAAATTCGTTCACTTCGATTTTCTGTATCTCGTAATGGACATCCCAATTGTGAATGACTTTTGGATCTGAAGTGGTCAACCATGACAATTTCTTTCGCTCGGAGTCAAAGGAGAGATCCCAGACGCGTCTTGAGTTGCCCATCTCGAATCGTTGCTCTTGCCCTGCTGTCCATATGCTGACCCCGTGTTCCCAGATAAGTGCGAAATCGATTCCGGCTTCCTCAACCATTACAGTGAAAAGAGGAAAGACATCTGACAGATCCGCGACCACCCAGGTCGAGGAGTTAATCAAGTTAGCGCCGATCAGCGAATAGGGACCACCCGGTGTGATGGTTCCAGAGGTCTTAGTCAGGAAATACAGCCTATCAGGATTTTCCCGGCTGAGTTGGGGGGCATAAATGGTCCGGTCAGGAAAATGGAACTGGTGGTGGTTGCTGCCATCTAAACTCACACAGAAAATACAATCACTGCTCTCTCGGACATAATAGTGGGAGTTGGAGAGGAGCCCACATGAACTTAGGTCAGGGGTTGGAGCGTATACAGCAACCGACGGGCTGATGATCCACCAACAGGAGAGGATAAACACTGGCAGTGGCATTTGTGGAAGCATTGGATTCCCTTCTAATTTAGTAGTATATGTGCTTTTCTTCCCTATTGTCTGGGTATTTCACTCCAGGACTGATCAGCTTGGTTTTGAACCTGTCACCCCTCCCTTAGTTGCGCCGGAATCGGTTATTCTCTCCACAGCCATAGGTGATGCCCAAGCGCGTTCTCAAGGAGCTCTCTCAATGAAGCCATTATCCCTTTTGATTCTACTGGTTCTTCAGCTGGTTCTACCCTCCATTGTCTCATCCGCTCAGGATATTGACCTGGAGACCACAACTGGAATCGAGACCGGCAAACCTGGTGGAAGGATCATCCTGGCCTCGCTGGGAGATGCCAAAACCTTCAATCCTATCACCGCCAATGAGACCTCCTCGACCGATATCATCCAACACATCTATGAGGGATTGATTCTCTATCATGTCGAGAAGAAGACCATCATTCCGGCGTTGGCCTCTTCCTGGGAACACAGTCCTGATTACCTGATTTGGACCTTCCACCTGCGCAAGGGTGTCACCTGGAATGATGGCCAGCCTTTCACCGCCGATGATGTCATCTTCTCGCTGGATGTGATCTATGACGACAAGGTCATCAACCCCGCGCGCAGCTTCCTGGAGGTCAAGGGGCAGAAATTTCAATACCGCAAGATCGATGACCTCACGGTCGAGATCAAGCTTCCCGCGGTCTATGGCCCCTTTGAACGCGCCATCGCGACCTCGGTTCTCATCATTCCCAAACACAAGCTCGAGGCCGACTGGAAGGCGGGAAAACTCACTGAGGCGCTCAATGTCGATACCCCGCCCGCGGATGTGGTCGGCACCGGTCCCTTCAAGATCAAGCAATACCTTTCGGGCGAACGCGTCATCATGGAGCGCAACCCCAACTACTGGAAACAGGATGAGAAGGGGCAACGGCTCCCCTATCTGGATGAGGTCGTTTTCCTCAATGTTCCCGACCTTTCGGCTATGGATGTCGCCTTCGAGGCGGGGAAGGTGGACACGCACACCATTACCCCGGACAAATACAAACGTTTCAAGGATCTGGAGCAATCCGGAAACTTCACCATCTATGAACTGGGGGTAGACCTGGGCGATAGCCATTTCTGGTTTAACCAGAATACCGGGACCAATGCATCGACCGGCAAGCCACTTGTTGAATCCTACAAGATGGCCTGGTTTTCCAATGTGGATTTCCGCAAAGCCATCTCGCACTGCATCAACCGCGAGGGGATCATCAAGAATGTGTTCCGTGGACGCGCCGAGGCGATTTATGGCCCCATCTCGCCCGCCAATTCTGTCTGGTACAACCCAAATATCCCCAAGTTTGAGTATAACCTCGAGGCCGCCAAGAAGATTCTCGATGGTCTGCAATACCTCGACCGTGATGGCGATGGAATCCGTGAGGATCCCCAGGGCAACAAGATCGAGTTCACCTTCATCACCAACCGCGAGAATGGCATCCGTGAACGTATGGGCAACATTATCCAGGAGAGTTTCAAGGAGGCCGGAATCGATGGGCGTATGAAGTTGGTTGACTTCAACACCCTGGTGACCGCCATCGCTGATTCTTTCGATTATGAGGCCTGCCTGCTGGGATTAACCGGCACGGACCATCCCCTTTCTGGGTTGAATTTCTTCCGCTCCTCGGGAAGAACGCATACCTGGTTCTGTAGTCAGAAGACCCCCGCCACCGAATGGGAGGCCAAGGTGGATCAGCTGATCGAGACCTTCCTGGCCACTCCGGAAGAGAAGGATCAAGTCAAGATCTGGGGGGATATCCAGCAGCTCTATGCTGAGAACCAACCCATGGCCTGGCTGGTCAATCCCAAGGTTTATGTCGCGGTGCGTAACAAGTTCGGCAACATGCGTCCCCAGGTGCTCCGTCCGCGAGAGGTCTGGAACATCGAAGAGCTGTTTGTGAAGGAGCCATGAGGACCTATATCCTTCGACGTTTCTTGCAGGTATTGCCGGTCCTCTTCCTGGTGCCGTTGATCACCTTTTTCTTGATCGAGTTGGCGCCGGGAAGTGTGCTCGATAGTTGGAAGCTCAATCCCCAGATTCCGACCGAGGTCATCCAGCAGATGACGGTCAAATATGGCCTCGATCAGCCCTGGTACATCCGTTATTGCGCTTGGCTGAAGGGAGCGGTGATGCACCTGGACATGGGCTATTCGGTCTCCAACAAGCGTGCGGTGACTCCCGTGATCGCCGAACGGATGTACAACACCTTCATCCTGGCCCTGTTCGCCACCGTGTTCGAGTGGGCGATCGCCATTCCGCTTGGTATTTTCTCGGCCACAAAACAATACTCCTGGGTGGACAAGATCTGTTCGGCGATTGCCTTCCTGGGGCTCTCGATCCCCAGCGTCTTCCTGGCGCTCTTGGCGCTTTTGTTCGCCAAGACCACCGGCCTCTTTCCGATCGGTGGGCTGAGATCCATCGACTATGAGTCCCTGACCCCCTTTCACAAGTTTCTCGATATTTCGCATCACCTGATCCTGCCGGGGATTGTCCTGGGGGCATCGGGGCTGGCCACTTACATGCGCCAGATGCGTGGCAGCCTGCTCGATGAGTTACGTGCGGATTACCTCACCACCGCCCGCGCCAAGGGTTTGGGGGAGGCCACCGTGATCGGGAAGCACGCCGTCCGCAATGCGATCAACCCGCTCATTACCCTATTCGGCTTCTCGCTTTCGGGGCTGCTCTCCGGCTCCGTGCTGGTCGAGACCGTGATGGCTTACCCTGGCCTGGGACGGACCGTGGTCGAGGCGCTGTTCTCGCAGGATGAGTACCTGGTCGTGGCGGCGCTGCTGATGGGGACCGTGCTGCTGATCGTGGGCAACCTGGTGGCGGACCTCCTTTTGGCGTTATCGGACCCGAGGATCCGGTTGCAGTAGGGGGAAGAGAATGAAACCACTTGCTGAGCGTGTCAGTTTTCGCGAGGACATGATGTGGGTGGATCTTGAGGATGGACGCCAGTTGGGTGT
>CAYRBI010000233.1:0-6637 GCA_964422415.1 uncultured bacterium | reverse complement strand
TGGCCTTCATTGGCACCAACCTGGAAGGAAAGGGCATTATTCACCGCGCTGATCAGGAAGGTCCGGCTGGAGCCACCATCCAGATCGATGGTGGCGCCAAAATCCAAGGTGAGAGACTCGCCAGAGTGGTACCCAGCCGCCGTCCCACTCAGGAAATTGACCTTCTTGTCTCCATTCTGGAAGGTCACAGCCGCGCCACCCTCCAGGCTGCCCTGATATTCATCAGCCACGATGGTCAAGGTATCCGTGCCAGCAGTAAGGGTGCCCCCCAAGGTCATCGTAATCTGTGGAGTGGCCGCACCGGGATCGGAGGGTTCCGGGCCATAGAAGGTGTAGGTCCCACCGGCGGTCACCGTCTGCGAGGCGCCGCCGCCCACGGTCATCGTAGCGCTGGCTCCAGTACTCGCATCCACCTCATTGGCCAGGGTCTCCAAGATAGTCGGTCCATCATACACTAACATCTCGATGGACAGGCCAGGACTTCCAGCCCCCCCTGCCGTAATGACAAACTGGCCATGGGTGGCATCCCAGGAGACAGTATCACCAGAAGAACCACTATCTAATCCATTTTGGAGCTCGGATAAAATGGAATTAATGGTGACAGTTCCACCTGCATCCACATTCACTCCATATCCAAAGCTGTCTCCCACTGAATCAGTGACAATTAAATTGAGTAGGTTGGTTGCCACCAGAGTCGTCGAGCCGGCAGTGAGCCCCAACATGCTCGCCGAAGCATTTGCGGGCCCCCCCACCGTCACCACCAACTCATCCGTCCCAGTACTGAGTCCAGTACCCACATCAAATGTAATGGAACCGCCACTGCCCGAGGTGGCGGTAACACCCGTCTGTCCTTCGGTCACGGTCACCGCCGAACCGCTATCGATGCTGATATCATAGGTTTCGTCACTGCCGGCCGTGGTAACAGAGTTGCTCCATACTCCAGTAGGCGTACCAGGCCAACCAGCATAGTATCCGCTCATCGAGATCGAGAGGTTGTTAGCACCCGCCGCCGCCGCTGTGATGGTTATTCTTCCCGTGGTTGTGTTAAAAGATGCAGCATCCGAACCAATCGCTGCATTAATTTCATTGACAAGGTAGTCAATACTCCGGGAACCAACCTCCACTTGTATCCACTCAGAATTGCCATCAGATTCAGTTACTACGACTTCCAGCACATCTGTATTAACAAGCTGATGACCTCCCGCATAAAGACCGTCCAGTAGGGTGGCGCCATTCGTGACAGGTGTCGAACCATCCGTGGTAAATCCCCCGCTGGTGTTGACCACCCGTGTGGTGGCGGCTTGGTAATTGCTGACGTCCACAGTATGAGACCCGGCAGAGAGAGTCGACGCCGAGAAGTTGGAGATCTGGGAGTTGTTGCCGCCAGCTCCGTTATTGAGCGTGATCGAGGAGCTGCTGGTGATGGATCCAGAGGTACTCACCACACTAGAGCTACCCGCCACCACATTGGAGATCACCACATCATAGGTCCCACTGTCGAAGGTCGAACCAGTCAATGCAGTCGCCCCCGAGTTGTTGGCTCCATCGGTACCGTTGGTGAGAGTTTCCGAGCCGGCCACGGTTTGAGAAACAGTCAGGTAACGGGTACCCGTGGACAGATTGCTGGCGGTCGGGGAAGTTGCGAGGGAGATGCCTGTCCCTGCGGACTGTAAACTGGCGGTGTTCGCATTCTCTCCATTAATCAACTTCCGTGAGCCAAACTGCGTGTCATTGCCGATCCGGGTGATTTCACTGATGGAGGTAGCGATCTCGTCCTGGATCGCTTGCAGAGCGGTGCTGTCGTTGGTTCCCGTGTTGGCGGCCTGGACCGCGAGAGTACGCACCCTCTGGAGCAGGGTGGTGGTTTCATTGAGCGCACCTTCCGCCGTATCGACGACATTAACCGCGCTGGAGGAGTTATCGATCGCCTGGTTGATCCCACTAATCTGCGAACGTAAATTCTCCGAAATGGTCAACCCGGCGGCATCATCCGCGGCGCGGTTGATCCGCAGCCCTGAGGACAGGCGTGTAATGGAATCACTCAGACGGGATGATGTCTGATTCAAGTTACGATTCGCATTGATCGCGGAAACGTTGTTATTGATGCGCGTGAGAGCCATGAAAATTCATCCTTGAATTCGTCATTAACCGGCGGGATCCATCCCAACGGGATCTGCAAGCACATAGACAGAATCGAGATTCTGGGGGCACTGAAGACTCCCACTTGCGTGGGAATGATGTTTGCCAAAGGAAACGCCCCTTGGCTGTGTTATTGATGACGGAGAACCTGCATGAGATGGAGGAGGAACGGTGGACCAAACGGACCACCCTCCCAGCAGCTGGTTTGGGGTTCTGGCTCGCTCTCAGCGAGGAACTACTCTGAAAAAAATAAGCGAGTCCCATCATCAATCCTCCTTGACTTCTGATGGTAAAATTACGACCGCAGAGCGGCCCAATAAACAGTGTTTCAACGCTTCCCAGCGTCCGGTTCCGTTTGGCGAATCCTGTCCGAGAACCCTTCAGAAATTCCGACATCCTGTCAGAATTGTGTTGCCACCAGGTTCACCTTTTGCTCCCCAGAGAAATTCATCTCCCTGGAGCCCTCTGATTCAGAACCTCCTCACCCCCAACCGGACAGCGAGGCAGTTTTTTTCTTTCACAACCGAATGGGAAAGATCCACTCAGTCACTTATGAATAGTATGTAGTATAACAGGGAAATAAGTCAAGAAAATAAAACATAATAAAGGCAACAATCGTCCACACAAAATGCTCGCAACCTACTCACAAGTATCATCTTATATCATCTACAAAATAAACCGTCTCATGTCTCGTTACCGGAACGCTCGAGGCTAGAAATACCGTGAAATTCAACCTCAGGGAAGCGAAAAGCCTCCTGGGAACGCTTTCGCGGGAATCACAAAACGGGCGAAAGAATCAAAACGAGTGGGTGAACTCCCCATCCTTGAGGAACAGTTTTCCATCCACATAGGCGCGTCCCCCCTTGCGCAAGTCGCAGATCATGTCCCAGTGGAGGACGGACTTGTTCGTGCCCCCGGATTCGGCGTAACTCGCCCCCAAAGCAAGGTGCACGGTACCGCCAATCTTCTCATCAAAGAGGATGTTGCGGGTGAAACGCTGGATGGAACGATTGGTGGCGAAGGAGAACTCACCCAGGAAACGCGCGCCTTTATCGATGTCCAGCATTTTGAGGAGATACTCCTCATTCTTGGTGGCATGGGCTTTGACCACTTTGCCATCTTTGAAGGTCAAACAAACTCCCTCCACCTCGCGGCCATTCAGACAAGCCGGAAAGGAATATTGGATGGTGCCATTGGCGGAATCCTCGACCGGACCAGTAAAGACCTCGCCATCGGGAATGTTTTCCGTCCCGCAACAGTTGATCCAGGAACGGTCCTTGACCGAGAGTGTGATATCAGTTCCCGGCGCGGTGATACGGACTTTACGGGTACCTGTCAGGAACTCCACCATTTTATTTTGCTGACGCTTGACTTTTTTCCAGGCGGCGACTGGATCGGCCACATCTACCTTGCAGGCGGTGTAGACGAAATCCTCGAAGTCGGAGAGGGACATCTCCGCATCTTGGGCATGGGCCTCGGTCGGGAAGAGGGCCAGACACCAACGCAGGCTGCCATCATCCATACGCCGGTGAAAGACATCACGAAGCGGTTTCAACCCTTTGAGACGGAGTTGTTGTTGGGCGGGATCGACACCGGAAAGCCCACGGGTGTTGGTCTCGCCTTGAACTTTGAATAGACAATCGATTGTCTCGGCCTGCTGGACACGCCAAGCTGGTAGAAATTCGAGATGTTTATGGTTCCCCTTCTTGAGCAATGCTTCTTGGAAGGCGGGGCTCTCCAGATCATATGTAGGGTATGCGCCGTTCTCCAGGCAACGGGTGAAGATCTCCGCCAAGAGCGGCTGTGCCGCGACTGGCCCAGTCAGAGAGACTTGGTCTCCCGGCTTGACAGCGTTCGAGTAGTTGACCATCAATTCTGCGAGACGACCGATTCGTGGATCCATTCAACCTGCCTCAGATTCAATCAATGAAATGGAGGGAGAATATCCCTCTTGAGCAAGGGGCGGATTTTAACCGGACCACTGGCGGTTAGCGAGACCAAGGGGGTAAAGATAGATGAAACACGCACTAGCAGTGGGCGCTCATCCGGATGATGTCGAGTTCCTGATGGCGGGAACCCTGGCTCTGCTCAAAGAACGGGGATTTGAAGTGGCCATCGGGATCGTGGCCAAGGGAGACTGTGGCACTCAGGTTATGTCACGTACCGAGATCACACGGGTCCGCCGGGCTGAGTCGGAGAAAGCAGCCGCTTTGATGGGCGCGGGAATCTACTTCATGGGGCTAAATGATTTGGAAATCGATGTCAACGCCGAATCCCGCCGTGTGGTCACGGAGGCGATACGCAAATCCCGGGCGGATATCGTACTCACCACGTCTCCCACGGACTACATGGCGGACCATGAGAACACCAGCCGCCTGGTCCGTGATGCCTGTTTCTGTGCCCCAACACCTAATTATGAGACTGGAGATCCCCAACCCGCTCCCCCACTCGATCACATCCCGGCTCTCTTCTACGCCGACCCTTTGGAAGGAATTGATATCTTTGGCGCGCGGGTGGTGCCGCAGTTCCATGTAGATATCACCTCCAAGATGGAACTCAAGCGGGAGATGTTGGCTTGCCATGCCAGTCAGCGTGATTGGCTACGCGCCCAACATGGCATCGACCAGTACCTGATCGCAATGGAGGAATGGGCCAAGAAGTGTGGAGCGGAAGCAGGATTCGCCAATGCGGAGGGATTCCGCCAGCACCTCGGACATGCGTTCCCATCAACGAATGTGCTCAAAGAGGTTCTCGGAGAGTTGGTGAAATAATTTAGTAACCATAGGGTGGGGCTTGCCACACCGCTGGGGTAATCATTCGAGACCTACCGGTGGTTCATTCGAAATCTGCCGGTGGGGCAAACCCCACCCTACCTTACGTTTGCAGCCGGAGGAAGCCAACACACCAAAGCGCGGACTTCGAACAGACTCAGTCTGGCAAGTTCTCAGACACTGGCGGGAAGGAGATGCGTACCAGGGTTCCCTTCCCCACCTCGGTCTGAATTTCTAGATGAGCGCCATGCGCCTCGGAGATTCCATTCACGATCGACAAACCCAATCCCACTCCTTCACCCTCATGTGTCGTGAAGAAGGGTAGCAACACCTTGGGCAGTATCTCGCTGGGGATTCCAGTACCGTTATCCTCAACCTCAAGGACGATCCGGGACTCCTCATCAACACGGGTGCGTACATCAATCCAACGGTCCTCATAATCAGTGGCCTGCATGGCATTCTTCAACAGGAGCAAGATAACCTGAGAGATCTGATTGGGATCACCCAGCAAGGTCGTATTCCAGGGAGAACCCTCGAAATGGACCTGGCGGGTGGGGAGCCACAGGAGCCCTTCGGCAACCTCAATAGTCTCGCGGGCCACTATGTTCAGGTCCACCGGAAGAACCTGAGTGGGTTGCCCACCGGCGAAGGCGATGAGCCCATCGATGATTTCCTTGGCATGGTGCGCTGCCTCGGTGATCTTCTGTAACCGTTTCTTCTGCTCTTGAGAGACCGCCCCCTGTGTCAGGAGCTGGGCGTAGCAGATGATGGGGGTGAGACTGTTATTCAGATGATGGGCAATCTCCATACTGAAATGACTGATCGCGGATAACCGTTCAGAGTAATCCTGGTGGAGTTTTACTCCCATCACTTTGGCAATTTTTTTCTCACTCTCTGGCATAGCAGAGAAGTAGCTCTCTTCCGGGTCCCCGGAATCCACCTTTCGTAGGAGCTGCACGTTCATGCTGGCACCCTCCTTTACAAAACCTACCGCCAATCGAGTCTGAAGGGTGGCGAGTACCCAATCCTGAAAATCACAACCAGACTATTAGCAGTTTCCAAGCCAAATGTACCCGCTCCGAATACAGTGATGTATTGGCCGATTATTTATCGGCATTGAATGAGAGCCGCTTAACTGGCAGTTCACCTCTGAGTAATATTACATTACCACAATGTATCATCACATGGCCTATTATACCATTGTATAACTCCCGGAAATCGCCTCTCAAGAATGAGAGCAGACACTAACTACACGTACCTGGATGACTCAAAAAAAATCGCACAAAAAGAACACGCACGATTGTCGCATATGTCAATTGTGAGTATGATAATCCGTAACCTATATGGGAGAAGATTCCTCTACACATACGGAGACTTGTTCTCATGTTTGAGAGGCTACTCGAAAACAAAGTATTCTGGACTCTACTCCTTCTCCTGCTGGTCTTGGCCTCCACATTGACAATCCTTGGTCACCTGTGGGTGACCAATCTGAGTGGACACGTGGCCGATAGCCAAAATCCAACTCCCTTGCCACTCCAGGGGATCGAAATCCTGGCTGGATTAGTCTTGATCGCACTCGGTGTGGTTACAGGGCTTGTGGCATATCGTTGGCGGGAAGTCACACACCCGAAAGAACCCCTAAAGGGGATATCGCCGGAAAGACTCGACCTTCATTCATTATTTGTAAACGACATCATCCTTCTCATGGATGAAGATTTGGGTATTGT
>CAYRBI010000232.1:0-6651 GCA_964422415.1 uncultured bacterium | reverse complement strand
CAATCAGTCACAACAGGATAATCATAAACACGAACCGGCCCAAGATCCTATGCCCATTCACTTTTTTCTCTACCGATGGGGTGGAGACACTTATTCTCTTTCTCCCAGGTATTGCGTCTCATAAAGAAATGTAAACTTGACTGAGATTCCTACGACAGCTTGCTCCTGTAAGGAGAAGTTAATTCTCTGGGCCAACCGTTTGGAGAAGTAGTGTTCCCCACCAAGATGAAAGTATTTCCACGCGCGAGGCCAATCCGGTACTCCTGAAGATTTGAACTGGGGGGTGATGAAACGGTGGTCGAGTTCCTTGGCTGACATAGGATATTCTACGATGGGGCGTGCCATCCTGATTTTGCATCCTTCCAACCCAAGACCGTAGCCAGAGTCTCCCCAGACAATGTCTACGGAGGCTTCACTCGAAACGCTGAAGACAAAGCCTGTATCTGTTTCGGGGGAAAATTTCCAAGTATCTCGGAAGCCTGGAACCGAGGGGGGAAAATGAATTGGATCCAGCAGCCGTTCCCAATGGTCTATTGTTCGGATGATCCCCCGTTCTTCGAATGATCTATTTCCCCAGAGCCAATCATCCACACAAACCGGATTATTATCGACATCAATCTTGGTACATCTGGGGAAAACTCCATCCCAGAAAAATGGATGGAAGTCAGAAATCTTGTTATTTGCCAGGTCGATTGTTTCCAGATATGGAAGGGCAGTCAGCGGGGATACATCCCGGATCTGGTTTTCAGCAACCCATAAATGCACAAGGCCATATAACTCCTTGACTGGTTCCAGGTCCATAATCTGGTTGGCTCCCACATCCAAAGCTTTCAGGCCACTGATTGACTTGACCGGGCTTAGATCAGAGATCTCATTCCGGAAGAGCCAGAGATCCTCCAGTTGAACCAGGCTGGATAACGGAGTCAGGTCTCTAATCTGGTTCTTGTCGATAGAGAGTGACCGCAGCCAGGTCATCTTCGAGATTGGCCGTAGGTCCTCGATCTCATTATCAGACAAGACCACTTCAATCAATGAGGTACATTTCTCAATCCCCTCCAGATTACGGATCTTTCTGCTCTCTCCGGGCAGAAGGGTGAAGAAGGGGGAAGACAGGTCTTCGAGTGTCAGTTCCGTGGTCGTCTTGCCGATGGCATCCGCCACGGCGGCTTGGAGACCGGGATCGGGAAAGGTGTAGGGGATTCCCGCCTTCGCCAAAACACAAGGGAGACCAAATAGGAGAACACAAGCAAGAAGGACTCGTGTTATGGTGAGGATGAATGGCATGGTAGGTGGTCCTCCTTATTTAATGAACAGTGGTGTGTTTTTAAATGCCAGTATTACTTCCCCTCACTTGCCAAGGTTTGAATCTCCGCATCCCCTAAAACCCGGTTATACACACGGATATCATCCAGTTTTCCAGCATACCAGCCTGCACTCGATCCCCCCAGGTTAAAGACAGGGTGCACCGTTTTCATGCTTTTAAAACCAGCTTTCTCATAGACTCCATTTAGGTAAAGGGTGGGTTGCTGGTCTTTGTAGACCACCGTGATGTGGTTCCAGCCGGATAACGAGCAATTATCCACCAGCAGAGAGGGCAGGTAGTCATCCGAAGATTCAATCACACTGATCCCGTTAGTCCCCACCGAAACACCAACCCCCGCGTGAGTAGAGTCAGCACCACCTCCCCGGCTAATGGGGCAGAGGGCATTTCGTGACGCTGCGTCGTTCCCATTTTCCGGCAAGGTCCATGCGACCAAGGCTTCTTGCCCTTCTGTTGCCAGTTGTTGGATTTCCGTGTTCTCCAAGGCACGGGGGTAAACACGGATGTCATCGAGTTTGCCTTGATACCAACCATAGTTGGAGCCACCCAGATTGAAGGAGGGATGAACCTTCTTGGAACTCCTCAAACCAGTTTTTACGAACACTCCATCGATATACACGTTGGGCTGTTTATCATGGTAGACCAAGGTGATCAGATGCCATCCCGTTAGTGGCCAGTCAGCAACCAGCAGCGATGGAAAATAATTATCAGCTAGTTCGAACACACTGATTCCATTGGTACCAACCGAGACACCCAATCCCGCCTCGTCGGTGATGGCGCCGTATTGGTTGGCCGCAAGCGCATAACATTGCCCAGAGACTCCCTGTGTTCCTGAATCGGTTGCGGGCGTGATAGCACGTGTGGTCTCGGGATTTGCCCAAAACGAGACGGTAAAGGTATCCGATACGAGGCTGAGGCTATTATTCATCAATGCAACTGAGTCGCTTGTTCCATTGAATTGCAGGGCCGTGTTCTTTTTTCCCTCGGTCCAGGTGCATCCCTTGAGCAAGGCAAAAGGCCCTCCGGCTGTATCCGATATCGTCGTGCCTGATGATTCATCCAGTTTCCACCAGGCGTAAATCATGGAACCCATTCCACGATTGGCCTCGTTGCCGAGGGCCGTGGTGGCTGCCGGAATAGTCCAAAAAGCAATGGTAAAGGTATCTGAGATCTTCGTTAGATGATCCGGAGTGATAACCACCTCGCTGTTGAGGCCATTGAATTCAAGCCCATGATTCAACAGGCCCTTGGTCCAGGTCCCTCCCTTGAGGATACCGGAATTGCCGCCAGCTGAGTCTGCAACTGTATGGCCCGAATCTTCATCCAATTTCCACCAGGCTGAAGGCTTTGGCTCGTGTGGTTCATACAGATCCACCAACAGAGAATTGACAGAACTGGGGTAATAATCCGTTTGGAAAGCCTTGGCATTCAACACACCGGAACGGTTGACTGTGATTGGTCCGGAATAGGCCGTGCTGTCCAAGGTGGGCAGGCTCCCATCCAAGGTGTAATGAATCGTGGAATTGGGAGTCTTGCTGGAGAGTGTATAGGTGCGTTGACCGGCACCATATGTGATGCCAGTGACTAGCGGCATCTCCACAAGTGGGCGCGTGCAATTTTCGTCATTATTGATGAATTGATAACAAGAGGGTTTGCTGTTGAAGACCCGTTTACCTTGACGGGGAGAAAAAGTATTGTTGCTGAAGGTCCCATTGCCGGTATTGTCCGGAGATACATTCACCTCGACATCCCAACGCGGACTGAAGCGCACATTGTTCCGGAAGATATTACCATCAAACATGAGGTCGTTGTGTTTGCATCCCCCCATGAAAAGGATAGCTTCACCAAAAGTATCGTGGATAAAGTTATTCTGGAATGTGACTCCACCAGTGGGAGTCTCGAAATCGTAGGCACAGCCATCAGGGCATCCTGGGTAATCACCAGCCCAGCCAAATTCATTATCCTTCACTTCGTTGCGGATGGTGGCATCTCCGATAACGCCTCCAGCGATAACCTGAGTGGCTCCATAGGGATGGTATTCCCATGGATAACCATACACAAACACCGAGTTGAGGATGTCATATTTTTTACATCCGGATTGATAAACACCGTTGTAACTACAATGAACACTGGTGTTGCCATCGAAAGAAACATTTTCTAGAAAGACTGGACCTAATGGAATAAAAAGGCCTTGTGTCCACACAGCGAAACAATTGTGTACGGTCAGGTGAGTTAACCGGACCTGCTCCGGTGAGTCCAAGCCATCAAGAAAGATAGCCCATCCCATGTACCGCTGGTCGTTATGAGCATACCCCTGACCATTGGCCAAATCTGGATAAGTTGGATTGGAGGTATCATGGAAAAAGCAATTCTCGATCATGAGATAACCGGGCGTGGGGTTAACCCGTGAGTCCAACATCACCCGGATGGCATTTTGCGCGAATCCCAGTTCCAGATCGCTGAAGCAGTACCCCCAGCCTTTATCAATGAGAATACAGGTCGTGGAGTTGCCCCTTGTTCTTTGGATCGAGGGCCGTTCTCCCGTACCATACGACGACACTTTGATGGGATTCTCAGCGGTACCATTCCCCCGCAACAAGAGTGTTTCATTCCACTGGTCACCGCATTTCAAAAGTAATTGATCGCCGGGTTGGTAGCATATTGATGAAGCCTTCGACAATGTCTTCCATGGACCATGTGTGGCATCCTGGCTTCCCGCTCGCCCGTCATAATTATCATCACCTTCGGATTGGCTCACGTAATAAGTAGTTCCCATTGCCAATGACAATGTGGTTGATCCCGGACCAAAGACCAGTAAGAAGAGAACCAGGATTGTCGATGCCTTTACACAGAAATTCATTTTCAATCTCCCAATGGATGGTGTTTGCAGATAGGACAAGTCATGCATTCGTGAATGCGATCCATTATGACTGAATAGTTTGTAGATCTGCACCACTCCTTATCTTCCCAACCCGAATTTTTTCACCCGTGCCGCCAACCGGTCTGGGCTGATCTGGAGCAAGCGTGCCGCCGCGCTCTGGTTATAACCAGTCCGCTCCAGGGCTTGCTCTACCATCAACCGTTCGACATCCTCCAGTGAAATACCCTCCTCGGGCAAGTGTAACCCGGGTCCTTCTATCTGTACCGAGGGTCCCTCCAAGCGTAGCTCTTCCGCCAATACCTCCCCAGTCCGCCCACGGATCAACAATCCTTCGACTACATTTCTGAGTTCACGCACATTCCCGGGCCAGTGGTAGGCTTTGAGACGTTCCAAGGCCTCAACTGAAAAATCGCGTGGCTGACGTCCATACCGCCGTGCGAAGTCCTGCATCAGGATATGGCAAAGGGGCTCGATATCCTCGACCCGTTGCTTCAAGGGGGGGATGGTGACCGGGATATTGCTGATACGATAAAAGAGATCCAAACGGAAACGCCCTTCCTGGACCTCTTTGCGTAAATCCTTGTTGGTCGCTAACAGAATGCGCGCCCGTAGGCGTAGGGGTTGAGTTCCCCCCATCCGGTTGAACTCACCAGTTTCAAGAACGCGCAGTAATTTGGATTGGGAGTCGAGTGAGAGCTCACCCACCTCATCGAGGAACAAGGTGCCATCCTCGGCCTGTTCAAACATGCCGCGCTTGCGTTCGGTGGCGCCAGTAAAAGCGCCACGCTCATGGCCAAAGAGTTCGGATTGAAATTTGTCATCCTCCGGGAGCGCGGCGCAGTTGATGGCGGTCCACTGGTCCGGACGGCGTCCCGACAGGCGGTGGATTTCACGCGCCACCACTTCCTTACCCACACCGGTCTCACCCTGGATTAGAAGAGTGGCGGGAGTGGGGGAGAGGTCACGGATTTCGGCATAGAGTACGGTCATGGCCGGGCTGAGCGCGACCAGCCCACCGGTCTCCACCTCGGCGGAGATACGTGCCCGCAGTTCCGTATTCTCACGGCGGACCCGCGCCTCGCCCAACACCTTCAATAGGCGTTGCAGCACCTCATCGCGCTCGGCGTCCTTCTTGATGTAATCCGAGGCCCCCAGGCGCATCGATTGAACCGCGGTCTCCACCGCATCAATCGAGGTCAACATGACCACCGGCAACTCGGGATCGAGAGCGGGGCTGGACTTCACCCTTTCGAGTAATTCCAGCCCGCTCATACCCGGCATTTTGATATCGGTTAACAGGAGGTGAAAAGACTTCGCCTGGATACGGCTGACCGCCAGGTCACCCCGTTCCACCCACTCGACTTGGAACCCCTCGCTTTCCAGATTCCTCTTCATCCGTTGGGCGAAGCGTGGATCATCCTCAACCAGCAGGATTTCCGTGACGGGTTGATTCGGCACTCAAGAACACTCCGCCAGGAGCTTGTGCAGCGTTTCCATTCCCAGGCGTGAACCCATGCGGCAATCTTCCATCCCCTCAAATTCCACTGAGAGGTAACCATCATAACCCGAGGCTATGACCACCTTGAGGACACCCGGAATATCGATGTTGCCATGTCCGACGATGGCACCACGCAGGTGATTGCCACCCGCGGTGTCGAACCATCCCTCGCCGGGGTTCATGTGCGAGGGACGGATGTAGAAGTCCTTGAAGTGAACCATCGAGGCCAATGGCATCGCCTTGCGTACCGCTGAGACGGGATCCTCATCCACGCACAGGAAATTGCCGATATCGACAGTCCAACGGTAGTTCGGGCGGTCCACGCCAAGGATGAGACGGGACACACGTTCGCTGTTCTGGACATGGAAGCCATGATTTTCCACGCTGGTGGTGATACCCAAGGAGGCAGCATAATCAGCCACACGGCGGCAAGCCTCGACCAACCTTGGAAGGTCTTCTTCAAACTGCTTCACCGATGTTTCCGGAATGGGGCGGAAACCGGCATCGTGACGCATCCGTGTAATGCCCAGTTTCTTGGCGATATCCACATGGGTCATTACTCGCTTGATCTCGGTTTCATAGGCCTCTTGTGAGTCCTGGATAAACTGAGCCGACACAGTGTAGCTGGACATCTCCAGACCCACCTCCGCTGCCTTCTTCATAATGGCATCCGCGAGAGCGGGATCCTCGGCTAGGTCGAAGCCGACCGCTGAAATCTCGATATGCTCGCCCCCGTTGTCCTTGACCCATGGAATGGTATCTACAACAGTCATCTCTCCATTCTTGATCGCGCTGTAAAGGCTATAGGTGCTCAAACCAATCTTCATGAATCCCTCCTGGAATGATTCCCAAGTTTATCTGTATTGGGTGGTATCTCACCCCCCCCACCCCCACCCTCCCCCGCCAGGGGGGAGGGAGAAAAGCACACTAAAGTGTGAACTCCAAACACTC
>CAYRBI010000231.1:0-6711 GCA_964422415.1 uncultured bacterium | reverse complement strand
ATGACCTACGCGCCGCAACCCTTCCCACCAACCTGGGAGAGAAGCTCGTCCTCCGTCTGCATGATGAGTCGGTGGTTTTACGCGGACTGGCCTACCTGGGGATAGATGAGGAAAGCCTATTAGCCTTCCGGGAGCTCATCCACCGTCCGCATGGGATGATCCTGGTGACCGGGCCGATTGGATCGGGGAAAACCACCACTCTGTACACCGCGATCTCCGAAATCAACCACCAGACTAAAAATATCGTCACTCTGGAAGACCCGATCGAGTACCAAATTCCGGGAGTCAGCCAGGTGCAAGTGGACACCAAGATTGGGATCACCTTCGCGGCCGGGTTGCGCTCGATCCTCCGTCAGGATGCGAACATCCTCCTGGTGGGGGAAATCCGCGATCCGGAGACCGCCTCTACCGCTGTCCGTGCCGCCAACACGGGGCATCTCTTGTTCAGTTCGATGCACACCAACAATGCGGTCAGCGCGCTGACCGCCTTACAGTATCTTGGTGTTCCCCCTTTTCAAATTGCCACCTCGCTGGTGGCGGTAATCGCACAACGCCTGGTCAGGCTTCTGTGTCCTGAGTGCAAAACCGAGGTCACACCACGTCCGCTGGCCAAGAAGATCCTCGCCCTCGAGGAAGGCCAGACTGTCTGGGAAGCCAAAGGATGCGCCGCCTGTTTCGGGACTGGATACAAGGGGCGGACCGGGGTCTTCGAGACCTTCAAGGTCACCGAACGGGTCCAGGAGGCCATCATCCGGGGAGACGATGAAAAGGAACTGGCCCGGCTGGGTATGGAGGAGGGAATGATCCCTCTCAATACCGCGGCAAGAAGCAAAATACTCGCGGGCTTGACCAGCTTTGATGAAGTTTCGCGTGTGGTTGTACTGCAACTGGATTGATACGGGGGCTGGACTCCCTTCACGAAAGGTGTACTCGCATGTTCCTCTACTTTCTTGGAACTGTCCTCTTGACCGTGGCGGTCGTCTCGATCATACCGGTCTCGATCTATCTGTGGGCGAGAAGCCATATCTCTAAGGTCCATGTGGCCATGCTCTTCCGCCAGATGTCGATCATGTTGGATGCGGGTATTCCGCTCTTACGGGTCTTGAAGATTCTCTCGGAGCGTGTCACCCACGCCAAGCTCCGCCAAATAACGGCGGAAATCCTCGCCAGTGTAGAGAATGGCAACACGGTCGCGGCGGCGATGGCGGGACATTCCCAGGTGTTCGATGAGATGATGGTGGGAATCGTTAAAGTCGGTGAGACGGGCGGAGTCTTGGATGAATCGGCACGGCGGCTCTCGCTCTATTTGGAAAAGGCAATCCGTCTTCGCCGTAAGGTTGTGGCCGCCTCGGTCTACCCATTCCTGACCGTAATCGTCTTATTGGTGGTGCTGACACTCCTGGTGGTGTTCGTGTTTCCAAACATCCTCGAGCCGCTCAAGGCCAATCCGCATGTCGTGCTGCCACCCTTGACTCTCGCGGTGGATGCCATCGGGCAGTTCGCGTTGCACCACTGGCTAACCATTCTGTTCGGCGCCATCGTGGCGGTCTGCGCCCTGGTGATGTTCCGCCGTACTAAACCCGGGAAGATGATCGAAGACTACTTGAAACTCAAAACCCCTTTTATGGGAGATTACCTCGGCGCGCGTATCGCTTCGGCCCGTGTCGCCAGCATGTTCGCCACGCTGGTGCACTGTGGAATCCCGATCATCCCGACACTCAAAATTATTGCTCAAACCCAGCCCAACTACTACGTTTCGGAGTCCTTCAAGCACACCGCCAAGGTGGTGGAAGAGGGAGGCAGCTTGGTCAAGCCACTGGAGGAGAGCGGAATCTACCCTCAACTCATGATCGATATGATCGCAGTGGGAGATGAATCCGGAACGCTCGACAGCGCGCTCGACAAAACCGCTTTGGCCTTTTCCGAGGAAGTTGATGCGGCTATTGAGATCTTCACCCAGATCCAGGAGGCGCTGCTCATCCTGACCGTGGGAGGCTTAGTCCTGATCGTCGCTCTGGCAGCCTATATGCCATATTTCCAACTCTGGCAGATCTCGAACGTGTGAGAGGGGCATGACAGCCCTTTTGACCGTGGCTACTGAGTGCAACCGTGGATTCCCGTTTATATGGGAATGACAGAAGAAGTGACCGGGTCCCAAAATCGTCATTCCCGCGAAGGCGGGAATCCACGGTTACATATAATCTTTTTTACTTCTTTTCCCTTACATCCACACACACCGCATCGCCCACATCATTACGGCAGTAGATGCGTCCCCCTGACAAGACCGGTGGAGTCCAGCAACAACTTCCAAGAACCTGACAACGGGATAGTGGCTTGAATCCCTCGGGAGAAGCTGCAGCCACCACCAACTCGCCCTTGTCTGAAAGGGCAATGATCTTCCCATCGGCAATGATCAGGCCCCCATTGGCGACACTGGGCTCGGTCCACTTTACTTCCCCGGTCTCGAAGGAGACACACTTTAGCTGTCCTTGGTTATCGCGATTCACATTCCCGTCGAAACCGTAAAGATTCCCTTCCCACAGCACCGAGAGGGCAAAGTGATTGCGCATGTTCGTGTTCTTCCAGATCACCTTGGGTTCTTTCCCCCAGGCCACCTCCAACACCGCGCCACCCACATCATAAGCACTGGAGATGAAGATCCGGTTGCCCTTCACCACCGGTGTGGCGCAATTGGTGTCATCAAAGGTCTCCCAGCGGTAACGGCAGCCCTCCTCACCCGTTTTGAGATCAAACACGAGCAACCCATATCCATTAAGGGTCGCCGCGCAACGGCGGCCATCCAGGTCAAAGGCCACCGGCGAGGTAAAAGCACGGCGCACCGGCGGATGCTTCCACAGAATGGCCCCATCCTTCTTGTTAACCGCCACCATCACACCCACATCCACCAACACCATTTCTCCCTCAACCAAGGGGGAACAGGAGATCCCGAACGAGGTCACCTCGACCTCGAGCTCCTTGGGTAGGTCTTTCTCCCAGCGCAACTTGCCATCGGCTGCGGCGAGGCAACACAGGCGCCCCTCCTTACCCAAGGTATAGACCACATCTCCATCCACCAAGGGAGTGGTGCAGGGCCCCCCCAGATGGTATGCGCCACGTAGTTCGGAAGGGTATTGATACCGCCAGATCTCAGCGCCAGTTTGTGCATTCAAGCAGAGGATGACTTCGTTCCCTTCCTGATACCCCATGGTCCAGGTACGGTCCCCTACCACCGCGAAAGAGGAATAGCCTGTCCCCAATGAGGCGTTCCATAGAATCGCTGGTCCCTCGCTGGGCCACTCGGCCAGCCAGCCGTTTTCCGGGGTAATCCCATTCCGGTTCGCACCCATGAACTGGGGCCAATCCACCAAAGCCCCCCGCGATGCAGCAACCGGGAGGAGAAACATGCTCACAAGGGCCAGACGAAACACAACAACACAACGAGACATTGAACAACCTCCATGAAGAGCCACCGTACAAGGGGGGCAGATATAAACGGGAGAGGATACGACCGATCCCGCCTCCATGCCAGAGTCTCATTGACACAGGGAAGTCAATCGGTTAACCCTTATTCCTGATTTTTTCACTTCCACAATCTCGAGGTCAGTCATGCCGGATATCAAACGTACCTTCTTTGAAACCTTTGAAAGCCCCTCCCACGAGTACCGTGGTAAACCCTTCTGGTCCTGGAATGGGAAACTGGAGCCTGGTGAGTTGCGCCGCCAAGTGCGTGTCCTGCACCGGATGGGGATGGGAGGTGCATTCCTGCACTCGCGCGTGGGTTTGGCCACCGAGTACCTCGGGAAGGAATGGTTCGACTGTATCCGCGCCTCGGTGGATGAGTGCAAGCAACTCGGCATGGAGGCCTGGTTGTATGATGAGGACCGCTGGCCCTCCGGTTCAGCAGGTGGGTTGGTCACCAAGGACCCGAAGTACCGCCTGCGGTTTCTCGCCATGGAGGTCCGTCCCCCGGAGCTCTTCGAGGGGCATGAGGGATTGCTCGGAGCCTGGGAGGCACGCATTGGGGAGGGAGACAAGGCCACGGGCCTACGCCTGTTGAACAAAGGGGAGAAGCCGCATAAAGGAAAGGATGTCAAAGTTCTCTGCATCAAGGCTATCCCGATGCCGCAGAGCTCCTGGTACAACGGCTACACATATCTGGATGTGCTCTCCCCCGAGGCGGTAGACCGTTTCATCGAGGTCACCCATGAAACCTACCGGAAGGAAATTGGCACGGAGTTCGGCAAGGGTGTGTATGGCATCTTCACCGATGAGCCGAATTATGGCTTTGTCTGGCCCTTCAACTTCGACCTGCCCGAGGGTGTCCACCTCGCGGTGAATCCCTGGACCCCCAAATTCCGTGAGTTCTTCAAGGCGGAGTATGGGTACGATCTGCTCCCACACCTGCCGGAGCTGTTTCTCGAGGTGGAGGGAGTGGAACTCTCGCAAGCCCGTTATCACTACCGCGCGCTGGCTACTAGGCTTTTCGTGGAGAGCTTCTCCAAGCGGATCGGGAAGTGGTGTGAGAAGAACAAAATTGCGCTCACCGGCCATATTCTGCTGGAGGGCAACATGCGCAGCTCCACCATGGTGGTGGGCTCGACCATGCCCTTTTATGAGTACATGCAGGTGCCGGGTATCGATATCTTGTCCGAACACAACTACGAATATGATACCGCCAAGCAGACTGTTTCGGTGACACGCCAAATGGGCCGCAAGTGGGTACTCTCTGAGCTGTATGGCTGTACAGGTTGGGACTTCTCGATGGAGGGGCACAAGGCCATCGGTGACTGGCAGGCTGCGCTGGGCGTGAATCTGCGTTGCCACCACCTCTCCTGGTACACCATGCAGGGCGAGGCCAAACGCGATTACCCGGCCTCGCTTTTCTTCCAGTCCGCCTGGTGGGAACACTACTCCGCCGTGGAGGATTACTTCTCACGGGTACATGTAGCGCTCACCGAGGGTGATGCGGTCCGGAGGATTCTGGTCATCCATCCCATCGAGAGCATGTGGATCAAGTTCCGTCCGCCACGCATCGGCGAGGTGGCCATCCAGGATGTCCTCACCGAGCGTGACAAGGGGGTACAAGAACTGGATGAGATGCTGCCCACCCTGCGTAACTGGCTGCTCGAGGCTCATCTCGATTTCGATTATGGCGATGAGGGACTCCTGGCCAAACACGGCTCGGTCATCACCTGCGAGGATGGGGCCTCTCTCCAGATGGCGAAAGTGAGCTATGACACCGTGTTGGTTCCGCCGGGAATCACCATCCGCGCTTCGACTCTCAAGCTCCTGAAACGTTTCCAGTCCGCTGGTGGTGAGGTGATCTTCAGTGGTGATGTAGCGGGAGTAGTAGATGGCGCGCCTTCCGGTGAGGCGGTCAAGGTGGCGGCCAAGTGCAAGCGTGCCGCCTTCACTCGTGGCGCGGTAGTGAAAGCCCTGGAGGAGATCCGCGAGGTTTCACTAACGGATGACAAAGACAAGGAGATTCCTTCCCTGCTCTATATGCTGCGTGAGTCCGATGAGCGGCGGGTGCTCTTCTTCTGTAACACCAACCGCAAGAAGGATTTCGTGAAGGTGGAGGTGTGGATCAAGGGCTCCGGGACTGTCGTCGAACTAGATCCCATGACTGGAGCGAAGTCGGTGGTCTCATCCTCCAAGGGAGATGGCTGGGTCAGTTTCACCACCAGCGTGGCCGCCTCTGGTAGCCGCTTGTTCACACTCGAACAGCAGAAACCAGCGGGACTGAAGGTCCAGAAGGAACTCAAGGAAGTCCGCAAGCAGACCCTCCGCCTGGAATCCGGCGCACAACTGAGCGAGGAAAATGTCCTGGTGCTGGACCGTCCCACCTACAAGATCGGAGATGGCAAGGTGAGTGGCCCCGAGGAGATCCTGCGTGTCGATAGCGCGGTGCGAGATGCCTTGGGGGTGCCTCACCGTGGCGGTGAAATGCTGCAACCCTGGGCACGCATCAAGGAAAAGAATCCCCCCACAGTTCCGCTTGTGCTGACCTACGCCTTCCAGGTCCGTACGTTGCCGGGTGGCCCACTCTACCTGGCGCTGGAGAATTCGGACCGGTTCGCGATCGCGGTCAATGGCCAGCCCCTTCCGGTGGATGAATCCGGTGCGGGCTGGTGGGTGGATCCCTGTCTCGCCAAGGTCCGTCTCGATCCCACGGTTCTCCGGGTGGGTAAGAATGAGGTTACCCTCACCAGCAACTTCACCTCCGTGGATGAACTTGAGGCGATGTTCCTTCTGGGCAACTTCGGGGTCAATGTAAAGGGAACCGTATGTGAACTGACCGCCCCCTCAAGCGCCCTGAAACTGGGCAGCTGGGTCAAGCAGGGCCTACCCTTCTATGGTGGCGCGGTGACTTACCGTTTCAACCTGAAGCACGCTCCCGCCAAGGGAGAACGTGTGTTCCTCTCCGCTCCCGGCTTTACAGGCGCCATGGCCCGTGTGCTCGTGAATGGCGAGCCGGCCGGGTGCCTCCTGTGGCCGCCCTACGAAATCGACATCACCGGCTTCCTGAAGAAGACCGGTAATGAGATCGCCCTGCAGGTGATTGGCAGCCGCCGCAATACTTTCGGCCCGCTGCATGAGAAGAATCCCACCCCCTTCGCGGTCGGACCGGGCAACTTCGTGACCACAGGTAAGGAGTGGTCTGAGCAATATGTGCTTAAGTCCTGCGGATTGATGGAAGCGCCGGTGGTG
>CAYRBI010000230.1:0-6846 GCA_964422415.1 uncultured bacterium | reverse complement strand
TTGCCTGAAGCCGCCTGAGGAGACATTTTCGAAGGAGGAGACATTTTCGAAGGAGAAAGGATTCTCGTTCCAGCGTTATGAGGCCAGTGGGACGGAAGCGTGCTTATTTCCCCGCATACCACTCCAAGGTTCGCTGTAGTCCCTCCTCCAGAGAAACCACGGGCTGGTAGCCTAAAACCGTCTTGGCATGAGAAATATCCGCGACGGAGTGGAGGATGTCTCCTGGACGTTGCGGGACATACTCCAGGCCACCCTCCCACTTCATCCACTGGGCCACTGACTCCGCGATGGAGCAGACCGTCGTCTGTTTCCCCGAGGCGACATTGAACACTTGGCCACCCATTCCCTGAGCCTTGGCCGCGAGTAGATTGGCCTCAACCGCATTCTCCACATAGGTGAAGTCCCGTGTCTGCGTCCCATCTCCATAGATCATGGGAGCCAAACCCTGTTGGATGCGCTTGACGAAACGGGGGATGACCGCCGCATAGGGACTGTCGGGATCCTGACGGGGACCAAAGATATTGAAGTAACGCAGACAGACCACCTCCATGCTGTAATGCAGGGAGAATTGTGTGGCATACAGCTCGGCCACCAGTTTGTGGACCGCATAGGGGCAGACTGGAGCGGGAGGCATCGCCTCAGTTTTAGGGAGCGCGGGGGTTTCGCCATACACCGAGGAGGAGGAGGCCATCACTACCCGCTGGATGGAGGCATCCCGCGCCGCGAGAAGGACATTGAAGGTCCCATCGAGATTTACCTCATGCGTCATCCGTGGTTCATGGATCGAACGTGGAACCGAGGCCACCGCCGCCTGATGGAAGACCACCTGGCAACCCTGGCAAGCCGCGAGAATCTGCTCCGCATTGCGGACATCCCCTTCGTACCATTCTACCCCATTCTGGAACTCTCCTAGATTGTCTCTATGCCCCGAAGAAAAATCATCCAAAATGCGTACTGTATATCCCTCACACACAAGCCTCCTGGCAAGGTGAGAACCAATGAATCCGGCACCGCCGGTGACTAACGCTCGTGTTGACATAGACTGGCCAAATTCTCCTTCGATAAATCTATTTGACGGGTGTCGCCGCGCTTAAATACTCCCTGGTAAAGAACCACTCCCAGGTGTTCCGCAATCGGCTGGCATTTCGCCTTGAGCAGGAAGAGAGCCTTATCCGAGACACCATCCAGAGTCTCATAATTCGCCTGCCCCTTACTGATGACCCAATCGGCGCGGTGATAGACTTCAAGGAATGCCGGGCTGACCGTGCCGAGGACTGTCCCCAGAAGGTCATACCCGTTATCTATGACTGGCACAATCTCTGCCAGCCCGGTCACCTCGGCATCTTCTCTCAAGGCATCATTGAGAACCGGACCCGCATTCACGGCGGCGGTGAAATGGGAGCTCGGGAAGTGTTCCAAGAGAACCTCGAGGAACAGGCGGTCGAAAGCAATCTCACCGGCATTGTCACAGATATACAAGACATCCGCACCGGTTCCCTTCTCTTCCCGGCGGGTCATGTCGGCCACGAAGCGGTCCATCTCATCGATTGCGAAACCCTCCTCCAGGATGTGTTGGAGGCTCTCATGGATGTCATAATCCTTGCGGATACCCAGATCGATGATGTTACCCGCCACGGACATGCGGGCGGCGGTACCGAGCGGGTCGGGGCTCTCATGGATCCATTGCCGCAGTTCGGGAAGGAGCGCAAGGGCTTCTTCATTCGAACGGCGCTTGAGATCCAGATAAGGGTCATGGAGCCCGGTCCGCGCATAGACCATCTTGATTGGGCCATACGAGAGTTCCGCGGGCGATAAATCAAGTGGTTGTTGAGCGAGCCAAAGACGGGCCTCATGTAAAAGGTCCGCTTCCATAACCTGTCTCTCCTCTTTGGTTAACGGCGGGGCTTCGGGACAACTCAGGGCTACATCCAAAACTCTCTTCAACTGCCGTTCGACACAGTCGTGGCAGGCTGGAATCTGTCTCATTAAGCAACTCTTCTGGGCGGATTGTGGGAATATCCCCAACGCCAAGACTAGCAGCATCGGATTCTGGCTGAAAGTGGAGCGGTCACGGACATGACGGAGCGGGTCCCTCCCTGGAGGGACGCATTCCATTGCGTCCCGTAGGTCAAGGACCATTGCATCAGTACCACACATCTAGTTGATGTGATTTTCTTTCAGATACTATTTTGATGAAGCAATGCGTACCGTTCAGTTCATCCCATGTCATGGCTAGAATGAATCGAAAACCGCGCCATGGTGGCGCATGGAAGAGGAGTGTCATCGAGTGGTGGTTCCACCCCTACGGTATCTCATCTATTTTGTCACCTCCCGGTGCAATCTGAGGTGTGCCCATTGTTTTTATCTGGATGAACTCGGCCCGAGCAATGAGTTAACCCTGGAGGAAATCGAACGCTTCTGTCAGGAGATCAAAAGCCTGACCTTCCTGCGCTTAACTGGTGGCGAACCTTTCCTGCGCCAGGATCTTGATGAGGTCATCCGTCTGTTCCATGACATCGCCGGGACACGCCGGGTGGGGATCATTTCCAATGGAACCCGTCACGAAACCGTCAAAAGTGTGCTCGAAGCCCTCCGGTTGAAGACCCCGGACCTACGTTTGGATGTGGGTGTATCCATCGATGACATCGGAGAGGAGCATGATGCGCTCCGCCGTAAGAAGGGGGTGTTCGCGCAAGCGCTCCAGCAGATCAAGGATCTCCAACAGATACAGAAGGAATGGCCCGCCCTCGAAGTCTCCGTAGTGGTCACCGCCAACGGCCGGAACACTCCGCGCTTACGTGAGATTTATGAGTTCCTCCATGGACTTGGGGTGAACCGGATCTCCTGCAACCTGGTACGGGGTTATGTGGCCGACCAGACCCTAACCGGGGTAGATCTACAAGCCTATGAGGATTTCCTTTCCTGGACCGATGAGCACAACCGGACTCACCATCATGGCTTTGGAGCGGTATTACGGCGTGCCAAGAACCGGATGGGACGCAAGGCAGTTCAGGAGATTCTTCATTTCCGCCGTGAGGGAAAGCCCCTGGCCAAGTTCCGCGCCTTCGCTCGGAAGTCATCCGTGTCGTTCCAGGAGGATTCTGCAAAGGCCCTGACCGAGGGTGATGGGTATTACTCACTGGGTGAGGCCGCTCCCATCCATTGCCAAGCTGGGCGGGCGATCGCGGTCCTGCAACCCGGAGGCGATGTGAATCTGTGCGAGGTGCTTGATTGGCCACTGGGCAACTTGCGGGAGGTGGACTTCAACTGGAAGGCCATCTGGGAGGGGGTAGCCGCCCAGAAAGCACGCGGAATGATCGACAAGACGGGCTGTTCCTGCACGCACGAATGCTTCCTGACCGCCAGCATTCTCTTCGGCAAAGAACACTACCCACAACTGGCGTGGGAGGTGATCAAGGAATCGTGGGCGACACTGAGGCAAGGGATACTGTAGGAGACCTCTCGGAACACCTCTACTAAGGAGTAAGGGAGAACTACTCCCCCACTTCTCTTGGAGGAGAAGAAAGCTGAGAGGGGTTAGGTGTCTCCTCGTTGACCAACTTCTCCCGCAGCACCGGGATGCAGACCTCCGCAAAGCGGGAGAGACGTTTCTGGGCCACCTCGGGATCTGGCGAATCAATCCGGGTTGAGAGCCGGACCAGTACGGAAGGTTGCGAACGGATCAGAATCTGGTTTAGCACCAAGTGGATTTGGTGGACGATGTAGCTGGCGGTTTCTCTTCCCTCACTGAAAAACCAGTAGTTGACTAATTGATTGTCTTCACCCCGCGACATGCGGAGAACGGTGGCGGAGGCGCCATGATCCAGATCCACCTGGCCTCGCGAAATCAAGGTGTATCCCCCTGCCTGGTAACAGACCTCTGGAGGGTGCATGGAATGACGGTGCCCAGTTGAGAAAACCAGGCTCAGAAACACATCCTCGCTGCTGACCGTGTTTTCATAGATCCGGTGGAAGATGTCATTGGTGCCGAGAACACGTACCTCCTCCTCAGCCACGGGGAGATCGCCGACAAGGATCCAGTCTCCCATCTTCTCCGGTATCCGCCGTCCAATCCGCTCTCCCATGGGGGCCTGATCCTGGGGAATGGGAATCAGGGTATTGAGAAGTAAAGTGGTCCCGAGGACACCGATCGCGGTGATCAGTGGAAGGTTTTTCATTGAGATGAATCACCCTCCGGGACATTTGGATGACAAGAAAAGAACCTTTCCAAAAGGGTGTGACAGAGATAGAGCAGGCTGAAAGCCACAACAAAGATAGCCCAGCCGGAAATATCATGCACTTTACCGGAAGCCACCTGACTGCCCCAGAAATGCGCCACCACAATGAGGGCAAAGATGCGTAGAATGTTGGTGATGACCGCCACTGGAGCGGAGAGAAGAAAAAGGATCAACGCTCCCAGGGTACTGAGGTTCGAGAGATAGGAGAAGACCGCGCCCAATGCCAGCAGCGAGATAATCGAACGCAATCCCGCGCAGATGTCTCCCACCACCAGGTTTTCTCCATTGGGGAAGTAGATGTAGTTCCCACTCTTGACCACAAACCAATCAAAGGGATCTGTTAACCCTACCGCCGCGGAGGTGACTGAGAGCCGCAGTTTATAAGTGATGACATCGACCAGGCCATCGGGTAGAGGAACCATGAAGAAAAGAAAAGCCCAGGGGATCATTGTCGCACGGACCATTCCGGAACCGAACAGGAGAAGGCTGAGGCCCAGGATGTAGAACACAAACGCGAAGTACTTGGGGGGATACATGTGGCAGAGTGTCGAGGCCAGATAAAGCAGGCTACACGCCACAAGAATGGGGAGTCCCCACCAGTTAGTCTTCCAGGGGATCGTCTCCAATTGCTTCCAGCGGGAATAAACCATCCAGGCAGCTACGCCAGGAACCAAGGGACCATGGGAGTAATACCCCCCTTCTTTAGTCCAGGCCCGCCAAACGACATTGGCTGGTTCCCAAAAGAGACCAGCGAATAATGCCAAGAGTAATAACCACATCCAGCCCACGGGAGAACAAAGGGCCGCATGGATTCGAGCAGTAACAATAAGGCCTTGGCCCTGTTGCTCCAAAGGCAAAATAGGGGCTCCTTGCTAGTAAATCTAAGTATCGATCTTACACCTTCTCAACTTGAGGAGAAAACCTCCCTGTAGAGTTCTTTGAGACTTTCAACCATCCGTTTTTCCGAGAACAAAGTCACCGCCCTTTCCTTGGCGCCCGCTGAAAAAGCTGCCCTCATGCTGGGGTTACTCAAGATACGGTTTATGGCTTCAGCCAATACAACATCATCATTCGGGGGGACCACAAATCCACTAACCCCATCTTTGTTTACAAATGTGGTCCCGGTACCCACTTCGCAACAAACCACTGGTGTCCCACGTGACATGGCTTCGATCTGAGTAAGGCCATAGGCTTCGGTCCGGTTGACGGATGGGAGTACGAAGAGGTCCGCACGATCATAATAGGCCACCAGTTCATGATCCGGGACTCTACCCACAAGTTTCACTCGTTCCGTAAGTCCCAACTCGTCGATCTGCGCGCGCAGAACCGGCTCCAGGTATCCCTCCCCCACTATCAGACAGGTGGCGGGTACCCTTTTCATCGCCCTGACCAACACCTCCAGACCCTTATAGTGAATGAGTCTTCCCACGAACAAGACCACCGGACCATCAATCTCATGAAAGAGACGTTCAGTCAAAGCACGGCTGTGACCGGATTCCCGCAGGGCATCAGCCGCTAGACCAAAAGGCAGTAAACGGACCTTATCGAAGCATTGCGAGAGGACCGGCGAAGAACGCGCGAAGTTCTCTGAACTGGCGGTGATCAAAAGGCATCGCCGAATAAACATGCGCTGGAAGGGGGTGTAGAGAGTTCTGAGGTAACGCTGCCGGGTGACATCCATGTGGTATGTGGCAATGACCTTACACTTGAGTCCCGAGAGGAGGAAGGAGAGCTCCGCCATCGGATTGGTCATGTGGATATGGACCAGATCGGGGCGTTTCTGGCGTAACCAACAAGCGAGGGTAGGACATACTGACATGCGTTGAAAGTGGGCAACACGGCCCACCCGCGTGACAGGAATGCCTTCTTCGATCGAGTGAGTTGTCCGCCAGTTAGTGTTAGAGACTACTGCCTCGACCTCATACGTGTCAGCGAGACCATGGCAGAACTGATGGACTACCCGTTCGATTCCCCCCAAGGGACCGTAGTAGTGGGCAACTTGGATGACTCTCAAAGAGTGGGAGCCTCCCTGGTAGGTGGTGAAATAAGAAAGGGGGGAGGTTAAACCTCCCCCCTGCATCATACCACAACTGGGGCCCTCAATAGGGCCCCATATTAAGTGGACTGTTTATTTGCCCACCTCATCATAACCATAGAGTTCCATGTCGATGGCATTCTGGCTGGCGATGTAAGGCAGTGTCCAAGCCGGCAACAGGTTGTCTGGAGCAACACGTGCCGAACCGAACACAAACACACCACCCAGTTTGTCGAGAGTATAGAACCCGCCATCCGGACAACCCGCCGAGAAGTCGAAGTCCGCGAAGATCGAGTAGGCGTCAGCACCATACAAAGTGGCGTCACTCTCATCTTGAGTCGTGGTCTCCGGATCATCGAAGCCCAGCACGATGTATGGCATACCGACGGTCGTGATGAGGGTACCTGGATTGCTCGGGTCTTCATTACGCGTAAAGAACACCGGGTTTGTGGGTACATCCACCGGCACTGGGTGAATACCACCCCATCCATCGTAGACCACCAAGCCTGCCTCGGTACCGGGGAAGATCTCGGCGTCACGGCAGATATCCTGGCCTGGGAAGAACGGCCAGAC
>CAYRBI010000229.1:0-7252 GCA_964422415.1 uncultured bacterium | reverse complement strand
GATTTCACGCAGCTCTTTTCGGATCAAGGCCCACCACATGATTTCCCTCCCTCAGGAATGAAGGCAGCTTACGGCGTCCCCCGCGCGTGTACTCAATAAAGGTGTCCTCGAGGTCCATCGGATCCTCCTCGAGACGTACCGGGTTGAGCGAGTGCAGCAATTCCAACTGGGACTCCCCGCAGCGCAGGATGACCACCTCGATGCGGCTGCCAATCTCGCGGCTGCTGATGAGACCCTCAATCTCCGGTAGCGCGGGCGGAGAGGCGGGGAACTCCAGAACAAACCGGCGTAGCGAGTCACGGAAGGTCTCCGTGGGGCAGTCAGCGCGCAGGACCCCATCGATCAGGATGCCGATCCGGTCGGCGACACGTTCCACATCGTTGAGAATATGTGAGCTGAAGAAGATCGTGCGCCCTTTGCGCTGGATGAGCTCAATCAGTGACTCCAGCAGATCGCGCCTCACCACGGTGTCCAAGCCGAGGGTGGGATCATCCAGGATGAGCACCTCCGGATCCGGAGCCACCGCGAGCATCAAGGCCACCTGCGCCCGTTGCCCACGCGAGAGGCTCTTGATCTTCTGTTTCTCCGAAAGGGCGAAGTAATCCAAGGCCTCGCGGGCGAACTCCTGATTCCAGTTGGGATAGAAGGGCTGTGCCAAGGCCACGGCCTCGCGGATGGTCATCCAGCCATACAGCGGGTGTCCCTCGGCCAGATACGCCACCCGTGAGCGTATGGCGGGAGAGAGTGAAAGCGAGTCCTCACCCAGGACCTTTGAACTCCCGGAGTCGGGGTGAATGAATCCCAACAACATGCCGATGGTAGTGGACTTCCCTGCCCCGTTACGCCCCAGGAAGCCATACACCGTGCCGGGTGGAATCTTAAGATTGAGTTGGTTGACCACCGCATGTTTGCCGTAGTACTTGGTCAGAGCGGTGGTCTCAATGACACACTCCATACGTCCATTACCTCCCCAATTAATCCGGTGTGGCTTCATCGGGCCACTGAAACCGGCTGCTGCGTTCCTCGATGTGCTCGGTCAAACTCGTACGGCTGAAGCCAAGATGAAAGGCCTCGGTCAGGAGCTGGTCGATGGCTTCTTGCAGCCTACGTTCACGCCCCGCGGTGGAGATCTCCCTGGACATCTCCGCCACAAAGACCCCCAAACCATGACGCGTTACCAGGATACCTTCTCGCTCCAATTCCTGATAGGACCTAGCAACTGTGTTAGGGTTAACTAAAAGAATGCGGGACATTTCACGTACGGTGGGGAGTTTTTCGCCGGGAAGGAGGAGCCCCCTCGCCACAGCTGTCCGGATCTGCCCGACAATCTGCCGGTAGATCGGTACTCCACTGCTGGATTCGATGCGGTATTGCATAAGTGTACTAATAGAAATAGTACACAAGGACAGGGAAGTCAAGGGAAAAATATAAGTATGCGTTTAAAACTTCCATTTCTGAACAGTCATAAAGGATTCAAGATCAAGACAAGGGATTCCAAAGTACCGGCAAACATTAGGAATCTTGGCAGCATTTGTTTTCTCTTTCTCCTGAGTGACAACAGTCCCAGACTTGACCTTAGCCGCCGCGATCACAAAGGGGTCGGCCACTGGTGTCCCCGTTAACACCTGTTTGGTTCCAAGCAATGTTTGGAAATGGGGGACTGCCAGGATCTCTCGAACAGCCAGGAGTTCTTCATTCGTGGGTTTGGCGAAGAGAGTCTTGTGCTGTTTAGCCCATTCCTGGACAAATGTGTGAGCGTTGTATCTTTCCAACTCATTCCAAACCTCACGGACTGAGGTTAGTGTTCCGTTGCCGATCAACTCTTCGAGGTTTTTCCAGAGGGAGGGGAATGCGGAAGGGTAATAGTGGCCGAGGACAATCAGGGAGCTGCTATCCAGTACATAGATCATGCGGCTATCGTCCTCTTGTAGAGTAACTCCTCCAATCCCGCAACATACCTGGTCTTGATCCCCAGATATTCAGCCACCTGTTCAGTGGTCAAGGAGCCTTGATAGTGTTTTGAGAACACCAAGCGCAAATACTTCTCTCCCAGGTAGGATGCCTGTGTGGCATAGTAGTCTCCCCCTCCCGGCCTTCGTGTTATGACCTCATTTCTCCACTGGCTGGCTCTGTTTTCATAGAAAGAACGATCCACCAACCCCCAGTCAAGAGCACGCCGCAGGATAACTTCACGGCTCACATGATAGTGTTTGGCGAGTTTCTGAATGATATCATCATCAAAACGGTCAACCTTCCCAATCCGTGCTGTGAAGTCCTCCGAAGGAATCAAGATTTCCGCAGCGAGCAGATTACAGAATGTTTCCAGTTTCTTCCCGTTGGCGAGAAATTCCCCGGAAAAGGAATCATCAAGTAGAGAGATGGTATTCACATTCAACAGCAGATGCGCCAGTTCATGAAAGAGACTGAATATTTGCCGCGATTTGGCGGTACTGTTGTTGAGATATATCAGAGGGAATTCCGGATCCAAGAGACAGAAACCAGAAATCTCTTTTTGCTTAAAGGCATGTTTGAAGACATAAACACCGGCTTCCTCGACTACATCCCGCCAAGATTTCAGGGCTTCTTCGGCAGACCGCCAGGCAACCTGGACAGGAAGTGAAATACCCAGGAACTGACGAATTCGCGCGGCCACTTCTAAATGGTTCTCCCCAAGTGAAATGTGAATCTCTTTGAATACCTTCCGATTAGCTGGGTTTGTTCCAGAATTTAATTCGTGAAGGGAGTCCTGGAGGGAACGTGCCACACGGAGTTGATAGCGGGTGTCGGCAGAAAGGTTATCGAGCGTGGAACCAGGCAAGGTCCGGAATTCATGCTTCAGGTTTGGTTCTGAGGGGGGAGCGGGAAGGAAAAAGAGCGCCAATGGCCGTTTGTAAATTTTGTAAGCCAAATCCTCCAGTTGAGAGTAAGTCGGCGCGCTCTTGCCCATTTCCCAGGCAAGGATTTCAGAAAGATCACGTTTAAGGGTGTGAGCCACCTCTTCCGGGGAAAGCCCCTGAGACTCCCGGGCCCATCTCAATACGGAGGGTTGAATCCCTACCACTGAACCGGTCACCATATCTACCCTCTTACCAGACGATGACTCTCTTTCTGCTTATACCGTAGGAGAAAGTGCAGAGAGTTACCAGAGCAAGATGATTGATAGAGGTATCCTCATCAGTTATTGCATTTTTTGCAACAACTGAATCTGCCTTCGTCTCCCCCCCTCTCCCCCACTCACCTCCACCCTTACAAACTTTGGCCAATACAACCGCGCATCATTAAAGAGCTGGGCAAAGTCGAAGGAGTTCGCGGCGTAAGTGATGATGAGCTCCTCCGGACCGCTGATTTCCGGGTGGGCCTTGGCGGCATAACAGAAGACATCTTTACTGATCCGGGTCTCCGGGCATTCATAAACTGTCGTGGCCCCGGACCAGGGCCCCCAAGGAGTGGGGGCGGAACGAACCAGGATTTTGGGCGACATCCCCCCCTCGGTGTAAACCAGCGCGTAACACCCGCACTTGGGGAGTAAGGACACCGAACACTCCGTGGCCATCCCACCCACCAGAGGCGAACAGGTGTGGTAATCGGTGTCCCATTGCCCTTCTTTGAAGAACCGCCAGGTGCTGAAATCCGCGACCGACTCAACCGGCGCGCGCGCGGTGATCAGATAGCGGTCCTGTCCCGGACTGGAGAGGTCTTGGTCTGTCCCATAAATGTAGAGAAATTTATCCGATACCATGACTGCCGAACCGAAACTGAGCTCGCGTGCCACGGTGAGGATGGTGGCGGGAACCTTGATTTGCTCGATTTGCCAGGAGAGCGGGTCATCATGGGGATTGGAGATGATCCCCAGCCATTGGCCAATTTGCCGGAAACCGAAGACACCGGGATCATTAGTCTTTTGAATCTGAGCGAGAAACAGGTACAGCCGTTCCCCAACCAGCGCTCCATGCCGTAACCAGAACCACCCTTTCCCATCTTTGGGTGTGAGGAGAGCGGCTGGTTTCCCATCATCTCCACGCCTGAAGAAGAATTCGACCTTGGTCTCTACACCCATCCCCTCCTGGATGGCCACGGTACTGTTGACCATGGTCTCGGAGATGCGTTTGCCCTCCACCACCTTGCCGACACAGGTGTCGCCATACAGCCAGAGGGTACGTGAACTGGAGAGCGGCAAGGAGTAGGCCCCATCGGCTCCGGTCCAGCCCTCAGTACACTCGAAACGGGACTCCAGTTCAGGGATGGGGGTACCCTGGCCAAAGGAGATTCTGGTTTGGAGTTCAACCTTTAGGTTGTCTGGACACGCTGAAGCGTGAACTCCATACGGGGAGACTATCACTAGAAGAAGAGCGATCCTCCGGAAGATCCAGGTCATGATACCAGCCCTCCAGATACAAGAAGTCATCACCTAGAGATGATGCCTCTCCTCATACGCACGCCAAAGAATGCGGCGTGAGACCTCCTCAACACGTTCGAAGCGGATTTCTGGCGAGAAAGGGCAAAGCGCTTCCCCGAACCGTTCGGGCCACTCGATCAAGACCACCGAATGGGGCTCTTCCATGATCTCGGATAGACGGTTCTGGTCAAGCAGGCTGGGAGAGGTGAGCCGGTAGCCATCCAGGTGATAGATCCGCTCCTTGCCGGGGTCGTAGACATGCTCAAGCGAAAAGGTCGGGCTACGTACCCTTCCCTGCCAACCGAGCGAGCCCACAAACCCACGCACCCACTCGGTTTTCCCCGCGCCCAGTTCACCCCTCAGACGGATCACCACGGGCGGGGAGATCAACTCCGCTACCCGCGCGGCGGTCTGGTGGGTTTCCTCGACAGAATGAGTGTTCCACTCCTCTTCCTGAACACGGTAGGCGGTCCGTTCGGTGAGGACCACATCCACCGGTAGGTCATGCGCATCCCGGGGAATCCGGATTGTCATCTGGCGTTCGAAGGCCAGGCCGATGCGGGCAGTGGAGCGGGGAATCTGTGCTAGATAACGATCGAAACACCCCTTCCCCTGACCGAGGCGGTAGCCCCAGGGGTCGAATCCAATCCCCGGAACCACGAAAAGATCGATCTCTCCAGGAGGTACAAGGATATCCCGGGATGGGTCCGGCTCGCGGATTCCCATGGGCGAAGGGAGCAACGATTCGATGGGGACAAGGGGATGGTAGAACTCAAGATCTCCCGTGCCGGTGACCCGTGGAATGGCAAAAGGCTTCCCCGCCTGCTCCAACTCACGCAGGAGGGGAAGGGTATCCACCTCCGAGCCATAGGAAACAGTGAAAGCGGGGAATTGCGCTGGCTGATAAAGGGGATGCTCCCGTAGGCGTGTGTGAATACGCGAACTGTAAAGACTCCGCAGTCCCTGCGGAATCCGGTTACGCTCTACCCGCAAAGAGGCCCGCAGACTACGTTTTATCGATTGTTGAGAGAGGAGTGTCTCCATGGATTCCCGCCTTTGCGGGAATGACGAATCAGTGAATTCCTTAGAGAATCCGTCACTCCCGCGAAGGCGGGAATCCATGGTCACGGTATTTTAATAAAGACCTGTTAGCTCTTCGGGGCTGTCCAATTGAGCGGGAGGGCCTCCGCCGAGTGTGACTTGTACCAGGCGATTTCGCGGCCAGCATCATCTCCCCAAGCGGACTTCCGGTTCACAGACAGGAGTAGTTTGATGCCCTCCTGTTCTTGTTTCATGTGGAGCTTGACCCGCCCCTTCTGGAAATAGTAGCGGTCCCATACCGAGCCTTTGCGGGTGATATCTTTGGGATCGGGTTCGGATCCGAGATACTTGGTCACTTGTTCAAGGCTCTCCAGGGCACCCTCATAATTGCCCTTACACTCCTGGGCGGTGGCCAGTTGGTAGAGCAGATCGGCCCGGATGGAGTCGGGAGCGGTGGGGATAATCTCGGTCAAAGTTTGGATGGCTTTGTCATACTCACCACTGGCGAAAGCGATATTGGCGCTGACCATATCGGCGGCGATGGAGAGGCCGGGTTGAGCATAATCGCCGTTGGGCTGGACCTTATTCAGGGCCTCCAGGGCGGAGTTGACATCGCCTGATTCATAGTCGCTCTTGGCTTGCGCGAGATACCCATTCGCATCCGCAAACCGCGCGGCACGCGAGTTCTTCCACATGAAAAAGACCACTACCACCAACAGAAAGACAATAATGGAGGTCCACAAGATCCCCCCAATGGGTTGGACATACTCCGCCCACAAGCCCAAGATTTTCTGTTTGGCTACTGCAAAGTCATCCTGTTCGAGGGTTTCGATGACTTGTTTGTGTTTCAAACGACGCCGTGGCATGAAGTTCCTCGTTTATTTTCCGCATTATCCGGGCGGGAAATGAGCTAACAGTGACTTTTACCATGACAAGGCAGGAAGTCAATTCCAAACGGGAAAAAGTGTAGGGTGGGATTGGCCCCACCGATGGGGTAGGAACGATTCTCCGAAGGGAGGGTGGAGCTGGCCCCACCGGACGGAGCGAAAATGGCCCATGTTCCAAAGAGACTCGGTGGGGCCAGCCCCACCCTACACTTCTAAGCGTAAACGACGAACGGGTTTACGCCTCGATCACCTCAACCCCGGTTCTCTCTGGCAAGGACCAGGGGGTTCCACAAGTCAAGCACCCCTCCTGATCGATAGGAGTGTGTACCTTGCAGCTGGGACACTCCTCCATCTTTGGCCACTGGCGGTGCGCGAAGTAACCGATCAGCGCGGGCAAACCGAGGAGATAGACGAAGACGGTCCACATCCATCGTTGCCTGGGGCTGGAGCCATAGCGGGTTTCACGATTCCAGGCAAAGAAGGCCCACAGGAGGGTGTAAAGATGGAGAAGGGCAAGAATCAGCCAGGGGCTATCTCCTCTGATTCTCCACATCATCAACCTCAGCGCCTCAGCATAGGTCCGGTGGTAATTGAACACATCATCTCCAGGACCAATGACGAGCAGGTACACATACGCACAGATTGGACCGGCCAGCAGAAGAAGTGGCGTGGTCTTGAAAGAGAGGGACTTTTTCACTGGGGGATCCACATTCGGCACCACCTGTGTGGAGAGGATCGAGCCCGCCATATCGAAGCGGTAGATGTGGGTGTTTCCATCATAGGAGACTCGCGGAAACTTGAAGTAGCCGGTCGCGGCCAGAATGGAACCATCCGCAATCCTTCCCAGGGAGAGGATCGGTTCCTTGATCAGGCCAGCGGGAAGGTGGATTGTCTCCGGAGAAGAACCATCCACATTGAAACAAGAGAT
>CAYRBI010000228.1:0-7438 GCA_964422415.1 uncultured bacterium | reverse complement strand
CCGTTGCCTTGTCCCCGGCTAACAACGGAATGAAGGACACGATGGCTCTATTTTCGAAGCACTGGCGGAATCCCTTCACCGTTTTGGCCACCCCCTTGGACTCTTTCCCCAAGGGGGTGGCCTGAATCTCTGTCTACGATCTCGGCCCGACCTCCGAAAGATCAATCCTCTGGAAGCCCAACTTGAAGGCCGGAGACTTAGCCTGCAGACGGAAATCCCCTTTTGCTGGATTCACAAAAAAGGGATCGGTAATCAGGCTGTTCTTGTCATGCCCGCGTTTCTGCCATTCCCGGAAGGTATCCTCCTTGAAGAGGATCTTCTTCTTGTTTGGATTCCAATAGATATTCTTGTCCATAAAAAAGTGCTCATTGCTCCAGTTGCTACCCAGCAAGTTTCCCTGGGTGAAGTAGACAATGTTGTTCTCGAAATTGAAGGATTTATGCTCCTCTTCACGGGTGCGCATGAGCTGATCTTCCTTGGCGAGTGCAAAGACATTGTTCTTCACAATGTTTTCCTTGCCATAGTGCTGATGGAAGCCGCCGGTTTTGGTTTTATATACCACATTGTTCTCGATCAGGATGTTGCTGCTACCCTCATCGGTATAGATACCCCAGCCACCATAGCTGTAAGCAGAGACATCATGGATGAGGTTATGCGTCAAGCGGGTACCAGGCGAAATCCCCAACGTGTAGATCCCGCCCATGTCACTGAGCATCCCCTGGCCAATATCAAAAATATCGTTGTACTCAACAATATTCCGGACCGCCTTACTGTCACCATACCCCCAAGTCCAGCCAACTGAGATACCGGTATAAAAGAGGTCATGGATGCGGTTGTGAACGATGTGGTTGTCACCGCTGTTCCCTACCCACACCCCAATCGCGCTCGGGTAAATGCGTCCACCATGTGCAATGATGCAATCCTCGACCGTGGTGTGGCTGCTGTCATGTCCAACCTTGATGCCGCCCGCGCCCAGGTCTTGAAGAGAACAATGTGAAAGAACGATGTTACGGCACTTGGCGCCGATCTCGATGCCGTAGGTTCCCACTTGCTCGACATTACACTCGACGACCGAACAACGGCTGGCCGATTCCAGGTAAACGGCGCCAGGCACATCCATGGCGGCCTGGGACGATCCCGCTTGATCCGCTGGATAATCCCACTCGGCATGACGGAAGATCAGCCCCTTGAAATGGATATCATGAACCGACTGGTCATACCCCTCACCAGTTCCCACGATCCGTAGAATCTGCTGAACACGTGGTGCAAACGCCTTGGTGGTTTTGGGAGACTCACCCTGTTTGGGGAGGTAGTAAAGCATCCCCTCGGTCCGGTCGAGGTACCACTGCCCCGGCTTCTTGAGGGCCTCGAAGACATTCTCCACCGAGTATTGAGCGAATTGTCCCGGATGGCGGGTGTCCTCCAGACGGAAGGTGCTCTTCTTGGCGAAGTTGACGGTGTGGTTGTTCATATCGAGCGAAGCGATGGGCGAACGCGATTCGATCCATCGAGTGAGCGCCACGATGTCCACATCCTTGAGGTTCTTCCACTCCTTCAAGTCACCCTCTTTGAAACCCGCGGCCATGTTGCCTTCATTCCAGTTGTGTTCACCCGTAGATTCCACCAAGTTGGTAAAATGGTAATAACCCGTTTCCGGCAGGCGTGTCCGTGGACAGCGGGTTCCCTTGATAAACAGCTCCTTGAAATTCCACTTCCCAGATTTCACATCGGCCAGTTCGGACATCCAGACCTCGGTGCCGATGGTCTTGCCCAACCGTGAACGCACCCAGCCTGGAATCTGGTACCCTCCGCTGATGACCGGACTAGTGCCCGGAAAAGCCGAGTAGGTGATAGGGGCTTGCCCGGTACCAGAGTCTTCCGGCGAGAAGACCACAGGTTGTTCGATGAAATAGGTGCCCTCCAAAAACGAGACCTCGATGGGGGCATTCGCCTTGCCAGCGGCCTTGAGCTTACGGATGGCATCGCGCGCCCCCTGTAAAGAGGCCAACGGGCCATCCGTCTGAGAGGCATTGGGCTTCTTGATCGCGCCCGACCAGGAGTCATTGCCCTGGGGTGAAACAAACAGCTGAATCCCCTTCTCCGTAGAGATGGCGGTGGTATCCGCCGCATGAGAACCCTGCAGCCAGAAGTGGATCAAAAACACAAATACACACAAGCAAACTGAGCCACGCAGCCATTCAAAACGCATTGCATCTCTCCTTTATGTTTCAGAATCCATCGAGATGGAGTGTCATGGTGTCCGCCGGTAAAAGCCCATGGTGGCAATCAAACAGAGCCCAATCAAGCCCACAGGAAAAAGCCATAATCCCCACACCCATCCCCCCGGACGGTACCGTAATTCGAGGTCAAGAGAGCCTCTCGCCACCTCAATCGATTGCCAAAAGGGACCCACCAACTGAACATCCCGCCAGATACCCTCCGGCCCTCGCCACTCCCAACCGGGAACATAGGTCTGCCGGATGGTCACTAACCCATTCTTAGGAACGAATCCCCGGAGAAGAAGTCTCTCTCCTTTCCAAGTTGCCATAAGGGAAGTCTCCGCGGTGGCTGCTGCCACTTCGTCTCTAGCATTGTCAGCCGGAGTAAATTCCACAAAGGGGCGTGGATTCTTTACACGATAAAGAAACCAGACTGGGTCACGGTCCACCGGGGTCAGGTTGGGAGAATGTAAACGGGCCTGGGTCACCACCAGGCCAGCGGCCAGCTCCGCCGCCTGCCCAAGGGGGGGAGTCCAGGCATCCGGAATCTGTCCCGGCTGAATGATCCCACGCCGGCGGAACTCATCCATATACACCCCCACCTGGAAGGGATCATAACCACCGGGGGTAGGAATCCCGGCGGGGATAGTTTCATCCAGATGGGGAACTTCTTGAGTGGCGAGAACCCTCTCGCCCTCCCGTAGATGCTTGCGGACCAGGTCCGCCGGGAAGAGAGCGAGCACCTCTGGCGGCGCGGTAACAGCATACTTCTTAAAGTAAAATCCCAGGTCAAAGAGCGCGACAATCACCAGTGCGAGGGAGAGATAGCGGACCGCTTTCCCCTTTCCATCGCCCCTTCCAAAGATGGATCCCACGGAGAGAACACCTCCCGCCAAGAGCAGCAACGAGAGCGAACGCAGAAACTCGCGGCAGGTCAGTCCCAGTGGAGTAACCACAAAATGGACCGCCGGGAGGAAGAGTACTGAAATGAATCCCACCACTCCCACACCCCCCCCAACAAGTCCATAAAAGGAATTCCCAGGCCGGGACAGACTCTTCTCCATCACCGTACGTAGATGGGTGAGTCCCACCGCTCCCAGTACCGCCACGGGAACAATGAAGCCGGGGAGATACTTGCTGGGGGCACGGAACTGGCCGAACAAGGGCAGCGAGTGAATCCAGGGATAAAGGGGATTGTTCCGGCCCAGGGCGAGAAAGAGCCCCACCAATCCCATGACCAGGAAAGGCATGAGTCTTGACCGGAGGGGGAAGTACTTTCTGCATCGGACCAGAACCCAAAGAAATCCAACAGCGGGGAGAATGCCAATATAAACCGCCGACCAGTTCTTCCAATCGCCCCAGAAGGTATCGCCACGCAGGGGGGTATACACATCCGCCCGGGTTCCCAAGAACTCCGGAAGGAACAACGAGAGGAGGAACTCCCAACCGAAAGAGAACTCGGTGGCGGCATCATAGGGAAGTGCGCCGGTGCGCGAAGAGATTCGGCTGTATTCGAGAGTGGGCAGAATCTGCGGAGCCGCCAAGAGAAAAGCGACCCCCCCAATACCAGCCAGCCACCCCAGGAGCCGCCCCCTTCCCCCACGCATCTGGAACAGACACACCAGCAGGAACACACCGGCAAAGACCGCGTTATAGAAAACCATCTGGGCATGGCCGGAAAGAACCTGCAAAGCGGCACACAGCGCGGCCAGAACAGGACACCACCCCACCCTCTCCCCACGTTCTACCCTGCCCGCGAGAACCGAAACAGCTAGTAAATGCGCCGGGAGGTAGATCGAGGAGGTGATCGTGAGCAGGTTGCCGCCCAATAGGTGGATGGCATGGAATCCACCAAGGGCATAGCCCACGCCCGCGATCAACGCCGCCCAATGTCCCGCCCCAAAATGAAGCGCGAGGGCAAATAAAAACAGCCCCCCCATCCATAGATGGAGAAGCAGTCCCAACGAGAGTGCGTTCCCCGCTGGGAAGACAAGATCCGCCAGACGGTCCAACGGATAAAGTACACAAGACTGCATGTTGGCGAGGAAGGGTGCGCCGCAGAACGAGAAGCGATTCCACAATGGAATCTGCCCCCCGTCAATCTCCTGCCGGACATACTCACGCCAGGGAAGAAACTGATCGGGGACATCCCCCAATGCAAAGATATACCCCCGTGTCACCAACTCCGGGCTGACAAGCAGGAGCGTGACAGCCAGCAGAATCGCTGGAATGAACCAGGCCGGTAGACGAGTCCACATTAGAAGATGGGGCCTAAGTGGTTATCATCCTTGGGGACATCCAAATGCTTGTCCACCTTGGGGATGTGGCGTTCCTGGATCGGTTCCAAGTAACCATACGGAGCCTCCAGAGGTGGCAACGGAGCCGCCTCCTCCCGGAACAGCATGTCCTCCTCTTTCCGCCGCCTCCACAGAGGAGTCAACACCCAGCCGAAAAGGATCCAACTTCCCCAGGCCACAAAAATCGAGAAATAGGGCCAGTAGACGAGATGGTCATAGGAGGGATTCGCCAGGAGAGAGTCCACAAAGGTCAACAAGAACAAGAGCACCAACAACATCCAGGCGCTCAGGTTGAAGAAAGCGGCGAGGATTCCCACCACAGCCAACAGGAGTAGGCTCATGGTCACGGTCAGGGTCACCGCGCGGTAAACCATGGAGGATTCCAGCGAGGCGGCTCCACCCGCCGGCGCCTCCGAACCACTCCCCGGAAGAAGCCCAGGATATGTGGTCACCCAGAAGGGAAAAATCCGGAGAACCATCTTTCCCCATTCTTTCACTCCCGCACTACGGATCTGTCTGAACACCCCCTTGATGGCCGAATGGTATTGGATGGCCTCATCCTGTCCGCGAGCCACCGTAGCCTCCACCCCTCTGGGCACTCCCGCCGTCTCGAAGCTCTCCTCGATGGGCGCTACAAATCCAGTCGTCAGAGGGATGAATCCCCCCAGGGAGAGGGAATTCCTTGCCATCCAGGGCATCAGGCAGAGCACACAGGCCAGACACAAAGCCACCGCGCCGAGAAAGCCGGTCACTTTGTCATAAGCCTTGAGTCCCGCCCACAGCGCCAGGAGCGGTACGATCACCAGCACACGCGGTGAGATATAGATACCAGAGATAAACAGTACCGCCGCCATCATGAAGTAGACCAAGTGCGAGGCGGGGGTGAGCACAAAGGAGAGCAACCAGATCCCCAAGGCCACGACAAAGGTATAGAGGATGCCTGGCTCGATCTTGAGGCACAACAAGATCAGCGGAGGGTAGAAAAGGCAGAGCAGGAAAGTTCCCCCGGCCACCATCTCCAGGCGGCTGATTCTCCAGGCAATCCGGTAGACTAACCACGCGGTCAGTCCTCCCAGAATGGCCTGTAAGACCAGAATCGGCAGCCAGGTTTCGGGGAAAACCCAACGGAAAGCCCCCAGCAAGAGCGGATAAGCGGGCATCACCACCGAGGTCGGGTGTCCATCCAATCCATACCCAAAAGTAGTCCGCCATTCATCCGCAAGGGTTGCAAACAAGATCTCACGGTCTCCACGGGGATCGGCGTTGGTTTGAAAAACGGCGATTACACGAACAGCGATCCCTATTGTGAGGAGGAGGAAAATAAAAGGCGAACGTTTCCAGGAGAGCCTATCCATGGGATTTCACAAGCAGGATAGCGGAAAAGAGTGTGTCTCGTCAAAGACCGGCGCGGCCAGCACTCCAATGGAAAAGCAGATTGAATCCGGTTAGGATGTCCCCTTGTGTTTCAACTGACCACTGAGTACATCCTGTATCTTTTTAGGAGGTAGGGAAGATGAATCCGCGCCGTTTATTTATTGCCAGTTGTCTGGCTCTAGTCACGATTGCCATGGCCTTCGCCATCCGGGGAGATGTTTTGGATGCCATGGGCAACACCTTTGGATTGACCAAGGAGCAGATCGGATGGGTTCCCGGAGCCGCGTTCCTGGGCTTTGCCATCACTGTCTTTTTTGGGAGCCCGCTCTGCGATTTCGTTGGAATGCGTCAGCTTCTGTGTCTGGCCTGGAGCTTCCATACCATCGGAATCCTGCTAACGATCTTTGCCCCAGGATATTATGTCCTCCTGTTTGCTACCCTTCTGATTGGTTTTGGGAATGGCTTGGTGGAGGCGGTGTGCAATCCACTCATTGCCACAATGTATCCCAAGGATAAAACCAACAAGCTCAACATTCTGCACGCATGGTGGCCGGGCGGAATGATTATCGCCGGTCTGTTGACCATGTCGATCGATAAAGCCCTAACCCCTGATCCAACCACTGTCACCTTGGCCTACGCTGCCTTCGTCTGGAAGGTGAAGATGGCCCTCGTCATTGTCGGCGCCTGTACTTATGGGTTCCTGATCCTTGGTCAAAAGTTCCCCCCCACCGAACGAGTGGCCTCCAATGTCTCCGCCAAGGAAATGCTTTGGGAGTCGATTCAGCCTGCCTTTCTTCTCTGGTTCCTCATTATGTGGTTCACCGCTGCCACCGAGCTCGGTCCCATGCAGTGGATTCCTGACATCATCACCAGGAGCACGGGCACAAAAGGGATGCTGGTGTTCACCTTCATCAATGTGATCACCTTCGGGATGCGTTACTTCGCCGGCCCGATTGTCCACCGTCTCTCGGCACTCGGACTCCTCACCTGCAGTTCCATTCTCTCAACCATCGGTCTGCTGGCGCTGGGCTTCACCACCTCCCCCGTTCTGATCTTCGTCGCAGCTGGGTTCTACGCCACCGGGATCTGCTATTTCTGGCCGACTATGCTCGGTGTCACCTCCGAACGTTTCCCCAGAGGTGGGGCATTTCTTCTCGGAATCATGGGACTAGCGGGGAACCTCTCCATCTTTGTGACCGTCCCCTTGATGGGTGGAATCTATGACATGGAAACCCAAAAACTGCTCTCCAAGGATGTGACTGTCCAAATGCTCAGCGAACAGGTTGGCATCGGTTCCGAAAAGGCCGCCACACCCGAACAAAAGCAGGCCGGTCTGGATGCCAAGAAGCAACTCGATGATGTCCGCACGCTAGCCGCCCCCAAAACCTTCCGCTGGGTGGCCATCTGCCCCATCATCCTAACGATTGTGTTCGGAGTTCTGTGGAGCTTCGGAGGGTATAAACAGGTCCACCTCACACCGCAGGAGATGGCACGCGGAGAAGGATGAGTTGGTTGACTACCACATCCTGGCCCTGGTATCGATTTGGT
>CAYRBI010000227.1:0-7526 GCA_964422415.1 uncultured bacterium | reverse complement strand
CCATGATCATCGCTTTCCCGCCTTGACCCGGAAAGCGTTTCTCAAATACCACACGTGCCAGTCCTACGAAAATCAGCAGGAAGACCAGCGCATCCACGAGTGGCCACGAGGTCTCATAGAAATTGGGAAAACCCTGAACAAGTGTTTCAATCGATCCTTTGAATGTACCGGCGGAGAATGCCATTAAACGATCACCTCTCCTGCCTCTCCAGCGGCACATCTTTATAAGCTTTGCGCTTCTGCAGAGGCACTAACCGCGATGCCATTCCAGTGCATCCAGATCCTCACCCAAAGAAACATATATGACGTCGTGTTCTCATCTCATTGCCTCAACAAGGCACATCCGGCCATCAAAACATCGAGAGAGGAGGTGGAAATCATGAACCTGGACACTGGCATCAGCGAGATCGCCAAGGCCATCCTGGCCTTCCCGACAGCCGCCATGCTTCTGGTTGCGTTCTGGCTTTGCGTCGTTCGCGACAGGCGTACGTGGTGGTAAAGGGAAACGGGTCGTCCCCCAGGCAGACAGTCTCTCGAAGGGTGGAATGGCCACCCGGAGGGCGTCGAAAGGCGCTCTCCAACCCTCTCAAGCCATTTTGGGAGAACCAGCAAGCCCAATCCTCAGCTGGCCTACCCTTTCGCAATGAAAACGTTCCCAAGTAACGCCGCGCGAAGCCCCCATGTATCCGCATGAGATGCGTACCTCACCCAGCTGGCCACTGAAGCGGATATATTGTCCAGGATGATTTCACCGCGACTGTATTCGGAGGCCATTTCCGTAATCTGTCGCAGGAAATGACGTCCATTATCCGCTCTGAGTCTTCGATGGTCTGGCCAGATCCTTTAGCCCATGAAATCGCAGCCTTCCGAGACAGGGAAAACCGGGCACTTCTTGGGATGAATCCGCAATTATAATCTAGCAAGCTGCTCGCGTTTCGCCGGGACCAGTCCATGGAGCCATCGTTTGTTGTCCGATAGGATCACCATGTCATCTCCATAACGGATGTAGTACCCACAACCCATCTCCACCTTCATCCAATGGTCGAAGCGGTTCAGGTAGACATTGGCAAAGAACCGGCTGGTCAGGTTGCCGATCGGGATGCCCTTGCCTGAAGGCCAGAAAAAGCCGTCGTCTCCCTTCGTGACGAGGATCAGGCGGGTCAGCCAAAGGACCTCTTCGTCAGCGATCTTCCTTACCATCTCACCGTACAGAATTCCATGGACAATGCTGGGGAAAAACTGGCGAATATCAATTGTCAAAACAAACCGTTTCTTTCGGCTGAACTCGTTGTAGCGGTCAGCCGCCACATGGGTTCCTTTACCGATCCGGCAGGCATAAGAATCGAAGATGAAGGTTTGGTTAAAGATCGGTTCGATGATATTGCAGGGCGCGTGATGAGCCACTCGGTCCTTGTATGGGGCGGCGGAGATCAACCGGGGTTTCCGCTCATAAACCCAAAACTGGCGGTAGGGGCCAGGTCGGTAAGTTTTCGACTGCAGCTACTCCTGTAAGGCCAGGAGTTCCCATTCCCGGTTCAGATTGAATCGCGCCACATTTCCTCTCCGGCGTTTCCCCTTTTCGGCACGCTCAGCGGCGAGCAGCAGGTTGTCCCAGGAAGCGCCACCGGACCCGACAGAGCGGGGTCCCTCCATGGAGGGACGCATTCCATTGCGTCCCGATTCCATCGCATCCACACGGCTCCGGGCTGTCTTCCACATTCCTCCAGTACTTCCACGATTCAACATGGGGGAGGGGGAAACCGTTACGGGGTCTTGGCAAGGCGGAAGCCGATGTGGGCGTTCCTTTCGGAAGGCCCGGACCAGTTGCGGGAGGCAGAACGGCACATTCTCGCATGGTTGTACCAATCACTTCCGCGTAGAACACGGTAGACATCACCTTCATCTTCCCATGCGTTCCCATCGTCTGGCGCATTATTATAGATGTCATGCCAATAGTCCTGACACCACTCCCAGACATTCCCATACATGTCATAGAGCCCCCATGAATTTGGGAGTTTCTGTGCCACTTCATGTGGCTGGCCACCGGCATTTCCGCACCACCACATGTACTTGTCAAACAGACTGTTAAACTGGCAGCTCCAGAGATCAGTCGGTGAGGGGTTATCGCTAAAAGAGAATGGAGCGTAGCGATGGGGATTCGACGCCGAACCACGGCACGCATACTCCCATTCGGCCTCACTCGGTAGATGGAAATCACCTCCAACTCTCCCCTCCAGTTGGGTGATGAATGCCTGACAGTCTTCCCAAGAGACACACTCCACCGGATTGTTGGGACCATCGGAATTACAAGTAGGATTACTCCCCATCACCGCCTGCCACTGGGCCTGTGTCACCTCGGTCTCGCCCATGTAAAAGCCGTAGTTGATCGTCACCAAGTGCTGTGGGAGTTCGCTGTTGCAGAGGTCACTGCAACCCTCAAGGTCTCTCTCCGTCCCCGTGTTCCCCATTAGAAAATCTCCAGCTGGGATACGCACCAGGCGGAGCGGCCTCGAACCAGCGGGTAAGTTGGGGAGGGGGATTTCGATCACCTCGCCGGGAGTTGGTTGTGTGGTAACCACTAAAGTGAATTCCAAGTACGCGTCGATGCCGCCGAAATAACTCAAGACATCGTCTTTCAGCGATACTTTGACACGCTGGGGACCCACTTGATTTGTACTCGGCCGCCAACGGAGATAGGGAGTGCCCCCAGGATTCTTTTCGAGGGTCATTCCTTGGGGTGATACTTCCAGCCCGAATATGAGGCCGTCCCCATCGGCATCGGTGGCATTCAGGTAGAGCCGGTACAATTGCCCAGCGCGCGTGACTGTCTGGGGGATAGTGGTGAAATACGGAGCACGATTGGAGAACGAAAGGCCTCTTTGGATGGTCAAGGAAATGTCCTGTGAGTCAGTACCTCCTTTGTTATCGCTGACTTCTAAGGCCAAGGTTTTCGAGGCGAAGGCAGAACCACCAAGATCGCTCTCCACTGGGGTGTAGCGAACCTCAAAGGAGTTTCCACCCAAGGGGAAGATAGTCACTGAAGAGGGGCCACTCTGGACCGTCGCCGATAAGGTGTCACCATCCGCATCGACACCTTTCAGAACATATCGCCACTGCTCACCAACTCTCGCGGCACGGTTGCGTACTGAGTTGACGCTTGTAATTCGCGGAGGCGAGTTGGAGCAATCGGATCCGCAGGGGGTTAGGAGTTTGCCTCCCTGCTGACAGACCTTGAGTTGGATCTTTGAGGGTGCGAAAACGAGCCCATGCACCAGGGGCAAGCCTTCATTGATCGCATCATAGCCCTGCAGGACGGGTAGGATCTTCTTGCCCAAATTCTTAGAGACGCCGAGGAATTTCTTGGATGCCTTGCTGCCGAATTCCCTCTTGATGAAATCCTGCACCCACTTAAAAATCTCATCCCGATGTGAGTAGACCAGCTCGATTCCGGTCTCAAGGACTCTGGCAACCTCCCCGGTCTCCATGGCCTCAGCAACCTCGTTGAGGTCCTTGACGGTGTCGAAGATCGTATCGAGCGCTTCTAGATCCTTTGCTTTGGGAAGCGGAAGCTTCAGCCCCACCGCTTGATCGAGAGTGAAGGAGATGACGGCTACCACATTTCCCCAGGTGCCAAGCCCGGCAGGTTGGGATGGATTGAACCAACCCGGCTCGGATGAGTCGAAGCCCTTGAAGAGATAGACATCTCTCGTGCCATCCTCCACGGAGATTCTGGTATCGGTGGGATCCCAGAAGGTTACCGGCGGCCATTGAAGGTGGAAACTCAGGACTGTATCCACACGGTCAATCAAGAAAGCAGGTGGATCATATTCTGCACCGCCGCAAGGTTTCAGCCCAACGCCATAGTGCACCCCCTCATGGTTACGGAAAATCACCGCAGGGCTGTTGCCGCCGGAATCGTCAAGGATCTCCATAGAGACCTCATCCTTAGACTCTGGATCCAACCCAAGCACGTTCTTCATGCTCCCCCCACTCCACTCCAGCAGGGCAGACACGCTGATATCCGCAGCCAAGTCGAGAATCTCCGGATGCTTCTCGTCGTTTAGGGGATCGTCTGGGTCAGCCGAAAGGGCCTCCTGAATGGCCTGAAGCAACAAGGAGAAATCAATGCGTGTCTTGAGATAGGAGGCGAATTCGGCCCGCTCCGCGCCGGCCACTCCCCACAACATGGGATTGAGTAGACAGAGGGCCAAAGCCGTGCTCTCGACAGAGACCGGAACCGGCGTGGAATCCTTGAGGGTGTACTTGTCGAGCGAGTATATCCGCCCTTTCGAAGTCGAGAGAGAGGCCGCCAGCTTGCTCGTGCTTTCGGATAGACCAAACCCAAGGAGGACCGGATTGTCCCAGGCATTGGAGACAACGACAAAGGCGGGGGCGGTCACATCCGGTAAATCCAGGGAAACAAGCCCACTCGCATCGGGTATCTGTTCCCCTGAGAATGAAACAACCGAGAGGCTTTCGGGATCAAGAACCGTGTGTTCAATCGCGAGGTTTGCATAACGCGCTCCCCAGTCATACTGGAAAGACCGGGGTGGAGCCTCCTTCCCCCAGAACCGCAGAAGTAGCAGAAGGTCTTGATCATCCACCGCGCCATCCCCAGTCAGGTCGGCGGCAAGGACCACCTCCGGAGAGGCCTGTGGTTGCCAACGTTCCGCGATCTCAACCACATCCTCCACGCCCACATAGCCATCACCATTGAGGTCGGGCCCCACGCCATGTGCGCCTATTGGGCTGAGAAGAAGGATGAGGACTGTGATCCATCTACACCATTGCATGGGGGGCCTCCTGCCTACGGTGATGCGAAAAGGTAAGACAAGCAAGTGGATGATACATCCATTTGAGAGCGGCGTGCAGCTAGGGGAGTGAATACCGGCGCGATGGGTACTTCTCGAGTCTGAGCATGGGAACGGAATCTGCGGCTCAAGGCCGAACTCCTCCTCCCCACCGGCACATCGCATATAAACCCCCTCTGTTTCCCCTTCCGAGTAACAACCCCAATGGAGGTGGGAAATCATGTGCAAGATCAAACGCATTCGACGCTGGCTGAGACGGAAATTCAGCCACAAGATGGAGAACAACCGGCATCGAAAGAGACGTGTGAAGCCAATCGTGCTGATATTCATTCATGGGTAGCAGCAAATCTGTGAGAACATGGAAGTGGATGATATATGCCGTTACTTGAAGCCTTTCCTGGGGGAGAAGGCGGACCGGATGTGGCAGGCGTATCAGGTAGCGGATTTGCAGGGACGGAAGCAGATCGAGCAGTACTTGAGGATTCTCAGTCTGCGTTATTTACAAGAGTCGCCCGGTCAACCACTTTCCATGTTCCTTCCGCCTCCACAAGATGTCCTCAAGGGTGGATATCCGGTCGGTGAGGTGGTTCACCAGGATAAAGTGTTCGGCACCTTTGCGATCCGTGAGGATGAATGGCTGCAACACACTGCCATCCTCGGAAGAAGCGGTTCTGGAAAAACCAATCTCTGCTACGCCCTGCTGGGGACATTGCTCTACAAGAAGAAACCTTTTCTCGTTCTGGATTGGAAAAAGAATTACCGCGCTCTGCTGCGGACCAAGTTCAAGGATCAGATTCAGGTCTACACTGTGGGCAGAGATATTGCGCCATTCCGATTCAACCCGCTGATCCCACCGCCCGGCACCGAACCTTCCTCCTGGGTCAAGAAACTGATCGAGATCCTTTCTCATGCAACTTATGTCGGCGAGGGAGTGATGTACATCCTTCAGAATGGTCTGGAGAAACTCTATCGCAAGTTCGGTTTATACAATGGCCCTGTCGCGACCTACCCCACGATGAAGGATCTCTTGGCCGAGGTCCAGGAGATGAGGGTTACCGGGAGAGCGGCCAACTGGATGGCCTCTACACTGCGAGCGATGGGTGCGCTCTGCTATGGAGAAATGGGCAAGGTGGTCAATGTCCAGAACCAGACCAATCTGGCGGACCTGCTGAATTATCCGGTTATTCTCGAACTGGAGACCCTCACCAATATAGACAAGATCTTTCTGATCGAAACCCTGCTGCTGTGGATTCATCATTACCGTCTCAACAGCAATTTCCCCAGAGAGCGATTTCAGCATGGAATAATTATCGAGGAGGCGCATCATGTCCTGCACCGTCAAGCCCCGGGAGCTCGGGAATCAGTGGTGGACATGCTGTTCCGTGAGGTCCGTGAATTGGGTGAAGCCATTGTCTTGATTGACCAGCACCCCAGCCTGATCAGCCTGCCCGCTTTGGGGAATACCAACCTGACTTTCACCTTCAACCTCAAGACCCGCGAGGATGTCAACACCGCCGCAAATTATCTGCTGTTGGGTGAAGACCAACGGGACACCCTGGGTGAACTCATGATCGGCCAATGCCTGGTCAAGGTCCAGAGCCGTTACCCAAAGACCTTTCTGATGAAAACAGTTCACGCTGCTCTCAAGAACCAGTCTATCCCGGATGAGGAAGTCCAAGCGCACATGCGAACCTATTCCAGCGATACCAACTCAAGGAACACGCCAGAGGGCGGAAATCACGTTACGGGAGGTGTTCCGAATCAGGAAGAAACAGAAGCGGCGGTTACGGAATCGGTGCGGGACCTGCTGCTGGATATCCTGCATCATCCCTACAGCGGGATGGTGGAACGGTACCGGCGGCTGCGGACCAGCCGCCGTAAAGGTAACCATTTGAAAGACAGCATTATCCAGCAGTCGCTGGCCGCGCAAATCCGCGTGGCGACTCGCTCCGGCGTGGTGGTCCTCCTGGACCTCACCGCCAAGGGGCGTTCTCTCCTAGCCGTAGAGACCGGGATCGGTGAGGTCCCGCCCCGCCATGGTGGGCTTGAGCATGAGTATTGGAAGCACACTATTGCAGCCGACCTACGGGAACAGGGATTTTCTGTAGAGGTTGAAGCCTCATTGGCTACGGGTGGAACCGTGGATGTCATGGTCCGGACTGCCAAAGGGGCCAAAGCCATAGAAGTAGAGACCGGCAAGTCCGATGTGGAAGCGAATATACGGAAATGCCAGAAAGCAGACATGCCGGTTGCGGTTGTAGCCACCAGCCGTGAAGTTGCCCAGCAATTGCGGCAATCGCTTCCCACTCAAGTTCCAATTGGTAATGTGTTGGAACTGGCCTTCGGCCTCGACGAGTTTCTGAAACGTTAGGCAGGCCCACGTTCTGCTTGCCCCCGATTCCGGCCTGGAATCGGCTGGAATCGTTTCTTCCACACGAAAGAATCAACCAAAAGCAGGTATTCCCGAAAGACCCCATGCTTCAAGTTGTGTTCTGGCTTTATGTCACGCACAACTGGAGGGACTGGTAGCAGGGATCGGCCAGCACAGTTTCTCACGAATGGTGGAATGGCCACCCGGGGGGAGTCGCGAGGCACTCTCCAACTTCACAACCGATGGGATCTTCTACCGAGAAGACCCGAAAGTGCGATTACTTCGTACTCCACCTATGCTAACCTTCCCAGGAAATATAGAAATTTCGGGGGTTGAGACGGGGC
>CAYRBI010000226.1:0-7538 GCA_964422415.1 uncultured bacterium | reverse complement strand
GAAAACACAGTTATCCAGCGAAGGGCGAGAGGTTCCACTGAGCGCGAGTCCCCCCGCGAGCTTTCCTTGGTTGTACTTGAAGATCGTTTTAAGGATGACCGGCGAAGCATTGTTACAGGTGATACCCCCTCCTCCTGTCGATGAATTGTTGTAGCTGATTACACAATTCCGAAGGGTGGGACTTGCGTTCTTGATTGAGATCCCTCCTTCCGCTAGCGATCCCTGAGTGATAGTCAAACCCGAGAGGATCGAGTCCGGTCCTTCATGGCTAGTGAAGTTGACAAGTGCCCTAAACTCCGTCTCATTGGTATTCAATCCGGTCAGGATTGTCTCGGCCACGATGGAGGAGTCCTCCGGATCAGTCGACCGCAAGGTCACTGCTTTGCCACGGAAGGTGATTCCCTCGTGATACAGTCCCTTCTCCAAAACAATCTCACATCCATTTGTGGCGCTGTCGATGGCGGCTTGGATGGAGTCCCCTTCGTGGAGGGTCACGATTACCCCCCAGGAGGGGAGGGCCGCCATTCCGAGGATGAGAAAGAATGCAAGAAAGGACATCCTGAAGGTGCGCATAGGTCTTCTCCTGGATGGAAAGATGCCAGCACAAACAATCAGATAGACAGATGGAACCTAGTGATAGTATAGGGAGATCAACTGGGAACGTCCACCTCCTCTCAGTGAATTCACACCGGCAAACCTATGGATATATCTCCATCTTCCCCTGCAGATACCCCCATGGCCAGGACTTTGATCCATCGGGACGGATCAGCCAGAAGCCACGGGCATCCTCATTCTTGATGACAGGTTCATGGCGTGGTTCATTGCAGTAGAGCTCCCAGTAAACAATGTAGGGGCAGCCCCACTGGAGACAGGTCTCGACGACATTCTTGACGGTCAACTCCAAGACTTCCTGTTTGTAGTCATTTTCTGGAAGACCATACTCGCCGATGTAGAGGTTCTTTGCTCCAAAGGCCGCACTGTCGGGGGTGTTGGCGGCGATGAAATCGAGCGCTTTGGGGAAGAGGACAGGATCACTCTCAGTATCCCAGGCGGAATACGAAACCAGATCATTATGGGTATGTGGCAGAACCGCATTGACCACATTCGGCATCCCTTCCATCGCGATCTTGACCCGGTTGACCTCGGCGGCGTGGTAGACTTTCACACCACTATCCGGGATTTCCTTGCGCGCCTGATCGACTCCCTCCTGACGCGCATTGAACCAGGCAATCATCCCCTCGATGGTTTTCTGTGGGATCGCTTTCTTCTCATCAAACCCATTTCGTGCGGCCCAATCCCCCTCCCAGTTCTGCAAGATGAAGGTCTTGCCTGTGCCACGGTAGGTGGTGAGTAGGTACCGGGTGAGATCCGCGAATTGACGTTGCTCTTGCAGCGCCTGTTCCGGAGTCATCCCCTCGCGCCAGTTCTGGTCGGAGAGTCCCACCGCGAAGGTTTCCAGGATGTAGGTCTTGAAGGGCATCTGGAAGACCGTCTGGAAGTATGGGGTCTGAGCCAGTTCCGCCAATGAGTGATATTCCGGCCACTGGGAGTGAAAAGGGTATTGCTTAACAACATCGCTGAACCAGAGTTTAATGGTCCGGCAGCCGAGTTCTTGAACCTTTTCCGCCCCCTCGATCAGGTAAGGTTTATCGGTGAATGAGTACTTACCGCCGGTGTGGGTGACTCCCAGGATATCACGCAGGTCACCACAGATCCCTGACAGGCTCAAAAGAGTCAGCAGGAGAATGAGCGCCATCGATCTCAAGAGGAAAAGGAACATAAAAAGACTCCATAGGGAATGGATTCTCAGATAATAGCGGACGCCCGAAACGCTTGGCAGCCCTTTCTTACTGGACATCCCATCTCATCTGAAGCTTGTTGTGTGTCCGGTGATTCTCTCCATCGGCCTGGCATCATATGATTGGCCCTGTCATGGAAATGATGCCGGGCGGAGAATCAGAGAAACCCAAATAAAGGAGGAATCTCCATGTTAGTTACGTTCCTGGCCGCCGCGTTGATTGCTTCAGAAACGATCACCAGCGGCACCTTTCGAATAGGAATCGAGATGCCTGGACAGATTCCAGCCGTTCCGGCGGTGGAGAATGCCCTGCGCGACATGGGGATCTCTTGGATCAACTACTACTTGGCCAATGCGCCTGGCTCCGATCTCCCCGAGCAGGAAACCAATCGGGGGATGATGGATCTCTGCCAGCGTTTGAATTTCGAGTTCGCCCATGCTTGTCACCACCGGAATCCAGCCGATGAATCGGTCCGTACCGCGCTTCAAGGGGGAGACAAGCGTTATCTCGGAGTCTTGTTTGATGAATTGGCTCATATCCGTCTCCTCCACCCAGAGTTCGCGGCCACCCCAACGGAATTCATGTTAGCGGATGCCTCTAAATTCAGTGATCTCTTCAATGCTTATGACCAGGTTTCGGAGGGCTACCAACGCTTGAAGGGACATTTCGATTCGCTGGGCGCTCCGCGTGTAATCGCCACACATGTTTGGCCCAACCTCTTGCACTTGGCCGCACGCACGGGCTTTATCCCCTGTCCAAAAATCTGCAAGGAGTTCTACTCCCCGGTCAGCCTGGCGATTGGGTTGGGGGCGGCGCTCGAGTATGACCGGGAGCTGTGGGCTGATTGTGACATGTGGTATTACCAGTTGGTACCCGGCCACACCTCCGAAGAGATCCGCGCCAACCTGTTGTTCGCCTATTGGATGGGCGTGGACCGGGTCTATCTGGAGGGCTCGGGCTACAACCTGCTCCCCGCGGGAAAGCAGGGAACCCCCTTCTCGCTGGTGAATGTGATTAGCCCTGACAGATATCAGCTCACACCCCATGGTGAGATTTTGAAGTGGTTCTGCCGCACTTATCTGCCAGCCCATCCCCGTTCCTATACATTCCGCGATCTTCATCCCACCACCGCGATCATCCGTTTTGAGGATGGCGACTTCGGGCAGAGGTCAGTTGGTATCAAGAATCTCTATGGTTCCCCCAACCTGATTGGTAATGCGGATACACGGGCCTGGCTCTCGATCTGGAATCTGCTGACCTACGGGAAGACCGGGACCGATGGACTCACCTATTTCAAGAACACTTGCGCCGGGCCAGCCAATGACCCCCACTATCACAACGAAATTACCCCCTCTTATTTGAACGATCCGGTCAGCTCGGGGCTGCATTCCTTCTTTGTGCCCCTCAATGGGGTGGTCGTCTTTGATGATTTCGTGAGCTACGAACGGCTCAAGGGGATCCCGCTCCTCTTCCTGACTGGCAAACGGGTCAGCCAGGAGACCATGACGGCGATACGCAAGTGTGTGGATGAGGGAGCCATCTGCATTGCCTGGGGACCTCTCGCACGCCAGTATGGATTTACATCCTGGGAGAGCGGTGTGAGTGTCATCCCTCAGGGCAAGGGACGGTTTGTGTTGACGGATGACTTTTCCTCGCAGGAGACCCTGGTGCAATACATCGCCTTCCGGGGACGTGCCGATGAGATCTCTTACCGGTTTGGAGACCAGCAGGTGATCCTGCGCCGGGTGACAGACAACGATATCGAGGTAGAGGTGCATTGATCCTCGTCATTCCCTCGCAGGAGGGAATCCAAGATCTTTTAATAATTCGCCCAATCCACGATCCGTGTGGGCGCGGTGAATTCATCCGCGCCAATGTCGCAGGTGGCTCCGGAACGCAGGTCGCCATCGATGTCGGTGGTGGGGACCGATGTGTTCGCCGTGGGGCCGATGCCCTTCCCGATACAGGGTGATGTTTCCTGGAGGTGGAAATCACCATTAGCGGGATCAACGAAGAGGGGGTCGGAGTCGAGGTTGTTGGCTCCGGAGCCGGTCCAGCCTCCCATGATATCGCAGAAGTTCAGGATGGGAGTTGATGAGAGTTTCTTGACCTCATCTGGTAGGTCATTCCAGAAGACTGAGTTGTAAATGGTTGTGGACGACAGGTACGTTCCTAATGCCCCGCCAGATGAGGCACGGTTATCCGTGAAAACACAATTTGCAAGGACGGGGGATGTACAGCTCTGGAGCACAAGTCCCCCTCCATCCATGGTCGCGGTGTTGCTCCTGAAGATGCAGTTGGAGAATTGTGCGCTGGTTCTTGAAATGTAGAGGCCACTACCTTGTTTCTGGGCTGTATTTCCAGAAATGACGCAATCAATCATTATTGTCCTTGTGGCATGGTCGATATAAGCTCCTGCTCCATTTCTTTTGGTAGTATTTGATGCCACCCACGAGCGAGAAAACCTCAGGTCTGATAGGTTGTCTGAATAGACTCCTCCGCCCTCATAGTAGGCGCCATTATCGAGAATGCTGCAATCAGTTACTGAAATGATACCACCAGTGAAATAGAGACCTCCTCCCGTGTTCTTTGCGTAGTTTCCTCTAATAGTACAACGGACAAGGTTGATGGGTGAATTCGAGATCCAGATGCCACCCCCCATTTGGTTGGAGGTATTGTCGACTATTTGGCAATTAGCTACGTCGGCTGTTTGATTACCCGAATGTGCGAATCCAGCACCAGAGCTGGTCGCGGTGTTGTTGGTGAAGTTGCAGGAAACGAGTTCCAAGGGAACACTTCCGCAAAACATCCCTCCCCCAATGGAGGAGGAATTGTTTGCGGTAAAGCTGCAATTCCGTATTGTCTGTGTGAAGACTTCGGTTATCGGGTGATTGTCCCACAAGCCCAAGTACAATCCCGCACCATTTACCGCGGAGTTCTCTCTGAAGACGCACTGATCCAGCCGTATGGAGGAACGCAAATCCATGCACAACCCCCCTCCCGTGTCTGCAGAGTTATCCACAAATGCCAAATGGGAAAAAACTGCCGTGGACTTAACGCTGTTTAACCCGCCCCCATCCGTTGCCGAACACTCTGTGAAGGTAGAATTCGCGATAGTGGCCGATGAAATACTGTCCAGGTAGATTCCTCCTCCAGCGATTGTCGTATGGCCCCTACGGACATGAAATCCATCCACCCGAGCATGAGAAGCCGCTTTCACTACCCTACGAGTATCCTGACCATCCAGGACCGTCGTAGATTTGGCTCCTCTGGTCCACATAGTAGCCGAATACCCCCCATACAAATCCACCCATGACTTCATCGTAAAGGCCACATCACCCGTTCCCGTGTATGTCCCTGAAGCAATCAATACCGCATAGGTCTTGGTCTGAGACGCATCGGTGATCTGGGTCAGTGCGTTGGTCAGGCTCATCCAGGGCTTTGCTTGAGACCCATCTCCCGTACTATCCGAACCCGTGGTCACGGAGACATACAGCACCTGCGCATATCCACTCAAATCGGGTGGCGATAGGACTGGTTGGCCGTGAGTACTGGCCGCTACACAAAGAAAAAGAAGCATGGTGAGGTAGACATTCCTTAACATGGGAACCTCCTTGTTTCGTATGAAGAATGTAAGAATTGGAAGATAGCGTAAGTAGGGTGTTATGGCAAGGAAGAAGAAAGTTTCAAATAAATGGTGACACCCCCGTTTCCCTTCATCTCCAAACCCTCTAGACTTTTCTCCATTGTTTTTCCGGCTGGACTCCCGCCCGGTCCAGGCGTTGCTGCTTGTCTCTTGTGATCGAGGGCTTGGTCCCTCACAAACATCTTTGTGGTGCACGGGAGGAAGAAGGGCATGACTTCTCATTTTGGGGGGTTGGATTGGGCGATTCTGGGTGTCTATTTCTGCATACTCGCCTCGGTGGGACCCATTTTCGCACGGATTAACAAGTCCACGGAGACCTTCTTCGTGGGCAACCGGTCGTTCCCAGCCTGGTTGTTGGGGTTGGCGATGTTCGCCACCTCGATCAGTTCGATCACGGTGGTGGCCTATCCGGCTGATGCGTACAAGACCGCTTACCTGCGCCTCCTGCCAGCCTTTATGCTTCCCTTTGGAATTTATGCCGCCTCGAAGATCTTCCTGCCATTTTTCCGGCGTACCCGTTGCACCTCCGCCTTCGAGTACCTCGAAGGACGTTTCGGACCGGGTGTGAGAATGTATGCCTCGTGCGCTTTCTTACTCGGGCAGATCCTGCGTATCAGCACCATCCTCTACCTGGTCTCCCTGGTCTTCCAACAGATGACCGGGGCTACTCCCTACATGTGCATCTTCATCGGTGGGCTGGTCATTGGCACATATACGGTTCTCGGTGGAATCAAAGCCATTGTATGGACTCAGTTCATCCAGGCCTTTGTGCTCTGGTTTGGAGCCTTCCTGTGCCTCAAGACCGTGGTGGGCGGGATCGACGGTGGTATATCAACCATCGTTTCGACCGCCTGGGCGGATGGCAAGTTCATGGCTGGAGACCTGAACATGGACACCGGGCAACTGGTGCACTCGCCCTGGTTCTCCATCAGTGACAAGTCCATCCTGATGATGTTCATCCTGGGGTTGTGCGGCTGGCTGTCCGAATACAGCAGCAACCAGAATGTGATCCAGAAGTATGTCAGTGCCAAGAATCCCAAGGAGGCCACCCGTTCAATCTGGATCTGCTGCTTCCTGAGCGTCCCCACCTGGACCTTTTTCATGTTCCTGGGCACCAGTATCTATGTCTACTTCAAACAGCATCCGGATCCGACCGCCGCGGCGATCCTCGCGGGCGCACCCGGCATGAAGGCGGAATCCATCCTCCCCTACTTCTGTGTGACTGCGATCCCCTCGGGGCTGTTGGGTTTGGTGATCGCGGGAATTATTTCAGCAGCCATGTCCGCCTCCGCCTCGAGCGTTTGTTCCATCTCCGCTGTGGGGGTGACCGACATCTACCGCCGTCACATCGCCAAGAGCCGTAATGAAAAACACTATGTGCTGGTGGCACGGATCCTCTCGGCGGCCAGTGTAATCCTGATGATGGGCGGTGCGACCCTCTTCCTGAACATGAGTAAACTCACTCTGCAAGACACTGGCTCGAAGCTCGGCGCGATCTTGGGAGGGGGGCTGCTGGGGATCTATATGCTTGGCTTCCTGACCACACGCGGAAATGGGCGGACAGTCGGTTTCGCCATCTTCGTCACGATCCTCTTTTCGGCGTATGCCGCGATTCTCGAGCTCAAGTGGATCACCAGGGATTGGTACATGGAAACCTGTGGACTGCCGGACGGTCTGGCCACCTGGCTTGCCCATCCCTTCCACACTTACTACACGGGTCTGTTTGTCAACATCTTCCTGTTCCTGATTGCGTATGGTCTTGGGTGTGTGTTTGAACGGAAACCAAGGGACCTTACCAACCTGACCTTGTGGACACAGGTGGGGGTCCCCGCGGAGGAGTAAGAGAAGGATTGTTTATGGTTTGGTTGTGGTGATCTTGCCCCCCCACCCCCCCTCCCCCGCCAGGGGGGGGGTGGGGGGGGTGAGGTTTCATCTGAAAGGAGTCATTGCGATGAAGCGTCTTGGCTGGACCCGGCGTCAGTTCGTGAAGGTCTCCACCGGTGCCCTTCTCACGGCCCCCTGCATCATCCCCGCAAGAGTTTTTGGGAATGCACAATCGCCGCCCCCCTCGGAACGAGTCACCCTGGGCCACA
>CAYRBI010000225.1:0-7651 GCA_964422415.1 uncultured bacterium | reverse complement strand
GCGAAACAGGGGTCGAACCTGTGACCTCCTGCTTGTAAGGCAGGCGCTCTAGCCAACTGAGCTATTCGCCCGCAGACTCAAAGGAAGAATAGTCTTTACCAGACCTCTCTGTCAAGCAGCCATCTGCATCTAAATCAAGGTAAAAGTACTTGATTGAGTGCTCACTTCCGGGAGGTGATCCACCGGGGATTCTGGCTCTTTTACCTCTCCCGGAAACACCTTTTCACCTTATGAAACTTCCATTCAAGGAAATCCAACAATCGCTCTTCAATTATACTTCAATCCAGTGATACCTGTCACTAGCAAAATGCAACCAGAAGCGTAAAGCCTAACAGTTCAACGGGTTTTTGCCCCCTGGATCTGATCCTGGGAGATCCCCTGAACCATCCTAGGCGGATTCTCAGCCCTCATTCAAGTAATCCCTTTCGAAAGCGACCAGTTCCTCAATGGTCTGCCTGCGGCGGATGACCCGCCATTGATCTCCATCGACCAAGACCTCAGCGCAGAGAGGCTTGGCATTGTAATTGGAGGACATCGCCGAACCATAGGCCCCGGCCGAGAGGATCGCCATCAAGTCCTTCTGCTTGAAGGGAGGCAGCTCCCGTTCCCAAGCGAACTGGTCGGAGGACTCACAGATCGGACCCACCACCTCGGTCGCGGAGAGGGGCGCATCGGCAGCGGCCTCCTTGACGGGCAGAATCGGATGAAACGCCTGATACATGGCGGGACGGATGAGATCATTCATCCCGGCATCAACAATTGTGTAATGCTTGCCACCATGGGGTTTACGGTAAAGGACCTGACAAACCAGCACTCCCGCATCACCGACAAGCGATCGTCCCGGCTCGATTATCCAGGTCACATCGGTATCCCCACCCACCTCCAGCAATCCCTTGGCGAACTCCTCTGGCGAAGGAGGTTCCTCCTGTGAGTATTGGATACCAAGGCCTCCGCCTACATCCACATAGCGGGTTTCGATCCCTTCTTTGAGTAAGGCTTTCCGGACCTCCAAGACCTTAGCCAGGGCTTCCCGGTGCGGGGCGGGATCGGTGATCTGCGAGCCGATGTGACATTGAATACCGCGCACCTCCAGCCACTCGTGCGCGGCGGCCTTGTGGTAGAGTTCCATTGCCAAAGGCACTTCAACACCGAATTTGTGTTCCTTCATGCCAGTGGAGATGTAGGGGTGGGTCTTGGGATCTACATCAGGATTGATACGGACCGCGATTCCCGCGCGGACTTTGACTTCCGCCGCAATCTCCGCGATCCGGTGTAATTCCTCCTCCGACTCAACATTAAAGAAAAGGATCCCAGCCTCCAGAGCCGCGCGGATCTCACGGTCTGTCTTGCCCACTCCTGAATACATGATCTTGTGCCCCGGAATCCCCGCGACCTGCGCACGGTAGAGCTGGCCAACTGAGACAATGTCCGCGCCCGCGCCCAATTGAGCCAGGAACTGGGTCACCGCCAGATTCTCATTGGCCTTGATGGCATACGCGATCAGATGCGCCCGCGAACCAAAGCCCTCCTCATAGGATTGGTAAGCACGCCGGATCGACCGGGAGCTATAGGCATAAAAAGGTGTCCCCACTGTCTGGGCGATCTCCGGGAGAGGCACCTCCTCGCAACAGAGCACCCCCTTCTGGTAAGTGAAATCCTTCCATCCTTCTCTAAGCCAGGTCTTGATTCCCGACATGGAGTCCTTCTCCTTGATCCTCTGAATATCTCCGCTGGAAGGTGTCTCGCCCCCTCTGAGAGGAGAGTCTCTTCAATTCCAACAGGAATAAAGCAATCTTGCTTCAAATGGCGCTAAGCGCAAGAGGTTCCAGAAAACCGGCGGTCATGGACCCGACGGAGCGGGTCCCTCCATGGAGGGACGCATTCTGTTGCATCCCAGATGAAGCAATGCGCTCCCATACACCCAATGTTCCATTCCTGCTAAAGTTTGCCCCTCTGAGACACTCATACTAGGCGAAGGAATGGAATGATGCAGAACACGAAGGTGACTCTCGACCAAATCGTCTCTCTCTCGAAGAGGCGTGGATTTATATTCCAATCAAGCGAGATTTATGGCGGACTGGGGGCCTGCTGGGATTACGGCCCGCTCGGGGTGGAACTCAAGCAGAACATCAAGAACTGCTGGTGGAACTTCATGGTCCGTTCCCGTGAGGATGTGGTGGGGATGGATGGCTCGATCCTCATGCACCCGGAGGTATGGGTTGCCAGCGGACATGTCTCCGGCTTCCATGATCCCCTGGTGGACTGCAAGGAAACCAAGAACCGCTACCGTTATGACCAGCTCATGGTCTACCGGCATACCAGCCGGACCGACCTGCCGCTCTATGCCTTCCAGGAGGGGAATCCTGAGACAGCCGAGGCGAAGATTAAGAAACACGCCAAGGGAACCAAACTCGAGGAGTTTGAAGTCATTGCCCTGCCCGAAATAAGCGAGGCGGAGTATGGACGCGTCCTGGGGCCTGACGCAACGGAGATGGGTACACTCACCAAAGCACGCCAATTCAACCTGATGTTCAAGACCCATGTCGGCGCGGTGGAGGAGACAGCGGATGTAGTTTACTTGCGTCCCGAGACCGCCCAGGCCATCTTTGTGAACTTCAAGAATGTCCAGCAAACCACCCGGATGCGGGTGCCCTTCGGCATCGCCCAGATCGGCAAGGCTTTCCGCAACGAGATTGTCACCAAGGCCTTCATCTTCCGCTCCCGCGAGTTCGAGCAGATGGAGATGCAGTTCTTCATTCCACGCGATGAGGATGACAAGTGGTATGAACACTGGCGCGATGTCCGTTTCAACTATTACACAGATGTCTTGGGTATCCCCAAAGAGGACCTTCAATGGGCTCCTCACCCGCCGGAAAAACTTGCGCATTACGCTAAGGCCGCGGCCGATGTGACCTACCTCTTCCCAATGGGTTGGCAGGAGATCGAGGGAGTCCACAACCGGGGCGACTTTGACCTTTCGCAGCATTCCAAACACTCCGGCAAGGATCTCACCTACCGCGATCCCGAAACCAACGAGAGTTTCATCCCAAAAGTCATCGAAACCTCGGCGGGTGTAGACCGTTCAGTCTTAATGGCCCTCTGCGCGGCATACCAGGAGATCGAGGAGGAGGGCGAGAACCACAAACGCGAAACACGTACCGTGCTTAAGTTCCACCCCAACATCGCTCCCATCTCGGTGGCGGTCTTCCCGCTCTCCAAAAAGGACACCCTCATCGAGCCGGCTAAGAGGCTCGAAACCGAACTACGCGGGGATGGATTCCGTACCGACTTCGATGTCACCGGGAGCATCGGTAAACGCTACCGCCGTCAGGATGAGGTCGGGACTCCCTTCTGCATCACACTCGATTTCGATTCTCTCAATGACCAGGCGGTCACTATCCGCCACCGTGACACAACACAGCAGGACCGTGTGGCCCTGGATCAGGTGTCCTCGGTTCTGAGGAAGAAGGTCAAAGAATGGTAGACAAATACCATATCCGCTCCTTGCGGGTGGAGGAAATGGACCTGCCCATCGAGTGGGCCCGGCAGGAAGGCTGGAATCCAGGGTTACAAGATGGAGCGGGTTTCCATGCCGCTGATCCGGAGGGTTTCCTGGTAGCGGAGATGGATGGCCAGCCAGTCGGAACCATCTCGGCTGTGAGATATGACGACACCTTTGGATTCATCGGTTTCTATATTGTGAAGAAAGGGGAACGTGATCACGGATACGGGATGCCCCTCCTGCTGGCCGCGATGAAGCGCTTGAGTGGTTGCAATGTGGGACTGGATGGGGTTCTAGAACGGGTCGAGGGATATAAGAGGCTGGGAGCCACCTTGGCATACCAAACCTTGCGCTATGAGGGGGTGGGAGGTGGTTCCGCACCCCAGAATCTTCTCCCCCTGAGTTCAATCCCCTTTGAGCAGTTGATGGCGTATGACCGTCAGTGCTTCCCCGCTCCAAGACCTATCTTCCTGAAAAAATGGATCCACCAATCCGGAGCCACCAGCCTGGCTTTCCACGAGGGAGGCGTTTTGAAGGGTTATGGCGTGATCCGTCCTTGTTTCCAGGGTCACAAGATCGGTCCTCTCTTTGCCGATACGGCAGAGACCGCGGAGAACCTGTTTCAAGGCTTGTCCGCGGTGGTTCCGGGGCAGCTCCTGTTTCTGGACATACCCGATTGTAACCAGGAGGCGGACCGGTTGGTTAAGCGGCATGAGATGCACCAGGTGTTTTGTTGCGGCCGGATGTATTCCCAGGGGGAACCGGAGATCAATATGGAAAAGATCTTTGGTGGAACCTCCCTTGAAATAGGGTGAATACCCAAGTGCCACACCCACGGAGGGCTTATCCCACCACGGGCTCGAGCGAGAGCAAGGGTCCCGTGTTCCAGCCGCCCATTCCATACCAAGTCTCCAGCGTGTTCATGCTGAAGTAGGGGTAAGGAGGATTGGCCGGCTCCTCTTCCGCCCGCTTAGCGGCTTCATGGTCGTGACGCCGTAAGAACCGCTCAGCTTTCTTGCGGAAGAGTGCGTCGGCCTTGCCGAACAGAGCCAAGTAACGTTCCACGGCACGCTTGGCGCGTAAACGGACTCCTTCCTCCTCCGCACGCTCTTCGATGACCGCCAGTAGGGGCGCTTGATTTCTGAGACTCCGCGCGAAAAAGGCGGCCTTAAGGGAACGGATGAAGGCATCCGCATGGTTCACGCAATACTCATAACCATTGAGTTCCACCTCGATGGCCTTGAGGATTCCCGGCCCTTTCTCCTGGAAGAGCCTTTTCTGGAATTTCTTGGCCAACTCCAGAATCTCCCCCTTGGCGAAGTTGGGGTGGAAATAGGCGGTCGAGTACCCATGCAGATCCTCGAGTTGGAAGGTCTCATCGATCCGCCCCTGCTTTTTGAAGAGGCTCCAGTTGGGAGTTCCGACGGGTGGAGTCTCGATGGTCACCTGGTTGTAGACCCCCTCCAGACCCAGGAAGGTGTTCATCTCCTCCTGGAGAGTCTCGCGGGTGTGGTGAATCATGCCGAAGATGAGCGAGAGGATGGTTTCGATCCCGCGCGAGTGTAAGCTTTGAATCATCCCTTTGAGATCAATGCCGCGTGTCTTGGCGAGGGGGTGAGTGATGGACTCCACCCCCATGAACACGCGCCCCACTCCCCAGCGGACCAGGTCATCCGGGTCATATTGGCTGATGCTCTTGAAGTCGGAGAAGGTGAAGTAGGAGGCATTCGAAATGTTGGTCTGTCCCCCTTGGTAGAGACGCCCACCCAAATCCCGGACCTCATCCTCGCGTGACAGGAAGAGTTCATCAAAGAGAGCGAAACGGTCCATGGCATGGTTGCGTTGTTGAGTCTTCTCCATGACCCGGTAGATGCTCGCGGAGGATTGCAGGGGGATGAACTTGCCATCGAAAAAGTGACCGGTGGCGCAGAAGGGACAACGGTTCTTGCAGCCAACTCCCGGCACGATGACGCCGGCCTTGCTGACCTTTTCGGGCATCATCTCCAAGTAGAACTCCATCGGTGGCAGGACCGGGTCCACTTCGCCGCGTAAACCGAAGAGATTACGGATGAACGCAACCCCATCTCCCCAGCAGACATGATCCGCGAGACTCTCGACTTCCTTCTTGGAGAGGAACTCCTCTGTATAACAGGTGACCCCATGTCCGCCCAAGATGATCTGGGTAGAGGGCGATAGATCCCGGATCCACTGGCAGACATCCATGGCTTTGTGGAACTCCATGTTGGAGTGAACCTGGATACCGATGAACTCATAACCTTTGCGGATCTCCTCCTTAAGTTCGTCTTCGGAGGGGAACTCCAGCACCTTGGCGGGAAAGGGGACATGCTGTGCCAGGAGATGGAGCGCTACGGGACGATTCAGTGAGTGTAGGGTGAAGAGCCCTTGAAACGCCCCCAACCGTCCCCCGAAAAGGTCGAAGGGATGAGCATAATCGACCAGCGCCCGGTAGGGCTTGGGGGTCATGGTAAAGAGGATGCGAGGTTGAGTGATCATGACAGCTCCTCATGAAATTGAAATGGCGGATGGGGAACCTTCAGACATTCGAGAAAGAGGGAGATGGGAGTGGGTGACCTATCTGGCCTACCCTCCCGGATAACACACGCCATACCACAAAGTCAGGTCAATAATGGATCCTCACATAACTTTTACCCTTTCACTGTAGTCCGGGGAAAGGGGGTGTCAACGGGGAAAACGAATCAGGACGTTGCCTACCCATTCTTGCCGCGATACGATCCCCACTATGTCTCCCGATTCCACACCACACGTTCATAAGTCCAAACTTTCCAAGTTCATCGAGGCCTACTACGAACATTTACAGGAGTTGGCCCACCAACAAGTCTCTTTCGAGATGGGCACCCGCCCGGCCTTCCAGAACCTGCTCACAGCAGCTGGCAGAGAACATGAGTGGACTCTCATCTCGGAGCAAGAGAAGAAGGTCAATGGGAAGACGATCCGCCCGGATGGAACCCTCAAGGATGGCATGAACCTGGTTCGTGGGTATTGGGAAGCCAAGGACACCAACGACAACCTCGAGGTGGAGATCGAGAAGAAACACAAGGCCGGTTATCCCCTCACCAACACCCTGTTCGAGGATAACGCCACCGCCATCCTCTATCAAAACGGTCTTCGAGTGATGGCTGTCGACATGAAGGATCCGGCCAAGTTGGCCGAGCTCCTCACCGAGTTCTTCCGTTATACCGAACCCGATATCGAGGAGTTCGAGCAGGCCATCGAGGAGTTCAAAAACCGTGTCCCCGACCTGGCCGAGGGATTGGCCAAGAAGATCGAACAGGCCCACCAAACCAACTCCGCTTTCAAGAAAGCCTTCAGTGACTTCTTTGAACTGTGCCGTGTCAGCCTCAACCCCGATCTCGCGCAAGCGGCGGTCGATGAGATGCTCATCCAGCACATCCTTACCGAACGTCTGATCCGCGAGATCTTCTCCAATCCCGAATTCATCCGGCGCAACGCCATCGCCGTCGAAATCGAGAAGGTCATGCTCGCCATGACCAGTGAGAGCTTCGACCGCAACACCTATCTCAAGGAACTGGACCGTTTCTATATCGCTATTGAGCATGCCGCACGGACCATGTCCGATTTTACCGACAAACAGCACTTCCTCAACACGGTGTATGAACGTTTCTTCCAGGGCTATTCGGTCAAACTGGCCGATACCATGGGGATTGTCTACACACCACAAGAGATCGTGAACTTCATGTGCGCTAGTGTGGCCGAGGTATTGGAAAAGGAGTTTGGAAAAAATCTCTGGGATGAAGATGTCTGCATCATAGATCCCTGCACCGGCACCGGCAACTTCATCGTCAACCTCATCCGCCGCATCCCCAAGGCCAAACTCCCGGCTGTTTACAAGCACCGGTTGTTCGCCAATGAGATCATGCTCCTGCCCTACTACATCGCGGCACTGAATATCGAGCACGCTTACTACGAACAGACGGGAAGATATGAACCCTTCGAGGGCTTATGTTTCGTGGACACGCTGGATATGGCTGAGCACCAGCAAAATGGATTTGAGTTTTTCACAAAAAAGAATACGGAGCGGGTTAACCGGCAGAAACAAGCGCCAATTACGGTGGTGATTGGGAATCCACCGTATAATGCCGGGCAAAT
>CAYRBI010000224.1:0-7655 GCA_964422415.1 uncultured bacterium | reverse complement strand
GCTATATCGGTTGGCCAGTTTGACCTCGATGCCTTGCGTCATTAAATCGGAACCTTTACAGCGGGTTTCGGAAACTGACCCATCTTCGCTCCACACCCGGTACTCCTTCGTAGCCTCGAGTCCCTTGAGCGGGACCACCTTGTTCTGATCTTCGGCATCTGGACGGAAGATGTAGAGCGTGCCACGTTTGAGGCTGGGGCTCCAGTAAAACATTCCATCCCAGTGAACCCCATCCGGGCGGGGCAGGATATGATGCACCTTCACATCCGGGAGCATCGGACGGATCCACTCCTTGTAGATCTGGGCATCGCGGATGGCGGACTGCTTTTCTTCCTGGGTCCAGATCTGGGTGTTGGTGGGATCGATCTGCCAGGCTCCCATCATCGCACTGCGCCACAGGAAGTGGTTGGGATCATCGCCGGGGACCGGGTAATTGCGCTCGTAGGTGTAGGCCTGTAGTAAAATTGGGGGAAACGCGAAGGTGGAGTCGTAAATGCTCTGACGGTCGGGCAGGTTTGAGAGCGTGTCGGTGGTGACTGTGTAGTGAGTGCGTTGGATAGAGCCGAAGTCTTTGATGTGCCCTCCACCCGAACAGTTCTCTAAGAGCAGACCGGGAAATTCCTTGCGTAACCCCTCCATGATCTCGTAGTAACCCATGGTGGCCCAGTAACTTGCATCGGTGCCATAGTGGTGACGGTGACCGGTCTTGTTGCAGGTGTTGGTGATCGGACCGCAATCATGTTTCAGGTAATCGAGTGTGTGGTTTGATACCAGCCACCGGGTCTTCTCGCGCTCCCATTCCTTGGCTTCCGGGCAGCCCAGGCAGATCCGTCCTCCATAAAAGGGACCTGGCTTCCATTCGGGTGGGAAGTCCTCACTGAACCACGCGGGATTTCCCGCTGGTCCACGGACACTGAGCGCGCCCGGATCTGGAGAAACACCGCCATTGGTCCAGGCGCACCACAACGCCAGTTTCATCCCCTGGCTGTGCACAAACTCCTCGATGGGTTTGATTCCCACTGGGAAACGGGTTGGGTCCCAACGCCAGTCACCACACTCCGGAAACCACATCGCATCCGGCATGAAGGCTTCGAATCCGAGGTCATGACAGAAGGCGGCGCTACGGAGGACATCCGCCTCGGTGGCCTTGTTGCCACCCGCATCGAGATAAAGGTTGTACGCCAAGACCGGATCAGGAATTCCCTCCGGAACCGGTGGACGCAGGTGCTTCAAGATCCACTTGTGCAGAGAGTAGGCGCCCTCATCCAACCCGCCCCGGTAACACCCCACAAAGGCTGGGGGCACATGGAAAGTCTCGTCCGCTTCCACATCGGTTTTGAACTCTGGGATGAGACCAACACGAAGCTGGAGATCCATCCCAGCGCTAGATTTCGCCTGGACTCTTCCCAGTCCTGAGAATTCCCAACCCACGTAAAGACCTTCCTCTGTTCCCACCTGAACCGCGAGCCAGGGTACGGGACTGGCTCCATCCTCGCAGTTGCTGGCCAGGTTCAAGTCGGTTTTTTCCGTCATGGGTTCCGAGAAGGTTCCCCCCTGAGTGCTCGCGTTGCTCCCGCCACGTTTGATCCACCACAACTCAGATGGGCTCCAGGGTTTGAGGCTGCACAGGGAGAGGCTGTCCTGTTGTGGGAGGGTAAGGGTTTTCCCGGTGCGGTTCTCGATTTCCAGCCAGTGTTCAATCGGTCCCGGCCCACTCCGCGCGCGCCACACCGAACGTAACACCAGGAGACCTGCTTGGTTGTCCTCAAAGGTTAGTGTGAGAGTTCCAAGGTTCTCATCACGGATCCCCGTCTTGAAAACCCAAGTGGGATGGATCTCCTTCCCCTCCACCCAGACAGTTGGGAAAAGTTCAATGAGGATCTCTTTCTCCAACCATGGGTGTGTGGAGGAGACACACCTGAGATCACTTACAGATAAAACACTGCCTTCCACGTTGACCTGAATTTGTGAGTCTTCACTGGAAAGGACCCAACTCTCTCCGGAAGCATTGTTGGAGATCAGCATTACCAGGCCGAAAGTGATAAGGAGATACAAAACGGGATGGTTCATCGTGGCCTTTCACCTCAAAGTCATCGGATTTGGAGGTACCGCCGTGATTATGGGTGAAGGCTAGGACTCTCCGCTGATTTGGGAAAGAGACTATGGATTATTCATGAAGGGACCAGTTTCCAAGTATGCAAGACAAATTGACTGCTATACTAGTCGTTATGACAAGTATACTTGACATCGATGGAGGTCTGTGCCACAATCTTTATCGAGAATGAATCATGAGCAATCCAAGTCTTGGGAATCGTTTAAAGGTGGCACGGGCAGAGAAGAACCTCTCGCAAGAGGAACTCGCCCGGCTAGTCGGTGTGACTCGCCAAACCATCAGTTCGATTGAGACCGGCCAGTACTGCCCCTCAGCGCTCTTAGCGTTTTTACTTAGCCGTCAACTCGAAAAACGTGTCGATGACCTTTTTTATCTTCAAGGAGAGAACTTATGACTGGTCAGGATGTGGTCCGGGATGAACGTACCGTGGCGATTGAGAATGCCAGCTATCGCTTAGCCTTCAGCCTACTCTCGATGGGTGTGCTTGCGTGTGTGGCATATCGTGGCTTTATGTTTGATCAAGCCTGTTGGGATCTCTTGGGTCTGGTCATCTTCACAGGTTGGGTGGCGGTGGCTTATCAGGGAGCCCACAAGATACTCTCATGGCGTTATGCTCGTGAAGCAATCATGATCATGGTTTTAGGAGGAGTGATCGGCGCGGTGACAGCAGCTTTACTGATGTACATGCGGGGCAAATAACCTCCCATTAAGACCTCACCCCCAACCCCCTCTCCCACCAGGAGAGGGGGCTATCCGCTCCCCCTTCCTTATACGGATGGGGGGTAGGGGGGGTAGGTTACCTTGCCGGCCCTGCGGTGAATGACCGAATATAGATCCGTCCAAAGTGAAGGAGCACGGCTACAATCAATACCAGAATGGCCAGGAGAGGAATGAAGAGCAGGAAGAGGAGACCTCCAATGACTAGGTATACACGCCAATGTCTCTTCAGATGCTCGCAAAGCGCGGGCCATGAGAAAACCTTCATCACAACCCATAATAACACCGCCATCACCAACACCACGATGATCTTGAACGTGATCTCACCCACTTTCTGGTCGATGGCTTTGAATCCCACCTTCGCATCCGCATGAAGCTTGCGGAAAGTAACCGGGACTCCCTCGCGTGGGAAACGTACGGGGATGGAGTAGGCTCCCGTGGCCTTGGGGTGGACCTCTGCTGGGGGTTGGGAGGGAGGCATGGGGACAGGCGCGGGGACAACCTGGACTGGCGCGGCTTCTGGTTTGACCTCTCCCATGGGCGCGTTGATCGAGGGTGTTTGTGGTAGGGGTGAAGTCATCACCCCACCCTGCATCATCATTCCACCTCCTATCATCCCGCCCATTCCGGACATCGCGCCTGGCTGACCACCCCCCATGACCCCCGCTCCCCCCTGGATCTGGTTGCCATCAAGAGAGGTCACTCCTTGAAGATTCAGGTCATTTACGATGGCTTGGTTGGAAGTACTGACCTGGGATTCATAAAGGTCCTGTTGTTCTTCAGATTGGGAAAGGTTGAGGTATTTGGATACCTCCTGGCGAGCTTGTGTCTGCTCCTTCTTGTCGACTGAGAGGGGCGCTCCAAAAAAGTAGGCATTGGAGCTGATCTGCTGGTAATCAGCGCCCGCCTGCGGAGCTGAAGGAGAGGGAGTGGGTGAGGAGAACAGGTTCGAGAACCAGCTCCGTTCTTGGCCACCCACCTCGGAGCGGAGTGACCGGCCGCGTGAAATCTCCTGGGCCTTCTTCTCGGAGGTCTCTCTTTGGAGGCTTTCTACTTTGCTCTTGAAACCGAGTTCTTCCTCTTGGCCCATGCTGCTGGAGATCTTCTGGCTTACCTTACCCAACTCTTGCTCGATTCCCCGGGCCTTGCCTCTCAAACGCCGGTTACTGCCAATCTCCTGCTGGACATTACGCCCTTCAAGGATTGTCTGTTGTTCTTGTACCTGGGCACTTGCTTTCTCGTAGTTCTCATAAGCGCGTTGGCGGGTGCTCAGGTCATAGTCTCCCACGACAAGAGCCTTGAGTTGTTGACGCTCCTCCTCGAGGCTGGTCAGTTTCGAATACTCACGTACTGTCTCCGTGGTCTCCTCCATGTTCCCGGTGAGCCAGAAGGGCTCGTAATCTTCCGGCACATAAAAGGTCCAGAGGGTCTGGGCCACCGGGATGTCTAGGATCTTGGGACCTTCAAAAGCGAGGTGGTTCATACAGGCTAACGGACCGCTGAGGGTGCGTTCATAGATCACGTCGATGACGAAGGAGAGTTGGCCGGGTGCGGTCTTGATGAGGGGAACCAGGAGGATGTTTTCGCCATCACGCACGGTGGAATTGGCTCCGGAGGCTTCTCCCGCGACATCGAGAGAGAGCAGATCAGCCCCCTTGGGGAGCTGGATAGAGAGGAATTGGAGAGACTTGTTGGAGATACGGATGCTGGCCTTTGTCAGGGAGGTTCCATCCCGCCGGATGAGGGTCTCCAGGTCTATCCAATCGATGAGGGCATCGAGGGTCTCCGCCGAGACTGTATGCGCGAGATCCAGCTCGAGATTCCAGTCATCGCGGAAGACCTTGAAGCTGTCGAGGATGCCGGTCTCGCGTGGAAGGAAAGCGATGTCCGTGCGTTGTGCCCTCTCCAGTGCCCCCTTGGGTTGGACCTTGAGCTCATAGTTCGATTCATTCGCTGTCAGAAGGTATCCATTGGATCGTTCCGCGTTTGGGAAGGAGAAGTGGGGCACCGAGGCGGGTCCTTGGATTGGAACCTCGAAGCTGAGATCGAGGGTGGTCTCACTGAAGAGCTCGGAATCCATCTGCACCTTGTACTTGCGTGATTCACCTTCGACTTGGGAGGAGACCTCCCTGACCAGTTGACCCTTGACCTCGATCTCCCCCAATGCGGCCGGTGCGAGGAATTCCCAGGCCCGGAGAGACCCCTGCAAGACCTTCAGCTGCAGATGAGTGGAGTAGGCGATCCAGGTTTCATGGGCCTCGGCAAGGGTGACCCACACGACTCCATATCGAAGCGGGGTCCGGTCGAGGCTGAACTTCGCCGAGAAGTTGGAGGTTTGGGCACGGTAAGCGAGTTTCTTTTCCAGGGGTGGGGAGACCACCAGTTTGCCTCCCACCTGGCATTGGCCCGGCGGGGTCTTGTCGTCGCAGAGAGTGGTCGAAACCAACCCGGTTTCTTCAATGGGATGGGGAGTTACGGAGCTGTGGCTGGCCACTACCACGGTCCCCTCGATTTTGGCTTGGGAGTCCTCGCTCTCTGGAATGAAACGGACCGGAGCGATGGAGAGGGTGTCCAGATCCTCGGGCAGGAGGTTGACCAGGTGTACGATCATCGTGGAGGCGCACAGAAGGCCTGAACGGAAATCGACTTGGACATGTCCCTCGCCGGTTGCCTGGCTGGGCTCCTGCCACCAGTCTTTGATGTCCTGCCCCTCAATCCTTTCGCACCGGTACCCGGCGGGGATGGCGAGGCTCATCCGGAAGAGGGGGTGCTTCCGGATATCGAGGTTGGCCAGCACCGTCTCCTCGATCTTCCGGCTCGAAACCTGGAAGAGGTAATCCAGCCGCCAGGTGACCTCTTGGGGGCGTTGGAGGACTTCATACCGGAGCACACCCGTGTGACTGGTGGTGTCATAGGTTCCCATTGCATGCATCCCCGGTGTGGTCTGGGGCTGGGTTTCCACGCGGCGGAAGTCTCCGGTATCGACACGCAGATCAAGCCAGGGTGCGGAGAGTAGAGTGACCTGGAATGTGGTCTCCAGAACTCCAGGTAACGTGACGAGAGGTACCTCACGCTGGGTGGCATCCATCACCCTTTCGGCGGTCAGTTGCAGGTGGGCTGAGTCCGCCACTTCCTCGAGCAGCTGAACCTGAAGAACACGACCTCCATCTCGGTCAACCCATGTCCAACCAGCCAGATTGGGCGCTTGGACTGATGTGATTGAAAGGCTGGGGTGAGGTAGAAACAGAAATTCAGAGCGCTTTTCACCCTGGAAATGGAGATCGATACCGGCCCTCCAATTCTCGACCTTTCCCACCACATTGTGTTGGATCTGGACACTGGCCTTTACTGGTACCGGTGGCCGCTCATGGGAGACCTCAGGGAACCATTTCACTTCCAGCAAGGCGCTCTTTCCAATGGCGGCCAGGACCTGCTTCTTGCCGTCCTTGTCCGTTACGGACTCGCTACCAATGAGTGGGTGGATACTCGCGCCGAGTTGGTTCTTCGGGAGGAGCACTCGCACGGTGGATAGAGAGATCTGTGGGATGGCTTGCGCCATGGAACCCGAGAGAGATCCTGGTTTGCAGGGATAAGATAGTTCGGCCTCGAACAGGTGCGGGCCTTGATCCTTCAGGTGCAGGCAGCATCCCCCCGCATGCTCCTCGAGCAGGGCGGGTTGTCCATCCACCCGGGCGTTTACGACCCGTGCTCGTGGAAAGGGGAAGGGTATCGTTACCCAACTCCCGGAGGCTTGGGTGATGCGGTATCCCGCTTGGAGCGTAACTGAGGCCTCACCGATCGACACGGTATAGTCAGCGCGGTCCAGGGAGTACTCCACCGGTCCCGCCTTCACGTCCGCCTTCCTCTGGTTAGCCTTGGCGGCCTTCCACAACTTCGTGAAATCCTCATAGGGCAGCCAGTATTTGGTTTCGGCGGTAACGGACTCTGGGTGTTTTTCGTCGTAAGGGATGTAGACCGTGGTGGTGTCCGCGTTGGCGGCAGATACCATAACCAGGAAGAGCAGGGAGGCCACTTGCCCGGCCTTAGGAATCAAGCGGTTGCGGAAACGCACCACCAGGGCGAGGCCAATACCGAGCAGAACCCCTACCAGCAACTGGTTGCAGAAAGACGCCCATTCATCTCCCAACACAAAGGGGGCCGCGCTCAGGATAAAGGCCGCCCACACACTTCTCCGGATCAGGTTCTGGTCACGGATCACCAAAAAGAACAGTAGGGCCGCGCACAGGACCTTGAGCAGATCCCACCAGTTCTGGCTCTCCACCCGGCGGAAAGCCATCTCAATGTGTTCACCGGCGCGCAGGTCGCGGAAAACATACTCCACACCTTGGGTCTGGAGCTGGATATCCAAGGGGAGCAGCCCCGCCGCGCGTTGCAGGGGCTTCCCGCCGAACTTCTCAACCTGCTCCTCCTTGGCGGCTGCTTCTATTTGCACTCCCGCCGTTGGACCAGCAGGTGGAGGCGCTGGGAGTTCCACCACATTGGGTCTTTCAGGTTCACCGGGTTTCTCCGGTTCTGCTTTCCCGGTCAACTGTGATCCTCGTTGACCCACCGCTTGACCGCGGCTGTCTGCATCGAGGACGTAATCATTCAGATTAAGGACAACACCATCCTGTTGAACCGCGTTTTCAAAATCCCTCCCGGCCTCCTGTTCAGGAAGCTCTTTGATCTCCGGGGTATCGAAGCCGTAGTTCACCGCTGCTTCGTCTTGGGGTTTCGTAAGGCTTCCAGCGTCGGACATCATTTGGCCAGCTGGAAGTTGCGGGTAAAAATAAGCAGTTCCCAACTGGGCACCACCGGCGAGATA
>CAYRBI010000223.1:0-7676 GCA_964422415.1 uncultured bacterium | reverse complement strand
TCGGCCTGGGCCAAAAGGGTCTCTCATTCTCTTCCAGGGCCAAGTCTCATAGAATCCTTCTCATCACTATGACACAACGCATAAAAATCGGTGTGTTTGGTGTTGGCCACCTCGGCAAGCATCATGCACGCATCCTCAACAATCTCCCCAGCGCGGAACTGGTGGGTATCAATGATAATGATCCGCAGCGGGGCGAAGAAATCGCGGAGCGGGAAAAGGTTCCCTTCTTTGCCCGTTGGCAGGACCTCCTGGAAGTCTGCGAGGCGGTAGATGTGGTGACTCCCACCACCTATCACCATGCACTGGCTGCCCCAGCCTTGGCTGCGGGTAAGCATGTCTTTGTTGAAAAACCAATGACCAAGACCTTGGAAGAAGCCGATGATCTGATCCGCCTGGCTACGGCGAAAGGATTAGTCCTCCAGGTGGGTCATATCGAACGTTTCAACTCAGCGGTCATGGAGATTAAGCGGGTCTTGGATCAACCCCGCTTCATCGAGGCCCATCGTCTCAGCCTCTATAGTCCGCGTGTTAAGGATATCGGTGTGGTAGTGGACCTGATGATCCATGACCTTGACCTGATCCTTTCACTCGTCCCTTCACGTGTGGCACGGTTTGATGCGGTTGGAGTTCCAGTTTTAACCAAGTACGAGGACATCGCCAACGCCAGGATCACCTTCGAGGATGGGTGTGTGGCCAACCTAACCGCCAGCCGTGTCTCGGTCCAACCTCAGCGCCGTATCCGTATTTTCCAGAAGAACACTTACATCTCTCTGGATTACCAGAAACAAGAGATTGCGGTCTTCAAAAAGCTCAGCGAAAATGAAGAACGGATGATGGGCGATCCCATGCCTGGAATCAACCAGTATGTCCTGCACATGAACCGTGAGGAGGATGCCTTAACCACGGAATTGACGGACTTCATTCGTTGTATCCAGGAAGGGAAACCTCCGGTGGTTTCTGGCGAGGATGGCCGGCGTGCGTTAGAATTGGCTATCCTTGTCACTGAGGAAGCACAACGCAATTTAGACCAGGAGCTCTCCAAAGAGTCCTGAGTGTTATGGATCGGGGGCCAGTATGCCCATGACAGAATACTCCTATAGACCCATCTTGGGGCGGTTCAGGAAGACCTTACAAGTGTGGCTAAGGATCCTTTGTGGCATGGGGTGCCTTTATCTGTGTCCGGCGATGGCGGATACCCTGGTGGGGGCGAATGGCCTTGCGCTAAAAGGTGAGATTGTCTCGATGGCTAACGGTGAGTTGACCTTCAAGACTCAGGTTGGAACCCACAATCTACCAATGAGCGAGGTCAAGAGCTTCACTATTGAGCGTGAGGCCTCCGCCAGTCCCGTGCCTTCCGCCACACCAACCATGTCTAAGGCCGAAGACCAGCAGATCCTGTCACGGCTGGATTCACTGGCCACCTCTCTCGCCAACCTTGAAAGACAGATCTTGAAGATGCAAACGGCACAAGAGTTCCAGTCGAGGCAGATCGATCAAAGAACCCTTGACCTCGCTCCTGAACGTAGCCTCAAGGTTAAGAACACTCATGTGAACACAAAATCCAGTGGAACCGCCGTGACAGGACAGATTGTCAACGATTCCTCCCTTCCCATTTCCAATGTTCAGGCCGAAGTGGTTCTATACGGCCGTACTGGCCGTCTGCGCATGAATGGTGGCAAGATGACCCAGGTGGTCTCAGTCAGTCCTTCGATCCTCCTACCGGGCCAGACAGGTTCTTTTGTGGCTCAGTTTGAGAGTGGTTTGATAATCAGTAATTATGATGTCTTCCCACATGCGGCCAGTTCAGGTGGCTTCAATAGCGAATTACAGACACAACCTAATGCCACTCAATTCTAAGAGGTAATTCTTTTTTTACGATGAGCATCTATCCCCAACCACTTCCATCTCCCCAACGCCGTTCCACGACGGGTCATTCAGGCTTGCCTTTAATTCTGGGAGTCTGTTTCGTGATCTTCCTATTGGCTACAGTGGTCATCGGGATCTTTATCCTTTTTCTCCCCGATGATGGGATCGGCATGTTCTCTGAGAAGGTGGCTGTAGTGGAGATCTTCGGTACGATCTTGGATGCGGAGGACTGGACCGATCTGTTGGAGGATTGCGCGGAAAGTAATTCCATCGCGGCGGTGGTGCTCCATGTGGATTCTCCCGGTGGAGCCATTACACCCACTCAGGAGATCTACGAAGCCGTCCGCAAGATCAAGGCGGAGGGTAAGCCGGTCATCGCGTACATGGGATCGGTAGCGGCAAGTGGCGGGTACTATGCCGCCTGCGCTGCTGATGAGATTTATGCCATGAGCGGAACCTTGACCGGGAGCATTGGGGTCTATATGCAGATGGTCAACATCGCTGACCTGCTCGAGCGCGTGGGGGTAGAGTTCGACACCATCAAAAAGGGTGCCTATAAGACCGCTGGCGATTTCTCTCGTAACATGAAGGGCTATGAGCGCGCCATGTTTCAAGCGGTCATCGATGATTACTACAAACAGTTCCTGAATGCGGTGACCGAGTCGCGGGAGCGGAACAAGGTCTCACTGGCGAGGGGTTGGAATGAATCCCTGCCAGGGGGAGTGGCCCAGGACGGTACCGGCACCGCTTCGTTGAATGGTGTGTTGTATCCCTCCAGTGCTTGGGGAAGCCTTTCGCCCGCGCTTGCAGTTCCAGGAATTGTGGCCGCAACCGTTGACTCCACTCCGGTCGAAGTTGAAAAGGCTCCCACTGTCACGGCTGCTCCTTCTCAAGTTACCTCCGGAACCTCCTCAACCATCTTACCAGCCAAGGGCGATGCAGAGAAACTTGCCAAGATCTTTGCGGATGACCTCTCCAAGGAGGCGATCCGTAAACGGGTTGAGTCCCTGGCCGAGGGCCGCATCTACACGGGACGTCAGGCTGTCGCGGTGGGTTTGGTCGATAAGATCGGCACCCTTCAAGATGCCATCGACCGTGCGGGTGAAGCCTGTGGGCTGGGTAAGGATCCCAAGACAGTAACCAAGGATGTCGAAGAACCGAGTGGACTCTTCGGCCTCAAGTCGAAGGTGGAGCTCCTCACCTGCTCCCGTTTCCTGTATGTATGTCCGTTTGGGATGTAGGCGAATCGGACGGTAGGATGAGGTTTGGTTAACGGTCTGTTTGAATCACGGAATCCAAGGAAGGATTGGGGGAATCGGAAAGGAGCCATCAACACTGGGTGGTTCGCCCCCCCCGCTGTTCATCTTTTCCCCCACGCCTTCATCGCCGCGTTGTAGACTACCGCCATGGATACCCCCGCTTTCTCCGCAGCTGCTTTGACCATGGAAGCCTCGGGAGCCGTTCTTCCGGGTAGGTCTACTGCCACCTTGATGGGGATAGCCCCATACTCGGTCTCCACCTGTATGATTTCACGCTTCAGGATGGTGCGTTCGCACAGAGTTCGGCGGATTCCGAAGGTGGTGGTGTGCTCAAGGAGCAACTGTTCACATTTCTGACGGTGAAGATCAGAGACGAGAAGCGTAATAAGAGTTCCCGGACGACCCTTCTTCATCTGAATTGGAGTTAGGAAGAGATCGAGTGCGCCATACTCGAAGGCTAAGGTCCACACGGGTTCGAAGAACTCCGGGAGCATGTCATCCACCTCGCACTCAAGGACCCACACCCGGTCTGTGGCGAGACCCTCGGTGGATGTTCCCAGCACCAGGCGCAGCAGGTTCGGTAACTCACCACCCTCCTTAGTCCCAGCGCCAAACCCGGCATGTTTAATGGTCATGGTTGGCCATGCACCAAATGAGTTGGCCAAGGAGACTGCCAGTGCGGCTCCGGTTGGAGTCACTGACTCAAATGGAACATCGAAGGGATAGGTGGGAACTCCCTGTAAAATCTCGACTGTCGCGGGAGCTGGAATGGGAAGGACCCCGTGACTCATCGCGGTCTGCCCCCGTGACAGTGGCAGTGGTGAGCATTCAATCCGTTCGGCCTTGAGTTCATGGAGCCCAAGATGAGTCCCGGCAATATCCAAGATCGAGTCCACTGCGCCGACCTCATGGAAGTGGATCTTCTCCGGTAAGGTCCCATGCACCTTGGCCTCCGCCTGTGCCAATAAGTGGAAAGTCTTGAGAGCTCCTTCGGTTACCTGGGCGGGAAGACCAGACTTGGAGAGGATCTCTTCGATATGGTGCAGATGACGGTGGTGGTGTTCATGCTCCGCGCGGATGACAACCTGCTTGGCCGCGATCCCCCGCCGCTGGATGGATTGGATCTCCAACCTGGCATTCGTGAATCCCAACTGCCGCGGTAAGCCAGTCAGCACCTCCGTCTCCAGCCCCAGGTCCGCCAGCGCTCCGAGGAACATATCTCCGGAGAGTCCAGCGAAGGCATCGATATAGAGCAGGCGTGATGTCATGAGTATGAATCCTGTGGTGCGCTCGTAATATTTACTGTTCCAACACTAGCATGGCGTGGCCAATGATCCTGGGGATGGTGACCCACACCCGGTCCTCCCGGACCTCATACTTGAGGTCCTTCATTTCCGGAGCCAGATAGACCCGTTGAGGCATGGGCAGACGCACTCCGAGTTGAACATCGTGGAGCGGGATCACATCCTCGATAATCGGAACATCGCCATAACGGTTCTCCGGGATGTAGTGAAGGAGATGGACCACATGCCGCCGTTCATGCGCTTGTTCGAGGAGTGTCAGCCGTGCGGTACTGGGAGCAGTGGTTTTAATGAGAGGTTCTGGAAGCAGCAACCGTAGCGCGTTCAGGAAGAGTTGTTTGTAGACCCGCGCGCCATGCCGTTTGAACATGCCGAACAGAGGATGCGCGAAATAGATGACTTGCCCATTCCCGAGCACGGCGGGAAGCCCACTGGGCCGGTCAAAGGGGGTTTGGGCATGGGAGCAGAAATGGTTCCATTCCCGGTTGAAGTAGGGCCAGCCCACCTCGGCGAAGATCTCCGCGCCTGTGCATGGTATCACTTCGAGTGCGCCCTCATACATGACATGCGGAGTGGCGGGGATCCCTTCCGCGAGGTCCGGGCCAGCGAGGATGAAATCAGGTGAGTACTGGCTTTCCCCTTGTAGTACACCGGGTGCTCCAGAAAAGACAAATCCATCGGAGGTCTCCCCACTGGTGCCTGAACGGTGAGACAAGATCATCTTCCCGCCACCCCCCAGGAAATTACTCACCTTCTTCTCAAGGTCCCTGTCCAAGGTGATCTTGTCGGGGAGAATCAAGACCTGATAAGCCGTCCAATCACTGGCTTGATCCACCACATCGAACTGATGGTGTCCCTCGGCCAGCATCAGGGCCGCACCCGCGAGAGAGCTGTCCACCTGACTGTCCTGAACACCCAAGGCCTCGGGAGTGAAGACCGCGATCTCGGTGACTGGCTGGGCCTGCACGCACCAGGGTTCCTTCTCGCGTACTTGTTGATAAACACCACCAATCAATTCGTAGGTAGCTGGATCCAATCTCCCGCGAGGATGGAGTTGGTCTCCAACCGAACAGCCTGATCCCTCCGCCAGGGCGCTGAAGCATTCGTATTCAAGAGCGGCGGGATTCTTCATGCCGCCGAAGTCTCCCCAGCTCTTGTGGAAACGCCCTGTCATCCCCAATGTGGGTAGCCCGAGGTTACGCGCGAAGCGGACAGTGACTGGGAAGTGGGTATAGCCCCAGCCACCGCTTGGCAGAGACTCAAGTTCCAGGTGCGAAAAGGTGTCCAACGCATGGCGGAACGAGGGGCCGACATGCCCTGAGTTGAAGAACAGGCTGCACTCCTTGTTCACCTCACGCACAGCCACTGTCATCCGCCGCCGGAAACGGTTGACCACCTCAGTGGCGTAGCGCTCACGGTGTACTGGATCGTTGGGATCCAGCCCCTCCTTCTGCATTCCCTCCATGCAATAACGGCACAGGCAGGGCCATTGAAGGATAATGTCGAAGAACAACCCATCCACTGGCATCGTCTCGAGGACTTCCTGGGTCTGTTCGATGACATAATCGATATAGGGGGTTGCGTTCAGACACAGCTTCTTCCATCCAGCCTGGAGAGGGCCAGCAAAACGGGGCATCCCCTCGGGGGTAGTCTCGATCCATTCTGGGTGCCGTTGGGCCTGGTACTCATCGAATCCCACCGTGATGTAGATGGGAACACGGATCCCATGCCGGTGGCAGGCCTCGATCTGCTCCCGGAGGAGATTACGCTTGAGCGCTGGATGGCGTGCCGGATAGCGGGTGTCGTGATAGATCATGCCGTGATGGCAGCGTGAAAAGCAGGTGATCGAATCGACTTTCGCCTCCGAGAGAGTCCGCGCGAACTCCTCTGGGTCGAAGCTGCTGCCCACATCGGCGATGACTTCGCTGGTATGAAAGTCCAGATGCACCTGGCGGAAACGTAGGTCCATGATTCGTCTTCTCCTCTACTGGTCTCAAAGAATGGAAGGTATTTTCGGCCTTGCATCCTGTTGTTAGCCGGCGGCAAGGCAATAATGCCCATTCGTTCGTATACTGTTCAATGCCGTAGCCCCTGGGAGGGGCCTTCAATTCTCCAGTTTCCGTCTCTTTGCTTCGGTGGCGGTGGGGAAGTCTGCGGGAACCTTCTGGGTCACCTTGCCAGTGGCGGCCCACTCGGTTCCACGTTGGAGAGTGACGATGAAGCCTACGCATTCCATGTTGACGACATCATGCCCGAATGTGGTATGGAAGACCCGTCCCTTACCGTAATCAATGGTGAAGAGCATCGGTTCCTCCTCTCCCGTACCGCTTTTGTCGAGGGGGGTAACCGCGGAGGCAAGGATGGTGATGTTTTTAGCGGGACCACGCAGCCGGTTGTAAATCTCATCGGAGGCATGCATCCATTTTTCAGGCAGCCCAGCCATGACCGGATGAGAGGCATCGCGGGTGATGACTTCGAGTTCATGTTGCGGTCCATGAGAGCCACCCACTCCGGGAGTCATGTCTCTGACCCAACCGCTATCCCGTAACCGCAGGTACGGTCCTGACTTTTCATCGCGTCCATTCCAACCGCCCAGTGCGATCATTTCGTTAAAGGCCTTCCAGTCAGGAAAGGCATTGTTTGCACCATGGATGATGACCAAACCGCCGCCGCCTCCCACATACTCCTCGAAGGCCTTACGTGTGTTCTCTGGCCAGGCATCTCCAGTGTAGTTTAAGACTACCACCCGGTATTTACTGAAGTCCGGAGCGAAAGTGGACATGCCTTGCCCCTCGGCTGGGGAGGTGGTGACTTCGACAGTAAACAGGCCGGTCTCTTCGAGCAATTTCTTGATGATGGGTGTGGTCCCTTTCCAGTTGTGGTTATTCTGACCATCGACAATCAGCGCTTTCATCTTGGGGGTCTCCTCCGTGGCGTAACTGAGTGTGGATAACAACAGAAACGATGTCATGACAACCAAAGCGGAACGCATCACTTCTTCTCCTTCGCGAGGATTTCAATGGATCCCAATGGGTAGCGGCGATGGCCATCCTCACCCTCTAGCGGAAGGGCGATCCGGGGTGTGCCATCGAGCAGGCCCACCGAGACAAATACTTTATAGGTTCCCGGGTTCAGGTTGGCGGCCAAGCCGGTTTCCCAGACTTTGGTCTTCTCGGGAGCTGCTCCCGCTGGACCGTTCTCGAGACTGCGCATGTTGAAGCCCGGATCTACCAGGACCGCCACGATGCCT
>CAYRBI010000222.1:0-8062 GCA_964422415.1 uncultured bacterium | reverse complement strand
AGCGGTATCAGGCGTTGCCGACCTATTCACCCGGAATCCACCGTATATCGAGAGTGATTTGTTGACCGTATAGTTGCCAGTATATGTCCCCTCCGCCACATAGATGATCCCATTCGTGGGCACATTGGTTAATGCCGTAGACAAATCTCTATAAGCATTCTCCCAACTGTTTCCATCTTGGTTTCCTTCTGTAAAATTCACATCCACAAATTTGTTCGCGCCGGGCAGAGCCGTCGGAGTGAGTGTGATAGTCGGGGTGATTGTCCGTGTGGGCGTAATGGTCGGGGTCTTTGTGATTGTCCATGTCGGCGTCCTTGTGCGCGTCGGCGGATTAATACAGGCATACGCCTCCTGGGGAGCAAGGAGGGAGACCGCACCTCCGTCCGAACGAGAAACGGGACCTGATTCAAAGCATACCAGAAAACTTGCCACACACACAAACACAAGGAGTCCAACCAGACTCATCAGCAAGGCACGGATGTTCATTGATTCCCCTCCAGCTGGTTGAAGTAATTCAGTATGTCCCGGTAATTGGCCACAAACTCCACGCGGTTCTTTTTATCAATCCGTCCATTGGGGCAATAAGCCAGCGCTGGGTCGATAATCTCACCCGGCACATCCAAGAGAGAGAGACCCATCTCAAAAGCCTCTTTGGCTTCTTTCAAGCGTTCTCCTTGCATGAGCGCATAACCCAGATGGCAATAGATGGTGGTTACAAATTTCTCATGTATTGTATCCCGGGCAAACGGAATCATCGCCTTTATACCCGCCACACCCTCATCCACTCTCCCCATGCGTGATAGGAAGTGGTAATAGGCCACATACACCCGTTGCACCCAGAGTTGACGAACCTCATCCCATTGGTCGATCTCAGCGAGGTTGTAGCGGGAGGGCCACTTTTCTATCCAACGCATCGCGGATTCCAAATCACCCCGATTGGAATCCAACACGGCAGACTCATAATCAAGGATCATGGCAGCATCCGTAGAACCTTTGAGCGCCGCCTGCGCATATCCCAAGTGACGAGCTGTCCGATTCCAACGGCCCTTCTCCCAGCTCCATTGCCATACTGGAGAAGCACCCATAATGGAGAGCTGCGCCACGGCGAGGTTAGTAAAGGACTCAAAACCAAGCCGGTCCTTCCGGTACCAGGCATACTGGGCCTCTTGTTGGAGCCCCCAGGCACACTCCAAGGGGTAAGAGGAATTGCAGCATTCCTCAACTGCTTTCTGCCACTCCACCAGCTTCCCTTGGTCATGCATGGTATCCGCGAAGAGACTGCGCATTTGGAATTGGATCATCTGCTCTTTAGAGGCAGCCTTTATCGCGGACTGAAAGGCTTGTGTAGCCTCAGAGATATTGCCGGTACAAGTAAGCGCTTGGCCCAGGAGGGCATAGGTCAATGGGGCTTGGCAACAAAAAGAATCCTCTGTTGCATGTTTGAAAGCCGGGATAGCTTCCTCCGGCTTCATCGCGGCCATGGCCAGGAGGCCACATTCCAACCAGCCAAGGCCGACGGGTTTAACCGCTAATTCACCCTTGAGATAGGAAAGAAGTTGTTCTTCTTCAGCCAGAGGGAGACCGCCATAAGCACGGTAAACCGAGGTGGCAATGTCATTGAAGGCAGGGGTGTCCTTCCACTCATTGAGGTGGGAAGCGGAGAGCACAAAACCTCCCCCGACATCTCCAGAAAGGATTGTCTCCTCAATGGCATCACATTGTTTCTCGATGCGTTCACATGGTTTTCCCGAGAACTCCGAGCTCACACGTTGGGACCACGAAACAGACCCGGAAGAGAGAATTAAAACGACAGGAAATACCCAACACCACCCGCGCATGAAAGACTCCTTTCAGACCAGACTGGCCAAGCAACAAGGCCAGTGAATCCAAACACAGTTCGCACGCAACGTTAGTCCGGGAGAGCCAAGAGGGGAGTGTTCCAACTCCTGGCCAGGAAGAGGGGTGCCACACGGGAAAGGTTGCTAGCAGAGATGCCATCATACCCCCGTGAACCAGTCACAAAACTTGAGAAATGGACTGTTTACAGGAAGGCATGTTACTACCCCCCCCCATTGCGTCAAGACAAATAATTATGCTAGCTCAATTATTAGTGTATCTTCAACAACAGAGCGGGGTTATAGATAAAAAGAAAGCCTCAAGGGAGTAAGGGGAGTTGAATCACGAAAGAGATGGAGGCTTCAGTGATATGGAGAGGAGAGGGTTGGGAGAGAATTCTCATCCCGTCCAGTGGTGGTGCCGCCTCACCCTACGCTCCCTTCCCCAATCAAGGTATCATTCCCATTGTTGTTCGATTCATCAGAAAGGGATTTTTCACATGACGCAAGAACAGCAACCAGCGGAGCGCCCACGCCGCGCGCCCGCACCACGTACCATCCCCAAAGAACCCGGCACCTACCCGGTCCCTGGAATGCGCAAGATCATCGCCAAGCGGTTGACCACCAGTATGCAGGAATCGCCACATTTCTATGTCACCAGCAGCATCGACATGGCCCCCGCGGCCGCCTTGCGCGAGGCCAAGAAAGCTCAGAATATCCGGGTCACCTTCAATGACATCATCGTGAAGGCGGCCGGTCTGGCCTTGCGCGAACACCCGCATGTCAACGCCTACTTCAAGGGCGATGAGGTCGAGGTCCTCGATAAGTGCAATGTCGGCGTCGCGGTGGCGCTGGAGGATGGCCTGACTGTCCCGGTGGTCCGCGAGGTGGACACCAAGAGCCTGGAGCAGATCTCCACGGAGACCGCCGACCTGGCCAAGCGCGCCCGTGAGGGCAAGATCCAACTGCCCGAACTGCAGGGCGGTAGCATCACCATCTCCAACCTCGGCATGTTCGATGTCGAGGTCTTCACCGCCATCATCAATCCACCCCAGAGCGCGATCCTCGCGGTCTCCTCGATCAAGAAGGTTCCCGTGGTGGTGGATGACCAGATCCAGATCGGAATGCGGATGAATGTCACGCTCTCCTCGGACCACCGCATGGTTGATGGAGTGCTGGCCGCTAAGTTCCTGATGACAGTCAAGGACCTCATCCAACATCCCGAAAGGCTCTAGGCGCGAATCGATGTCCGATCCCGCCGGCAGCCGCCGGAATTTCCTCCGCCCCAAGAACCTCGCCAAGGTGGTCGCCACGGCCACTGGCGGTGAATGGCCCAACCTTCTCTCCCCCTCCCTTTTAGGGGAGGGGGCTGAGGGGAGAGGTCCTGAAGAAGGAATGCTTTACCGGCTGGGAAGATCAGCCATGGCCTCCCGCTTCGAGGTTCTCTTCGAGGTTGAGGAGGCAGATTGGATGCCAGTGGCGGAATCGGCGCTCGAAGTGATTGATGAGTTGGAGGCTCAACTCTCAGTCTACCGGGACACCAGCGAAGTCTGCGCGATCAACCGCGAGGCGCATATCCAGGCGCTGGAGGTCGAGGCAGGGTTGTTCGGTTTACTCCTGGAATGCCAGCGGATCTGGAAGGATACTGGCGGAGCTTTTGACATCTCCATCCAGGCTCTCCTGGAGACCTGGGGGGTATTCCGTCCTCCCCGAAGAACTCCCTCGTCAGCTGAAATCGCAACAGCATTAGCCCGGTGCGGGATGGATGGGGTGGAACTGACACCTCTCTCCTCACCTCCCTCTCCTATCATGACAGAAGGCCTGATGTCTCACAGGGAGGAGGGGGATGAGGACAGCGACTGGGATCTAGTTGAGAGGAAGGTTGTCAAAGAAACTTGGAAGAGCAACCCCAAAGGTGGCACTATCCGCATTCTCCGTCCGGGTCTTGGTTTGAACCTGGCCTCGGTCGGAAAGGGCTATGCCTTGGAGCAAGTCGCCCAACACCTCAAAGAACGGGGGATGGAGCATTTTCTCTTGTATGGTGGAGGCAGTAGCCTCCTGGCGCGAGGCTCATCCACCTGGGAGGATGGGTGGCTGGCGGGGATCACAACTCCCCTGGATTGGAATACCCCCATCGCCCATATCCGCCTGGAGAATCAGGCCCTCTCCACCTCCGCCTTCGAGGCTGATACAATCAAAGGGACTTTGATCCCGCATGTGTTGGATCCACGCACCGGGCAAACGTTGACAGGAGACCTGGTTTCCGCCACGGTACTTACTGATAGCGCCAGCCACGCGGAGGGATTGTCCACGGCCTTTCTGGTCATGGGGCTGGACAAGGTGTTAGAATACTGCGAAAAACATCCGGATGTGGGCGCGGTCCTACTTCGATGGTCACGAGAGAGCTCGAACATCGAGGTAATACACACCGGTATTACGAAGCATCAGTTGGAGGTACTCAGTTGAACACGCCTAAAGGTCATGATTTATCAGGTATCCAGAGGCTGTGCCTCATCATCCTGCGGACAGCCATCGGCTGGCACATGCTTTCCGAAGGGATCGGGAAATTCATTACATTGGGCTGGACCGCGCAAGGATTCCTTTCAATTTCATTCGGCCCCTTCGCCTGGTTCTTCCAATGGATGCTCAAGGAAGAACAAACATGGTTCCTGAATATGTCAAACATGATCGTCATGTATGGGCTGATCTTCGTGGGGCTTTCCTTACTCCTGGGCTGTTTCACACGGCTGGGATGTCTGGTGGGTCTCACATTACTCACCCTGTTCTATGTCTCGGTACCGCCTTGGGAGTGGGTTCCCATGCCGGGCACTGAAAGTAACTCGCTGATTGTCAATAAAAACGTGATCGAGGGACTGGGGCTTTTGATTGTCCTGGTTTTCCCGACGGGACGTTTCGCCGGATTGGATGCGTTGCTATACCCCATGATTGGGCAGTACTTCCCCGCGTGGATTGTCGGAGCCCCCTCGAAAGAGGCTTAATGAATCTATAAGGAGGGAGGTGATTCGTTCCTATGGATCTCTCCCTCCTTCCCGCTTGGCTGGGAGCAGACCAGCTCCGGTCTGTCGAGTCACTGTTATCGGGGCTTGCGAATCCAGCCGTCACCACGGTCCGTGTGGGACGTGTTCTGCAACGCGAGGAAAGCCGTGACTGGGCGCTCAAAACCCTGTTTACGGATCATCAGCCCCTTCCCCTTTTAGAGATCCTCTGCCGGGTTCTTTCACAGAGCGAATTTCTGACCTCGATTCTCGAGCGGGAACCTGCCCTGCTCACCTCTTTCCAGTCCGAGCGTGACTTCGGTTTCTCCAGCAGCCTCTCCATCTTCGAGAAAGAACTGTACCGTCACCTCGAATCTCTTAAACCCGGAGATCCCTTCAAACTCGCTCTGACCCGTTTCAAGCTGCACGAGGTGTTCCGGGTAGCGGTACGAGACATCATGAACTACGCGCCGATTGAGACCCTGGCGCGCGAGCTGTCGGACCTGGCGGATCTGGTGCTCCAGGCCGCTTATGAGAAGGTCTATGCGGATACCCTGCTCACCCATGGGGTGCCACGTCTGCCGGATGGAAGTCTAGCTGAACTGGCAATCCTCAGCCTGGGGAAACATGGCAGCCGGGAGCTCAATTTCAGCAGTGACCTGGATCTGATACTCCTGTATGGCTCCGATGGAAAAACTGATCTGACTGGTCAGATGGAAGCATTCGATGAGTGGACCAGGACTCATCCCTTTGCGTGTTACCAAACCAAGCGGGAGGTAACCGCCCGGACGCGTTCCCTGGAGTTCGAGGCCTTCTTCACCGAATTGGGTACACGCCTGATTGATCTGGTCTCCGATCCCAGCCTACTGGGGTTGCTGTACCGGATTGATATGCGCCTACGCCCCGAGGGAGCCGCCGGACCGTTAGTCCGGACACTCAATTCCGCGTATCAATACTACCAGAACTGGGGGCAACGCTGGGAACGACAAGCACTGCTACGCGCCCGTCCCACGGCGGGTGATCTGAAACTCGGCGAGCGGCTGTTGACCAGTCTGGAGGGATTCATCTACCGGAAGTATGTCGATTCGGTGGAGGTGGATGAAACCCTGCGGGACATGCGCGAGTTACGTGCACGGTCCATTTCCCATGCGGGTGGTGATGAACGTACTCGCCACCGGAACCTCAAGAATGGCCCCGGTGGAATCCGAGATATCGAGTTCCTGATTCAGGCGATCCAAAACCTGTATGGCGCGCAGTATCCGGAATTCCGCCGGGGAAATCTCTTTGAGGTCCTCCGCCGTATCCGTCAGAGTGGGCTGATGAGCGAAAAGGACTATACCCTCCTGACCGAGGGGTATGGGTTTCTACGCCGGCTGGAGCACCGCATCCAGATGGATGACATGCAGCGCTACCATCTCCCACCTCCGGGCGAGGATCTGGAAACCCTCGCGGTGGGAATGGGGTATGCCCACGGCACGGAGTTGGAAAAACGTCTCTTCGAGACCATGGCGGCGATTCATGCGATCTACCAAATCGTGTTCCGTACCCACGAATCCGAGGAATCGATCGGGAAGATTCTTGATCAGAGTGAGCTGACCACACAATGGAAGGAGATCCTCCTGTCCTATGGAATCCGGGAGCCTGAAACACTTTTCCGTTCGCTGTCCAAGCTCATCGAGGATCCAGATGCCCCGCATCTGAACAGTAAGCTTCGCCGCCTGCTCAAGGCGCTCCTTCCACGTCTGTTCACCGTGGTCCGGAACTCCCCCGCTCCCGATTTGGCCTGGCGGACCTTTGAGCGTTTGAGCTTGGCCACCCCCGCCCGTTCATCCTTCTACTCACTGGCGGGAGAGAATCATCGTCTGCTCGGTTTACTTCTTACCATTGGAGCCGCGAGTCCCTACTTGGCTGATTTTCTGGCCTCCTCTTTCAGCCGTGGTGATGACCTGCTGGGGTGGTCGTCGCTGGAAGGAAAGGCTCACGAGGAAGACCTGGAGGAGGAATTCGAGGTCCAAGCCAGCTTACGTGCCAACGGAGAGACCTGTCTGCCCTGCTTGCGGAATTTCCGGACGCGGCGGGGGATCCAGATTGGTGGCCGGTTTATCCTTGGAACATCCTCGTTGACCGAGGCTCTTAACGAAGTTTCCCATCTTGCTGATTTCTGTCTGCGTAAGTGCATCGAACAGACCCGTTTTAGCGAGGCCCCAGAGATGGCGGTTCTCGCGCTAGGAAAGTTTGGTGGCATGGAACTTGGCTTCGGCTCGGATCTGGACCTCCTCATCCTCTACGATGACACACTCCAGAGTGACTCGGAGGTAGCCCAGAAGCTGGCCTCGGATCTGGTGGGGGAAATGAGTAAGCGAACCGAAGATGGCCGTCTGTTTGAGATCGACATGCGGCTGCGTCCACATGGCAAGAGTGCGCCACTGGTTCCCTCGGTGGAGGGGGCTATTGACTATTACCACCGGGAAGGACAGACATGGGAACGTCTGATGTTGTCACGATCCCGGATTGTGTGGGGTGAAGAGAGAGTGCGGCAACGTATTCAAGAGGGATTTTCGGACTGGGTATATGGTCAGCGGGCGGATGAGGGAGTTCTTGCAGAGGTCCGTGAGATGCGGGCACGGATCGAGAAGGAGAAGCCTGACCAACCGCTCAAGTGCGGACCGGGTGGAATGTTGGATGTGGAGTTCCTCACCCAGGCCGCTCAGTTGGTGTGGGGGCAAGACCACCCAGAGATACGTTGTCCTGGAACCCTCCCGGCTCTCCATCAACTGGTGACCCTACATGTCCTCTCGCCAGGGGAGGCAGGTGTCTTGGAGGAGGGGTATCTGTATCTCCGTGAGATCGAGAACCGGCTTACCCTTCTTGCCAGCAAGGGAGCCAAGGGGATCCCCAAGGACCCGGAACTCCGTGAACACCTGGCGCGCTGCATGAACTTGGCGCATCACGGGCAAGATGGACGGAAAGTCAAGGTGTTTTCATCCGAGTTACTCGCCACACACAAAGAAAAATGCCAGAAAGAAATTCGTGAGGTTTACGAGGCGGTCCACGCACGGGGATTCAAAACGTTGGGGTTGGTTATCTGACCCTTACCAGAGCAATCTATGCCGCCACCCGCTGGAACACTGTCACACCGGGGACGGCGGCATTAAGCATATACGAGTGATAGAACGCCGTTGCCTTGTCCCCGGCTAACAACGGAATGAAGGACACGATGGCTCTATTTTC
>CAYRBI010000221.1:6234-8204 GCA_964422415.1 uncultured bacterium | reverse complement strand
TGGCGGGACCCAAGGGGGTGCGTCTCCCCTGTTCCCAGTTCTGAAGGGTAGAGACGCTTACTCCGATCATCAGCGCGAACTCGGATTGAGACTTGGCGAGTTTTTTACGGATCGCTTTGATATCCACGGGTTTGAATTCGAAAGAGCGTGAAGGTGAGGTCTCGCCACGCCAGATCTCTCCCGCTTGCTGGACACTGGTGAGCAGTTCTTCAAAAACTTTTTTCTTCATTTAAGTTCCTCCTCGATGAGCCGGGCCTCCTTACCAGGAAGGATACAGAATTAGGGTTCTGGAACACAACGAATTCGGCCTGTTGAATCGTGGAGGGCGTGGAAGGAAGGGAAGGGCATGGAAAACAGCAAAGAGCGAGCATTCCACGGGCCTCTGCATCCTCCGTTCTCTTCCACGATTCACCACGCCTCAGGCACGCAAAAGTGTGAACAATGTACAAGGGGTATCGAATTCCCACTTCTTATTTACGTTTCCCCCCCTTTGGGGTTAACCTTGTAGTGGTTGCCGGTGTGTGTCTTGGGCGGACCATTCTCTCGGGGGGGAGATCACGATGGGTTCACGGCTATTAGCGGGTTGTCTGGCTTTTCTTCTGTTTCTCACGCTGATCGGTGCGGGAGTTCTGTATTTCCTGCAGTTCCAGGAACGGCAAGCGGTCACACAGGCGCATGATAAGGCCCTGGAGCTCTATTTCCAAACTAAGCGTCCCAAGGATACTGAGCTCGATCCGCAAAAACGTGCTGAAGCGATCCGTATCTGGCGTGATGAGGTCATCCCCAAGGGGGGACGTAAATCCTTTGTCGCCGAGGCGCTCTATCAGGTCGCCAAGGAGATCGAGGCGAGTGAGCCCGACACCGCCCGCGCCTACTACCAGCGCATTGTCGATGAGTTCCCCGAAAGCGACCGTCATGGCGAGGCCATCGCCAAGATGGCCGAGTCCAACATCCGTTCCGATCCCGATCAGGCCAAGAACCTCTACTCGCAGGTTCTTTCCGCCACTGGCGATCCCAACCTGACCGCGGAGGCGATGTGGGGCATGGCCCGTTTGGAGGACAATCCGGATGGTCTGCCCACACCGGAGGTACGCGAGAAGTTCCAAAAGATCATCATGGACTACCCGGATTCCGCCGCCGCCGGAAAGGTCCGCGAGCGTTTGGATGTCGTCAACCGCCGATTGATCTTCGAGGAGCCCAGCCCCAATGAGTTCAAGGCGGTCCACATCATCAACCGGGGCGAGGTTTTGATGAAAATCGCCAACCAGTATGAATGTACGGTCTACATCATCGAGATACTCAACGGGGTTTCCTCGACCTCCCTACGTCAAAATCAGCAGATCCTGGTCCCCACTTGGGGCAAGGTGTATGCGGTAGTGGACAAATCCGATTACCAGTTGCGTATTTTCCGCGAGGCCGATAAACACTTCCTGCTTCAGTACAAGGTGGGAATTGGCGAGAAGGAATGGAAAACCCGCCATGGCGAGTACCTCGTCACCAATAAGCAGTTCCATCCCCCCTGGCCCGACCCCAAAACCGGCAAGATGGTCAAATATGGCGAGCCGGATTACCCCCTGGGCGAACGTTGGATGGGGCTTTCTCCTCCGAATAACCCCGGTTCGCGGACCGGGCTGGGGATTCATGGCACCAACCAGCCGGAAACTATCGGTTCCAGTTCCAGCGCCGGGTGTATACGGCTCACCAACGAGGATGTCATCCAGGCCTTCGCCATCCTGCGTGAGAAGTCGCGGGTGATTATTCAGGAGTAGGGGTGGCCCCCCGTATGTTGTTCACGCTTCAGCGTGCGGAGTTCCCTCAAGATATACTTGTACACGAGGCCAACATGCTGAAGCATGAACAACATACGGTCTGCCGAAAGGGGAAAGGATTCTCCTTCCAGGCCTTCGCCATTCTACGTGAGAAGTCGCGGGTGATTATTCAGGAGTAGGGGTGGCCCCCCGTATGTTGTT
>CAYRBI010000221.1:0-6134 GCA_964422415.1 uncultured bacterium | reverse complement strand
GAGTTCCCTCAAGATATACTTGTACACGAGGCCAACATGCTGAAGCATGAACAACGTACGGTCTGCCGCTGGAACGAGAATCCTTTCTCGTTCCAGCCTTCGCTACTCCAGTCAGGGTTCCGAACACCCCCATTGGTGGGGCTAGCCCCACCCTACTCCACCCAATACTTGAACTCGCCACGCAGGAGTATGGCCGCGAGGGTCAACAGCCCCACCCCCGCTAGGAAAGGCGCGATATGCCCCACCCCGGCGAAAAGAAAACTCCCACTCACCGGTCCCACCAAACGTGCCAGGCTGCCCACTCCACGGTAGGCTCCGAGGACCTCGCCTTGGCGTTGGGGGCTGACCAGTTTGGAGACCATTGCGCATAAGGATGGACTTGCCATCCCCGATCCCAGCCCGGTCAATGCCATGAGCGGAAAGAGGATTCCTTGATTCCGGATTCCCGGACATAAGTCCAGGGCCGCGAATCCGAGTGAGGCCAGAACCAGGATGATCAATCCCATCTGAGCAATCACCTTCTCGCCCCATCTTTTGACTAGGTGGTGAATACCACCTCCCTGCACCAGGGCCGAGAGCAGCCCCGCAAAGGCATACAGATATCCCACCTTGTGCGAGAGCAACTCCTCCTCCAATCCCAGGTAGATCTTATTCGCCACAAAGAGCACAAAGACGGTCTCCCACATGGCGAAGGCCACTGTGAAGAGGAACTCGACGGTCATCAGCAGAAACACCGGACGGTCCTTGATGAAGTAGGAGAGGTTGAGGATCGGGTGGCGCATGGGGGCATGGTGGCGGCGGCGTTCGGGCGGGAGTGATTCCCTTAACTTCACAAGACCAAAGAGGAAGGCCAACCCCGAAGCAAGCGCGGCGGCATAGGAGGGATGGCTGAAGGAGTAGACGCTCAGAATTCCCCCAATCACCGGTCCCAGAATAAACCCGAGTCCAAAGGCCATACCGCTCAATCCCATCCCCCAGGCGCGATCCTCGCAGGAGGTGGTGTCCGCGATATAGGCCTGCGCGGCAACCATGTTTCCGGCTGCGGCTCCGGCCATGATCCGTCCAATGAAAAGCGTGGCCAGATCCGGGGCATTCGCTAGTACCAGATAGGAGAGGCAGCTGCCCGCCAGCCCGGTCAGGATCACCGGCTTGCGTCCATAGCGATCACTCAACCATCCCCACACCGGAATGACAAAGAACTGGACCGCCGAAAAAACCCCCATCAAGAGCCCCGCCTCGAGGTCCGAGGCCCCGAAGTGGCGGGCATAGGGTTGAAGTACCGGAATGATGATTCCGAATCCGACCAGATCAATGAAGACCGTGAAGAAGACAATCAGCAAGGAGGCGAATGAGGAGGGTTTGGGCCCCTGTGGTGCGGTGTCTGTAGAGTCTTGATTCATGTTTCTCTTAATTTCGATCTGGTGGAGTAGCGAATTTATTCGCGTGATCGCTACTCTTGCGAGACTGAATTCCTACCTGCCCGCGCCAACAAAAGTCGTTGACAGATCCCTTCCTCCCCGCTGATACTATTCAAGTTTGGTTTATGGGGGGCTTCCCACAGGTTAATCACCCCTTAAGCTCAAGGATATTCACAACATGAAATACCTCGACTTCGAACGTCCCATCGACGAGCTGGATCGCATTATCCAGCAGCAGAAGGACTATTTCCAGAAGACTGGTTTCGATGTGGCTGGAGAGATCGATGCTCTCCAACGCAAGCGGCAACAGCTGGTCCGTGACATCTTCTACAACTTGACCCCCTACCAGAAGATTCAGCTGGCACGCCACCCTGAGCGCCCCTATTGCCTCGATTACATCAAGATGATGACCACGGATTTCCTGGAGATGCACGGTGACCGTGGTTTTGGTGATGACCCTGCCGTAGTGGGTGGCTTGGCAAATCTGGATGGGCGGACAGTGATGATCATCGGCCACCAGAAAGGGCGTGATACTGAAGAGAACATCCGCCGTAACTTTGGGATGGCCAACCCGGAGGGATTCCGCAAGGCTCTCCGCTTGATGGAGGTCGCTGAGCGTTTTAGGAAGCCGGTGATCTGCTTCATTGACAGCGCGGGAGCCTATCCTGGTATCGGCGCCGAAGAGCGTGGCCAGGCCGAGGCGATCGCCCGGAATATGATGCGTATGTCGGAAATCCGCACCCCGATTATCGTGGTGGTGACCGGAGAGGGGGGTAGCGGGGGTGCTTTGGCCATGGCGGTCGGCGACCGGATCCTGGTACTGCAGAATGCTTATTACGCGGTCTGCACCCCGGAGGCCTGTGCGGCGATCATCTTCAAAGACAGTTCAAAAGCCTCCACGGCCGTTTCCTCAATGCGTATCATGGCCGAGGACCTGCTTGAGTTGGGGGTGGTAGATGAAATTGTGCCGGAACCAGTCGGCGGAGCGCACCAGAATTGGCAGGAGACCGCGGCGAATCTCAAGGCCGCCCTCATCAAGAATCTGGATATCCTCTGTAAGATTCCCCTCGAGCAACTGGCTGATCAGCGTTATGCCAAGTTCCGTGCTATGGGTGAATTCGAGGATCCTCAGCGCAAGCCGTTGACGATTTCGAGTACACAGAACAATTCCAACCGGACAGCCGCTGACATGAATGGGGGGGACCTTTCAGCTGCTGTAGCGGGCTAGTACAATCCGCCCCATCATTGGCGGGGATGCCCCGCTGGCGTGTTAATCCTCCGAATTCCATGGGAGGGGGCTGTGCCTCTGAAAGTATGGTGTTTTATTCCAGCGCGTTTTGAATCCACGCGCTTGCCGGGAAAACCATTGATTGATCTGGCTGGAAAACCCATGATCCAATGGGTAGTGGAGGCTGCTCAACGGGCCACGACTCTGGAGCGTGTCGTGGTGGCGACCGACCATCCCCGCATTGTTGAGACGGTCCAGTCCTTCGGAGGCGAGGCGGTCTTGACCTCGCCGGATCATCCCTCAGGAACCGATCGAGTGGCCGAAGCCCTGGGCGAAGGAAAACCCGATGTGGTTATCAATGTCCAGGGTGATGAGCCATTACTCGATCCTGGAGCCATTGACCAGCTGGCACATCTTTTCGAAGGGCCGGAACCGCCACGGATGGCCACATTGTGTCACCCCTTCTTGGCGGATGAGGCCCTGGATCCCTCCAAGGTCAAGGTGGTTTTTGATGAGGTGGGGGATGCCCTCTATTTTTCACGCGCACCTATCCCCTATCCTCGCGGTGGCGAACAAACGGAATACTACCTCCACATTGGGATCTATGCCTTCACGCCGGATGCCCTACACCAGTTTATTCATCTACGCCAGGGCCGCTTGGAGAATATCGAGAAGCTGGAACAGCTGCGTGCTTTGGAAAATGGCATCCCCATCCGCGTTGCCGTGACTCCCTACCGGTCGTTTGGAGTCGACACGCCACAGGATGCCCAACGGATGGACCGGATCCTGAGAGAGCGGGGATAACGATTGCCCAGGGCTAGAACCCAATCTGTCATTCCTGCAAGGCTAGCTCCATGGGCTGTGACAGGTTTATAAAGGAATACGAGTAAACTGAGTATAGAGGGGGAGAGGGTGATGGGAAAAACCAAGTTTATATTTGTGACGGGTGGCGTGTGCTCTTCGTTGGGCAAGGGCGTGGCCGGCGCATCGATCGGGAGTCTTTTGGAGGGTCAGGGAATCTCGGTCGCTCTTCAAAAATTTGATCCCTACATCAATGTGGACCCGGGCACCATGAGCCCCTACCAGCATGGCGAGGTCTATGTCACCGATGATGGGGCCGAGACCGATCTGGATCTGGGTTACTACGAACGCTTCACTCACTCTGTTCTCACCCGCCTCAACAGCGTGTCGACCGGCCAGATTTATGAATCTGTCATCCGCCGTGAACGGCAAGGGGGCTACCTGGGGAAAACTGTCCAGGTCATCCCCCACATCACCGATGAAATCAAGTCGCGTATCGATCTGCTGGCCGAAAGCCAGAACCCAGATGTCCAGATCTGCGAGATCGGGGGGACTGTGGGGGATATCGAATCGGTCCCCTTTCTCGAGGCGATCCGTCAGTTCGCCCATGAGAAGGGGCGGGGGAATGTGCTCTTCATCCATGTCACGTTGATCCCGCATGTCAAAGCCGCCGATGAACTTAAGACCAAGCCGACCCAACACAGCGTGATGAAATTGCGCGAGATCGGGATCCAGCCCGATATCCTGTTGTGCCGTTGTGACCGTCCCATCTCCGATGACATGAAGAAGAAGCTATCGCTCTTTTGCAATGTACAAGCGGAGGCGGTGCTTTCGGCGGTGGACATCACCAGCACACATTACGAGATTCCGCTCTCCTACTGCCGTGAGGGGCTGAACCGGGTGGTTAAGGACTACCTGGGATTGTCGGGAAGCCCGCTCGATATGGGCCCCTGGGAGGATCTGGTCGAACGCATCAAGCACCCGCTCGGGACTGTTCGTATCGCGGTGGTCGGGAAGTATTCGGAGCTCCAGGATGCTTACCGCAGCATTTATGAGGGGCTCTTGCATGGCGGTGCGCATCATCAGCACAAGGTGGAGATCATCAAGGTCAACGCCGAGGAGGTCGAACGCAAGGGGGTTGAGCCCTTCATGCAGGGCATCCATGGCGTCTTGATCCCGGGTGGGTTTGGAACACGTGGGATCGAGGGCAAGATTGAGATGATCCGTTTTGCCCGCGAGAAACGCCTCCCCTTCTTCGGCATCTGCCTGGGGATGCAGTGCGCCACCACCGAGATCGCGCGTCACCTGGCTGGTAAAGAAAATGCGAACAGCACCGAGATCAATCCCGGAACCCCGCACCCAGTGATCTCCCTGCTCGAGGAACAGACTAAGGTAGAGGACATGGGCGGCACCATGCGTCTGGGGGCCTATCCCTGCAACCTCCTTCCAGGCACCAAAGCCTATCAGGCCTATGGTGTGGCGGAGATTTCCGAACGCCACCGCCACCGGTATGAGTTCAATAACCTCTACCGTGATGACCTTCAAGCCGCGGGTCTCCGGATCGCGGGAACCTCCCCGGATGGAAGTCTGGTCGAAATCATCGAGATCATGGACCACCCCTGGTTTGTCGGAGTTCAGTTCCATCCGGAATTCAAGTCCCGTCCGTTACATCCTCACCCCCTGTTCCGTGATTTCATTGGCGCGGCGGTGCGTGAGGCCGAACAGAAGCGTCACCCACTTGTGGCGTTGGATTAAGATGAGACTCCTCCCAACCGCGTGGACCTGGATATGATTGAAACTGAGTGGATGAAGACCAACACCCGGGCCTTGGCCGGTGGCGTGATCGTCCTGATCCTCCTGGTTGTGGCGGTGGTGGTGTGGACCAACCGTCCCCCACGGTCCCTGCCGGATTGGGTGGGACGGACCGCGCCCGATATGACCCTCCTCGACCTGGATGGGAATCCACAGCACCTCGCGGAGATGTGTGGCAAGCGGGTCTTCTTGATTTTCTGGGGGACCGCCTGTATCCCGTGCCTGGAGGAAATCCCTTCGTTGGTGATGCTCCGCCAAAATGTCTCGCCGGACTCGCTGGTGATGCTTGGCCTGACTGGCGATGATCCGGAGTTCCTTAAACGTGAGAAAGCGGTCACCAAACTCGGTCTCAACTACCCCGTGGTTCCCTTCAGTAATCAGTTGGACAAACTGATTCGTCCCTACCGCGAGATTGATGGCCTCCCTTACCTGATGGTGATCGGTCCAGATGGAGTCTTCGAGGAAATCGGCAAGGGCGGAAGGTCTTATGATGAGCTCCTGAAGCTCGCCAAGGGTAGTCCCCAATCCTGAGTGGGGAGGCGCATCACCCTGTGATTGCGTACATCGGTCTTGGTTCCAACCTGGGCGACCGCGAGGCCATCCTCAACGGGGCGGCCGCGGCGATCAATCACCTGCCGCACACCCAAGTCCTGCGTGTCTCCTCCTGGCTGGAGAACCCCGCGGTGGGCATCCCCGGTGGTCCCGCTTTCCTCAATGGGGTGGCGGAAATCGAGACCGCGCTCTCTCCACATGAATTGCTCCAGGGGCTTCAGGAAATCGAACGGCTGAATGGACGGACTCGGAGGACTACCTGTCCCCCCCACCCCAACCCTCCCCCGCCAGGGGGGAGGGAGTTGTATGTTGTTCACGCTTTA
>CAYRBI010000220.1:0-8241 GCA_964422415.1 uncultured bacterium | reverse complement strand
GATACAAAAATATTGTTGTCGAATTTGATCTCTCCGCCTCTGGTTTGAGCGAAATACCACATGGGTTCGGTCGATGTACATCGTTCATGTTTTAGCATGTTGCCCTTATTCACAATTTCATCATGAGGAAGACCCGTATGTTGGAGTATGAAAAGCATACAACACAATCTGACAGTTGAACTCTGGCTCCATCCGTTCTCCGCCTTTCCTGAGGATACCGCTTCCTCCGTGATTCAGATTCCTTCGTGGCTCCTGTGGGTCCAGCTCTACCCTACGATGATGTTGCTGTTGGTCATACCCCAATCCTTGCTTGACAACCCTGTCCGGTAGCCTGAAAGTGATATCGAAATCGTTTACTGGAATGCCTCATGTTCTGGGGCAGGGAAGAGAAGAGTCATGGATCGTAAAGGTTTTACTTTAATCGAGTTGTTGATTGTCATTGCCATCATCTTGATCCTGATCTCCATCGCGCTCCCCAATTTCCTGGAGGCGCAGATCCGCGCCAAGGTGGTCAATGTGAAGGGGGAGTTGCGGAGCCTGCAGAATGCGGTGACCACCTATTCCATCGACCACAAGATTCCTCCCGCGGATGGCTTTGAACGGCACAATTTCTGGGGGCTGCCTCTCGATACCCGGTATGGGAATGCGGCGATCGAGGGGGATGTGACCATCTGGTCGCAGATCACCACACCGACCAAGTATGTCTCCGCATTGCCCCGGGATGAGTTCATGGCCGCTAATAAGGGCTTCAACTCCGATCCACGCTATGAGGCCAATAATGTCTACCGGTACTACTCGCGTGGTTGGCGCTGTGCGGCTTCGAGCAATAGTTATGGCTCCAAAAGCAGTCCTAAAACTTATTCCTGTGATGTTCCGGCTGTGGCGCGTGGGCGATTTACTCCATATCCCTTTGATCCTGATTACGCTTATGCCGGAACTTATATTGTTCTCTCTCCGGGACCGGACCACTACCACAATGCCGGAGAGTGGGCCATGTACCGTCCCTATGTCCCCTATGGCGGGGGTGATGTCACCTATTCACCCACCAATGGGACGGTCAGCTCGGGCGATATCAGCTTATATGGGAAGATCTGAGATCCCCTTCACCCATTGAATCCATCCTTATCTTCTCCCGTCAAACCCAATAGACTGTTCATCTGGGAGGGGAGAAATCACTGATGGAGAGCAATCGTACACTGCCCGGCCGTCCCCCTGGAACAATCGGGTTTCTACTCCGGTATCTGTACATCGGCTGCCTCCTGACCATTACCACATTGGCTGGCCTGACTCTGGGATATGGCTGGCCTTGGCTGCGGGATACCATCGATGGGTTGCCGCTCGATGACATCAGCAACTACCGTCCCGTCCTTGGCTCCCAACTTCTTGCCGCCGATGGTTCCCCGGTGGCCGAGTTTTTTAAAGAGACCAAGCGTCAACAGTTGGCCCGTTATGAGGACCTCCCCAAGCATTTGGTGGATGCCCTGGTGGCCACCGAGGACCAACAGTTTTACAAACACAATGGGGTGAACCCTATCCGTATCGCCAAGGCCTTCCTTGTCAACCTCGCCGCTGGAGCGATTAAGCAAGGCGGAAGCACGATTACTCAGCAGATCGCCAAGAACATAAAAACTGGTGACGATCAGAGCTACTACCGGAAGTTTTGGGAGGCGCTTTATGCCTTCAAGATCGAGCAACAACTCTCCAAGGAAGAGATCTTGACCATCTATTTCAACCAGGTGCCCTTCGGCCACAACTGGGAGGGAATCTGGACGGCTTCCGAGGGGTATTTTGGCAAGACACCGAAAGACCTCGATTTGGCGGAATCCGCCACTTTGGTCGGGGTGCTCAAGGGGAACAATGATTACTCTCCGATCATGGATCCCGGGAAATCTCTCTCCCGGCGCAAAACAGTCCTCAATGCAATGTATGAGTGCGGGTATATCACCCAGGAGGAGCGTGATAAGGCGGCGGTGGAGGAACTGGTCCTGGTTTCGAAGAGGGGTGGCAGACGGCAATCGGTCAACCGCTACCCATACTGGAGGGCTTATTTCCAGGAGCTGCTATTCCGCTCACGTGGTGCCACGGAGAAAGTGCTCCCGACCAATGACCGCATCCAGGAGATCAGTGAGGAGCAGATCTATAAGGGTGGCCTGAAAATCCATTCCACGTTGGATCCTACCCTCCAGGGATGGGCGGAGGAGGAACTCCAGAAGGCGTTGACTAACATCGAAAAGGAGCGCCGTAAAAATCCGCCCGGATGGGGATTGATGAAGGATGATTGGCCAAGATTCCCCAGCCGTCTCTACCCCAATGCCATCCTGCTGGGAAAGATTGCCGGGGTGGTGAAAGAGGAGTGGTTAACTGTACAGATCGAAGGAGTCCCAGGAAAGCCGGTGGTCGCTGTCCGCTATCCTGATTCAAAGGACTGGCGCATCCGTTTTGGAGTCCTACTACCGGGTTATTATGTACAGATCAATAGTTTGGAAAGAGCTGTGGGTGGAGATGGCTCGCTTCTGTATCCCGAACAGGAACTGGTTGACCGTGGGCTGGCCACCAGACAAAAGTTCTCTTTCCAGCTCATTGATGCAGACCGTGATCAACATGCCCAGGGGGCTCTGGTTTGTCTGGAGGTGGGCACTGGACGGGTTCTCACCTGGGTGGGCGGGTATGACTGGGACGAAGAACCCAATGGGCGTCAACGAATCCGGTGTATAGAGGGGCATCAACCGGGCTCATCCTTCAAACCGGTTATCTTCGCCGATGCTTTCGAACGTGGATACACTCCCTCTACAAGAGTGAGTGATGCCCCTTTTTATAAACTCCAGCCCAATGGGGTTCTTTGGGCTCCCATGGACTACGATAAGAAAAAAGGTGGAGGTGAGTTCCCGATCCGTAAGGTTCTGGCCAAGTCTTTGAACAAAGCCACAGTGCGGGTGTTTGATACCTTTTTTGGCCAAGCCTATGAGAATGATCCACTCACCCAACAGACGACCCTGGCGATGGCCCGTAGGCTGGGTATCCATTCTCCCATTCCTCAGGTTCTCTCTACCGCCCTGGGTACTGGGGATGTCACACCCTTAGAGATGGCTACTGCTTATTCGGTCTTCGCCAATAGTGGTGTGCTGGTGGAACCCTACACCATAGATCGAATTGAAAAACGTGATGCGGGGCAGAGAATTTACTCGAACTTGCCCTCTGGGAATCCCCAGGCCCTCGATCCGGTCATCACTTTCATGATGACTGACATCCTGACCGAGGTTCTGCGAGAGAGTTGGGGGACCGGGTACAAGTTTGCCCACGATTTCCCCTATCCCATCGCTGGAAAGACTGGTACCACCGACTTCTACAATGATGTCTCATTTGTAGGGTACTCGAAAACATTGGTTACCGCGCTGTGGATCGGTCATGACCGGCGGACCACATTGGGAAGTGATATGGCGGGAGGAAAACTGACCCTTCCCCCCTGGTTGGCTTTCATGAAGAAGGCGATTCCCTATCATCTCAAGCAGTACAAGGGTTGGAGTGATGCCGACATTGCCTCCGCGAGTGGAGATGCGCTCAATCCCAAACACAAACTGGCCTTCGAGGTACCCGGTCAGGGACTTAAACGCGTCCGGGTCTGCTCAGTCTCTCTCCAGCGTCCCAATACCCGCTGTCTCCACCCGTATTGGATCTGGGTCAAGGAGGGCGAGGAACCGCGCGATCTCTGTATGGATTGCGTCGAATTTTACACCGATCTGGTTACTGGTCAGAAAGTGATTACCCCGCCGGTGGCCAGTTCTGAGGAGGAGGGGAGCACCCCATCGACCGAAGCAGCTGTACCACGTCCGGTTTCGAGCAATCTATTCCATTCCAGCCCACCCCTCGAGCCTGAAGTTGAACCGGTGCCGGAGCCAGGTGTAGAAATCCGGAGTGGGGAACGTGGTTGGGTTCCGGAGGGTGAGGACTACCAGGAGGAACCTCCGCTCCTCCGTTGAAACCATCCTTATCATCTTCCGTCAAACCCAGTAAACTACCCTTCTGGGAGGGGAGATCACCGATGGAGAGGAATCGTACGCCATACGACCGGCAAGCCGAGTCGAGACGCAAGCAGGCTCTCGGCCTGTGGGGGAGTGTTATTAAAGAACCGGAAGGGGATTCGTCTGACGATGACTCCCTCTTTGGTGAGGATAATCAGCCTGCCCCCGAACCATCCCGCGTTTTCTCACGGCCTCCGGATCCCCCACGTCCCCCTGGAACGATACGGTTACTGTTGGGATATCTGTATATCGGTAGCCTCCTGACTCTCGCCACGATTGTTTTTCTGGCTCTGGGGTATGGCTGGCCCATGTTGCAGGACTATGTCGAGGGGCTGCAACTGGAGAAAGTCAGCAACTACCGCCCCGATCTCGGTTCCCAGCTGTTTTCCGCGGATGGCTCACTGATTGCCGAGTTTTATAAGGAAACCAAACGCCAACGGCTGGCCCGTTTCGAGGACCTTCCCAAGCACCTTGTCGATGCTTTAGTGGCCACCGAGGATCAGCAGTTCTATAAGCACAATGGTGTCAATCCCATCCGTATCGCCAAGGCCTTTTATACCAACTTCACCACCGGAACCCACCAGGGGGGTAGTACCATCACCCAACAGATTGCCAAGAACATGATCGTTGGCGATGAACGGAAATACGAGCGCAAGATTAAGGAAGCGTTGTATGCCCTGAAGATCGAGCAGCAACTCTCCAAGGAAGAAATCATTACCATTTACCTTAACCAGATGCCTTATGGTCATACCTGGGAGGGGATCTGGGCGGCGTCGGAAGGATACTACGGCAAGGCGCCAGCTGATCTGGATTTGGCGGAAGCCGCCACCCTTGTCGGACTCCTCAAGGGCAACACCATCTACTCTCCATTGATCAACCCGGAACGCTCCAAGGACCGGCGCGGAGTAGTCCTCAATGAGATGTTCAAGTGTGGCTACATCACTCAGGAGGAGCGCGACAAGGCGGCGAAGGAAGATCCGGTGCCGGTCCAGAAGAGTACTGACCGCCGGCCATCTCTCAACCTTTTCCCTTATTGGCGAGCCTACTTCGAGGAGGTGCTCTTCCGTTCACGAGCCACCACGGGGGAATTGCCTCCCACGAATGACCAGATTCAAGAGATCGGCCAGGACCAGATTTATAAAGGTGGACTGAAAATCCAGACAACTCTCGATCCCACCCTGCAAAAGTGGGGTGAGGAGGAACTTCAAAAGGCCCTGGCTAATATCGAGAAGGAACGCCGTAAGTTTATGCCCGGATGGGGACTGGAGGAGGAAGACCGGCCCACGTTCCCCGACCGTCTCTACCCCAATGCCACCCTGCTCGGTCAGATTACCGGGGTGGTCAAACAGGAATGGCTGACCGTCAAGATCAATGGTGTCAAAGGCACTCCTGTAGTGGCTGTTCCCTATCCTGATTCCAACGATTGGCGTGTCCGTTTTAAGGTGTTATTGCCTGGATACTATGTGCAGATCAAGTGTTTGGAACGGCCCACGGTGGGAGATGGTTCGCCCGTATATCCCGAACAGGATCTGGTCGACCGGGGGCTGGCAACCAAACAGAAATTTGTCTTCCAGCTGATTAACGCTGACCGTGACCAACATGCCCAGGGAGCCTTGGTGACCCTGGAAGTAGGCACGGGACGGGTCTTGTCTTGGGTGGGTGGCTATGACTGGAACGAAGAGACCGTGGGGCGTCAACGTATCCGGTGTATTGAGGGGGAGCAACCCGGTTCTTCCTTCAAGCCAATTGTCTTCGCCGATGCCTTCGGACGCGGATACACCCCAGCCACTTATGTGAGCAATGAGCCCTTCTCCAAGTTCTTGCCTAATGGAACTGTATGGACCCCCAAGAATTACAACAAGGAAAAACTTGGGGGAAGTTTTCAGATCCGCGACGTGCTGACTCAGTCACTGAACATCCCCACCGTCCGGGTTTTTGATACCATTGTGAGCCAAGCGTATGATTATGACCCGATCACACAACAGCCGACCTTGGCGATGGCTCGTAAGCTGGGTATCCGCTCTCCCATCCCCAAGGAGCTCTCCGCCGCGTTGGGTACCGCGGATATCACTCCCTTGGAGATGGCCACTGCTTATTCGGTTTTCGCCAATGATGGGGTACTGGTGGAACCTTATACCATCGAACGGATCGACACCCGCGATAGTGGGCAAAGGGTCTATACCCACCTGCCGGCTGGAAATCCACAGGCCCTGGATCCCATCACCGCCTTCTTGATGACCGATATCCTTAAGGATGTCCTCCGCAAGCAAAGGGGAACCGGATTCCAGTATGGTGGCCGGGATTTCCCCTATCCCATCGCTGGGAAAACCGGTACCACCAACCTCTATAATGATGCCTGGTTCGTTGGGTATTCCAAAAATCTAGTCACCGCGCTGTGGATCGGCCATGACCGCCGAACCTCATTGGGTAATAAAATGGCGGGTGGAAAACTCACCGTTCCACCATGGCTGTCCTACATGAAGAAGGCGATTCCCTATCATCTCAAGCAATATGAGGGCTGGAGTGATGCGGATATCGCATCCGCTAGTGGTGACGCGCTCAATCCCAAACACAAGTTGGCCTTCAGCACTCCCGGCAAAGGTGTGAAACGGATCCAAGTCTGCTCGGTCTCCTACAAGATTCCCAATGAATACTGCGATAAACTGCATTGGATCTGGGTCAAGGAGGGAGAAGAGACGCGTGAGGTTTGTACTGACTGCCCAATTTTTATGACTACCGATCCGGTTACTGGCGAGAAAGTGCAGATTCCGAGAGAAAAAGCTCTAGCGATGTTGGCGGCACAGAAAGCTGCGGAGAAAGCCGGATCAGAAACTGAAAACCAGGAATCCGAAGCATCCCTCCATAGCCCAGTTGAAAGCCGGCGGCTACAACCCCTGCCCCCTGTCCCGGCAAGTGAATCGAGCCGGGAACCGGGAGTGGAAATCCAGAGCGGAGAACGCGGCTGGGTCCCACAGGATGAGGACTACCCCGAGGAACCTCCGGCGGCTTATGAACCAGCCGTTCCTCGTAAGATCACACCACCGGTGGAACGGCGCAGGCTGTGAAGGTGGTGGTGAGAGAATCCCTTTGCTTCCTTCACATGGGTGGCTTTACCGAGGTGGAGCAAGAATCAAGTATCCAGTGCCTCGCGAACCTTCGTGGCTAACGACTCACCAGAAAAGGGCTTCTGAAGAAACAGGACCCCTTCCTCCAGAACTCCATGGTGGGCGATCACATCGGCTGTATAGCCTGACATGTAGAGGATTTTCACCTTTGGCTTAAGAAGAAGGATCTGTTCCGCCAGTTCCTTGCCATTCCTCTCCGGCATCACCACATCCGTGAGCAGCAAGTGGATACTGCCATGATACTCCATGGCAATTCGGATGGCCTCAGCTGTTGTGTTGGCGGTTAGAACTGTGTAACCCAACCTTTCGAGGATCGATTTTCCAATGCTCAAGATCGAATCCACATCTTCGACCATGAGAACTGTTTCGTTGCCAGTCAGCGGTTTAGCCGGCTCAGTCTCTGTTTCAGTGCCCTCTGTCACCTCAGATCCATACCGGGGCAAGTAGATTCGGAATGTGGTTCCATGGCCAGGTTCACTGTACACATTGATCGAGCCTTCATTCTGCTTCACGATCCCATACACAGTCGCCAATCCGAGTCCAGTTCCTTCTCCTGCTTCCTTAGTGGAAAAGAATGGCTCGAAAATCTTGCCAATTGTCTCGCTATCCATACCGCAGCCATCATCGCTTACGGACAGTTTCACATACTCCCCGGTGACGAATCCCGCATGGCAAGCACAGAAGGTTTCATCGATCGTCTGATTGTCAGTTTCAATGGTGATCATCCCCACTCCCGAAATGGCATCACGGGCATTCACTGCAAGATTGGCCAAAATCTGGTCGAACTGGGAGGGATCGATCTTTACCTTTCCGAGGTTATGACCTGGTTTCCAGACCAGGTCGATGTCTTCGCCGATCAACCGTTGGAGCATCTTGATCATGTGTGTTACGGTCTCGTTGAGATCCAACACCTTGGGGCTCACGGTTTGTTTACGAGCGAAGGCTAACAGCTGACGAGTAAGATCCGCTGAACGTTGAGCGGCGACTTGGATCTCGCTGAGATATTTGAACAGCCGGTCATCTGGATTGACATCTTTAAGCGCGAGATAACTGAATCCCATGATGGCTTGCAGCATGTTATTAAAGTCATGAGCAAC
>CAYRBI010000219.1:0-8563 GCA_964422415.1 uncultured bacterium | reverse complement strand
AACGACTGGCTCGAAGCCATCATCGCGCTCCCCCTGAACATGTTTTACAACACCGGCATCGCCACCTACATCTGGGTCCTCACGAACCGGAAGGCCGACCACCGCAAGGGAAAGATCCAACTCATCGACGCCACCGGCATCTACCAGCCGCTCCGCAAGAACCTCGGCAAAAAGAACTGCGCGTTCTCCGAGGAGCAGATCAAACAGATCACCGACATGTTCCTCGCCTTCGAGGAAACCGGGCAATCGAAGATCTTCCCCAACGAAGCCTTCGGCTACTGGAAGGTCACAGTCGAACGCCCCCTCCGAATCCCAGGAATCGATCCCGACCGCGCTTACCCCGCCAAGGAAATCAAGCAACTGCGAGCCGAACGAGGAACCGATCCAGAAGCCCCGTCGGTCATCAAGAAGAAGTCCAAAGGCAAGATCGAGTACGAACCCGACCCCGAACTCCGCGACACCGAGCAGATTCCCCTGTTGGAGGAAGGCGGGATCGAGGCCTTCATGGAGCGTGAGGTCCTCCCGCACGTCCCGGACGGCTGGGTGGACGATCCAAAAACCCAAATCGGTTACGAGATCTCCTTTACCCGGCACTTTTACAAACCCCAGCCGCTGCGTACATTGGAAGAGATCAAAGCGGACCTTGAAGCCATCCAGGTGGAGGGGGAGGGTTTGCTTGAGAAGATTATTGGGGGTGTCAACGTATGAACCTGGAGCAAAACGATCAGATCCTCAAATGCCGTGATGACCATTCCCCCATTGTTTTCTGTGGCGAGGGAGAAGCGACAGCGGGGGTGCAATCATTTAAGTTGAAGAAGGATGCGACGTGTTCATGGGCAAGACCAGATGAGGCTTTTGGCCCTGATAAACTGCGATCACGGATTGAACCCTGGCTGACCGCACTATTTCAGTCGGAGCACTTCTCCTTACTTGTGGGATCAGGATTAACCCATGCCCTTCATCGCATTGCAACCGATAAAGGTCTACCGGGAATGAGTGTGAGTGCACTCGGTGTCTTTGACGAGGAGATTACTAAAGAAGCGAAGCGTACAGCCACGGCTGCAGGTCGTAGCGAGGGAAACATAGAAGATCAAATTCGGGTAGCCAATGAGCTGCTTCGAGGACTTGAAATCATTGCGTCCACAAAGGGAGAGGGCACGACAGAACATAAGCGAGCTCTGGATCTACGAACAGCCCTTAACGAAGTCATAGGCAAGTTCGCTGCTTCAATTCTCAATGGGGAGTATGGCCTTGCTTCTGCCAACGGGGAAAAGCGAGAACAGGCATTCAATTACCTTATCAGTTTTTTGATGAGCTTCGCAAGCCGAGCCGGCACTCGCGACCGACTCCAGTTGTTTACCACGAACTACGACCGCTTTATTGAAGCCGGAGCAGATGTAGCTGGGTTGCGTTTAATTGATCGCTTTGTTGGCACACTAGCGCCGGTATTTCGGTCATCGCGTCTCGATGTGGACATGCACTACAACCCTCCGGGGATCCGTGGCGAGCCACGATACCTGGAAGGAGTGGCTCGTTTCACGAAACTTCACGGATCGGTGGATTGGGCAGACTGCGACAGGACGATCCGCAGGATCGGCCTTCCATTCGGATCTGCGGACATCAAACCGTTCTTATCCGCTCCAGGATTGAAGGGAGTGGAAGCGCTACATCTCATGATTTACCCCAACGCCGCCAAGGATCGCGAGACAGCATTATTCCCTTATGTGGAACTGTTCCGCGACTTTGCCGCTGCAGCATGTCGCCCCAACAGCACTTTGGTTTGTTTTGGTTACAGCTTCGGGGATGAGCACATAAACCGCGTGATCGAGGATATGCTGACAATTCCCTCAGCGCACTTGGTCGTCCTCTCCCATAGCGATCCACTTGGGCGGATCATGCGGACCTACGAAAAACTCGGGCGACATGCACAGATTACGCTTCTAATCGGTAGTCACGTCGGTGACTTTCGCGCGCTTGTTGATCATTACCTCCCCAAACCGGCCATTGACCGTACAACTTTTCGGATGGCTGATCTCCTTAAGGCTCGCTGGGGAACTGGCCAACATGAGGCGATTCATGGGGATCAACCACTCGACACTCATGAGAGTGGAGCATCATGACACAAACTCCCTTCGAACTGGCCGGAAGCCTAAGGATTGGCACTGTCGACTTCGTCTCTCCTGACGAAATTAGAGTCGCACTCGATATTGAGTCTCCTGAATCCGTAGCTCTCAATGCGGGTGAACCTCGCCCTTTTCCACGAGTCAACGGTTACCTCTTGGTTCCCGTGGATGACGGGTTCCTGGTTGGCCAGGTTGAGTGGCTGACCGTCGAAAGATCGGCGTTTCCGAAACGCCGGGGTATGCAGGACTTTGGGCTTGTCGATCTGCCTTACCCACTCCGTCGATTGCGGATCAATCCACTTGGTACGTTGCGTAAAGGGTTCCCGACTGAAGCAGAGTACATCTTTCGGCGTGGCACAGAGGCATTACCAACGCTCGGTTCGGCGGTTGTACTTCCCACAGAGCAGCAACTTCACTCCATTGTTGAATCCGGGGTAAAGCGCCGCATCAAAATTGGCACCAGCCCCCTGGCTGGCGATGCAGAAGTCTGTGTTGACCCCAACCGATTGTTCGGTCGGCACCTTGCTGTACTCGGTAATACTGGTAGCGGCAAATCATGTTCCGTGGCCGGATTGATTCGGTGGAGTCTGGAACAAGCGCAAGCAGCTTCTTCTACTTGTCCAAATGCTAGGTTCCTCATACTTGATCCCAACGGTGAGTATTCGCAAGCGTTTAGTAAAGATGATCCGGCTACCAAGGCACGAGTTTTCAAAGTCAATCCGGATGCAGGTGAGCTTTCGCTCCGACTACCTCTTTGGTTTTGGAATAGCGCTGAGTGGTCATCATTTACCCAAGCAAGCGCCAAAACACAGCGTCCTTTACTCAAGCGGGCGCTTCGGGAGGTTAAAGCAGGTCGAAGTTTGGCCGCAGAACCAACGGATCAAGAGAAGAAACTCGCTTTGCGTCGATACCTCTCATCACGACTTATCTCAATTCGCCATGACTTAAGGTCAGGATCAATACAGACAGATGAGAGCAAGTTTGGTTTTCGTCTCAAGGCGATAGCAGATGACCTCGATGCGAAAAAGGATGAGTTTGCCGAGTGTGGGCTTGACAAGGTACTGCAAGCGATTGAAACGGCGCTCAGCTCGACCTTCAATTCTTTTCAGAAAGATGGAAAGACGGTTGAGTACTACCGTGCATTCAATGAGGCTCAAGTTACTAGTATTATTGATGCGTTGACTTCATCCCTAAATGCTCTTGGAGGACTCATTTATCAGGAAGGACCTGATGAGGACGTTCCTCTTGCATTCAAAGGAACGGATTTCGCAGACCACCTTGAAATCATTGCTGAGCAGGAGAGTGTCAGTCAGTATGTCGACTTTCTTGTTGCCCGTATTCGCACCTTCCTGGCGGATCCCCGAATGCGAGTGATAATCGAGGGTGAACAGGAATTCACGCTTGATCAATGGCTCAATGACTATATCGGTGAAAACAAGGCCGCTGCAGGCTGTGTGTCAGTGGTTGATCTTTCGTTGGTACCAACAGATGTTGTCCATGTCGTCACAGCCGTAATCGCTCGAATGATCTTTGAAGCACTCCAACGGTATGTAAGGCTGAACCGTGTTCCCCTACCGACCGTGCTTGTGATGGAGGAAGCACACACCTTTATCAAGCATTACAGAGAGGAAACCGAGAGTCATGAAGCTGCTTCTGTCTGCTGTCAGGTATTCGAGCGGATTGCTCGGGAAGGTAGGAAATTTGGTTTGGGGCTTGTACTTTCGTCCCAACGGCCGTCTGAACTTTCCCCCACGGTGTTGTCCCAATGTAATACGTTTCTCCTCCATCGGATCAGTAATGACCGGGACCAAGACCTCGTTCACCGGTTGGTTCCCGATAACTTAAGGGGGTTACTTCGCGAACTGCCGTCCTTGCCATCGCAGAATGCCATCCTCTTGGGCTGGGCATCCGAACTTCCAGTATTGGTGAAGATGAACGACCTTCCAGAATCGCATCAACCAAGGTCCGAGGACCCAGATTTTTGGGGTGTATGGACAGGGAAAGATGATAATGGCAAACCTGTTTTACGTGACGTTGATTGGAGTCAGATCGCAAGGAATTGGCAGATGGGAGCGACAGGAGAATCCGGGGGTGAGGAGAACCCATGATCGACCACCTTCGTGCCTATCCCGAATACAAAGATTCCAAACTCCCCTGGCTTGACCGAATCCCTGCACATTGGGAGGAGAAACGGGCGAAATATTTCTTCAAGGAGGTTGATGAACGATCAACAACGGGCGATGAACCCCTGATGTCGGTTTCACATGTGACAGGGGTCACGCCACGCAAGGAAAGCGTGACAATGTTCATGGCAGAGTCCAATGCTGGCCATAAAATCTGCCGACCTGGAGATTTGGTCATCAACACAATGTGGGCGTGGATGGCCGCGATGGGGGTCGCGTCTCAAGATGGTCTCGTAAGTCCCTCGTACGGCGTTTATCGACCCCGTGATCCATTGCAATACGAGAGTAAGTATGTTGACCACCTCTTGCGTACACAACCCTATGTTTCCGAATACATTTGTCGGTCCACCGGCATCCGAGCCTCACGCCTACGCTTGTATCCAGATGACTTTCTGGACATTCCAATTGTATGTCCGCCCCAAGAGGAGCAGGAGGCAATCATAAAATTCATCGATCAACAGGATCGTTTGGTCCGCCGCTTCATCCGTAACCGACGGCGGCTGATAGAGGTGTTGAACGAGCAAAAGCAGGCTATCATCAACCGCGCCGTGACCCGTGGCATTGACTCCAACGTCCGCCTCAAACCCTCCGGTGTGGAGTGGCTGGGGGAGATTCCAGAGAATTGGCGTTTGGGTCGTATCAAAACTGAAATGCACAACCTCAACACCCGGCGTATTCCTCTAAGCGGTATCGAACGTGGAACGATGACGCTTCGACTGTATGATTACTACGGAGCTTCGGGTGTCATCGACAGAGTTGATGAGTATCTTTTCGACGATGAACTTCTCCTTATTGCGGAGGATGGTGCCAATCTCGTGCTGAGAAATCTACCCCTTGCAGTTATCGCAAGAGGCAAGTTCTGGGTTAACAATCACGCGCACATTCTTAAACCAAAACACGGATCACTGGAATACTTTGCGGCTCTTCTTGAATGCATCGACTACCGACCATGGATCAGTGGCGCGGCGCAGCCTAAACTCACACAAGACCGCCTCATGGCAGTGCGCATTCCTGTTCCGCCCGACGATGAGCAACGCCATATTGCTGAATGGATCGTGGCTAATACTGGAGATATCTCTGCTGCGATAGGAAAGGCGAGACGTGAAATCGACCTAATCCGTGAGTACCGCACCCGTCTGATTGCCGATGTGGTGACGGGCAAGGTGGATGTCCGGCACCTCGTGCCCTCGGAAACGATTCAGGGAGATGACTTCGGCGAAGAAGAGGGGTTGGCAGAAGACATCGAGGGGGAGGAGATGGTAGGGGAAGACGAGGAAATGGAATTTGTCGAAGAGGCTGCCAATGCCGAAGACTAAGGGCGCAAAGAACATCACACCGTTTACGAGTCGGACCACTGTCCCTGTCAGTAATACACAAGCCATTCAATTTCGTGGCGAGAGATTGAGTCCCTTAGAACAGTTCAAGGCGAGCGTCAATGACCAGCGTAACTACCTGAAATGGCTCCAGAGTCGGCACGAGAAGATCATCGACTTGAACGCAGAGTTGGTCCATAAGAAGACTGGTCACTCTCCGACACGCAAAGGAGCGAAGGATGCGACCCACAGAAAGTATTTCTGGTTTGCAGAATGTATGGGTCTGCTGGGTGTCATTAATTCCTTCGAGTTCTTCTATAAGGCCTCGTGTATTGAGTTAGCGACGGCCTTGGCAGATATCATTCCTCTTGAGAAAATCACTGGGAGTGTGGAGGCTCGCTTTATTTGGCAATCACGCGGATATTCAGCTCAGCACCTTCTATTCGAACATCGGTTGTTCCATGACCTCAAGAATGTCAACGAGGTGACAAAGATGCTGGTTGGCCAAACATACTACCAGCCGAATCAAGTCGCATATCGCTATATCCATGCGATTTTCCAGATTAGACACACACTGTCCCACAACTGCGGGCAAATCACACAGAGTGATGCCACAAAACTCAAGATATTGGGACTGGAAGCAGCCAGGGATGGCGTGATCGATCCAGGAGAGGAATGTTTTGGCGAAGCGATATTCCGGTATCTCATAGATGAAGCTACAAATTTCACGAAATGGCTGGAAACACAGACCGTAGATCTGATTGAGGAGAATTCGGGACCGGCGGGGGCCAGCGGTATCGTCCCTGTCCACAAGAGTTATCTTCTTAAGATCTTCCCTGGCAGCACCGCATTTGATAGGTTGAATCTGATTACGGAGTCTGCCAATGCCGGTAGCTGACACATCCGAAAAAGGGCTTGAAACCCTCATCATTGAATCCCTCGTAAATGAGGCTGGATACGAGCAATGTCTTAGCGATAATTATGACCGTGACCACGCCGTGGACCTGACGCAGTTGCTGGCATTCGTCAGTTCCACTCAACCCAAGACGGCTCAAGCCTTGGATCTCGGACAGGAAGGACCAAAGCAGATTCAGTTTCTTCATCGACTCCAGGGCGAGATTGCCAAGCGTGGTGTAATCGATGTCCTACGCAGGGGAATCAAACATGGGCCGGTGGACATTAATCTGTTTTACGGAACACCAACTCTTGGAAACAAAAAGGCCGAGGAACTCTTCGCCGCCAATATCTTCAGCGTTACCCGGCAACTGCATTACAGTAAGGATGAAACCCAACTTGCTTTGGACCTTTGCATTTTCATCAATGGCCTCCCCATCGCCACCTTCGAACTCAAGAACCGGTTGACCAAACAGACAATCGAAGATGCAGTCCAGCAATATAAACGTGACCGGGAGCCGAAGGAGCTTCTATTCCAGTTTGGTCGATGCATGGTGCATTTCGCGGTAGATGACCAAGAGATACGCATGTGCACCCACCTCAAGGGGAAGGACTCTTGGTTTCTTCCGTTCAACATGGGTTGGAACGATGGGGCTGGTAATCCACCCAATCCCAAGGGGATCAAGACCGATTACCTCTGGAAACAGATTCTCACCAAGACTGGCCTGACCGACATCATCGAGAACTATGCTCAGGTCGTGGAGGAGAAGGACGACAAGGGTCGGAAGAAGTACAAACAGGTATTTCCCCGATATCACCAGCTCGATGTGGTTCGGAAACTTCTCGCGGATGCGAAAGCGAGTGGCGTTGGCAAGCGGTATCTGATTCAACACTCGGCGGGAAGCGGAAAGAGCAACTCAATCGCCTGGCTTGCGCACCAACTCATTGGCTTGAATGAAGGTGGTTCGGCTCTATTTGATTCGGTGATCGTTGTCACAGACCGAACGGTGCTGGACAAACAAATCAGGGACACTATCAAACAGTTCGCTCAAGTCTCCGCCACAGTTGGCCATGCAGATCGTAGCGGCGACCTGCGAAAATTCCTCAAGAGTGGCAAGAAGATCATCATCTCAACCGTTCAAAAGTTCCCCTTCATCCTGGATGAAATCGGCAACGAACACCGGAACAATAAATTTGCCATCATCATCGATGAGGCTCACTCCAGCCAGGGCGGCCGCACTTCGGCCAAGATGAACATCGCCCTCTCCGAGCACGGCGGCGAAGAGGAAGAAGAGACGTTCGAAGATCAGATCAACCGGATCATGGAATCGCGGAAGATGTTGAAGAATGCCAGCTACTTCGCATTCACTGCCACTCCCAAGAACAAAACACTAGAGATCTTTGGTGACTCAGTTCCACAGGGTGATAAGGTCAAGCATTTACCCTTCCATTCCTACACCATGAAACAGGCGATCCAGGAAGGTTTTATCCTGGATGTGCTGGCCCACTATACACCAGTGGAGTCCTATTACCGCCTTATGAAAACGGTGGAGGACGATCCTCAGTTTGACACCACCAAGGCCAAGAAGAAGTTGCGGCGGTATGTCGAGTCGCATGAGCACGCGATCCGCCAGAAGGCGGAGATCATGATCGACCATTTTCATGAACAAGTGATTGCCCGGCGGAAGATCGGCGGACAAGCGCGGGTAATGGTGGTAACCAGCGGGATCATGCGTGCGATTCAATACTTCCATGCCTTCGTGGATTATTTACGGGAACGAAAAAGCCCTTTCAAAGCCATCGTTGCTTTCTCTGGAGAGCACGATTATGGGGGACAAAAGGTAACGGAGGCATCTCTAAATGGATTTCCAAGCGTACATATTGAAAAGAAGTTTCAACAAGATCCCTACCGGTTCCTGATAGTCGCAGATAAATTCCAGACCGGATACGATGAACCGCTCTTGCATACAATGTATGTGGACAAACAACTCTCCGGTATCAAAGCGGTGCAGACACTCTCGCGTTTGAACCGAGCACATCCTCAAAAGAC
>CAYRBI010000218.1:0-8592 GCA_964422415.1 uncultured bacterium | reverse complement strand
CCCCGGCTAACAACAGATCATCAGAACGAGGAGGATGATATGCGGCACACATGTTTTTCCTTGCTGTGGCTTGTGATGTTCCTCTCTGCATCCGGACTAGCTCAGTCCGGGCTCGAACATGTGGATGTGTATGTGAGTGGCCAGGATGGGTACAACTGCTATCGCATCCCTGGTATCGAATGCGCGCCGGATGGTTCTCTTCTCGCTTTCGCGGAGGCACGCAAGCTCAACTGTGGCGATCCAGGCATGGATGGTAATGACATCGATCTGGTGCTCAAGCGCAGCACCGATGGTGGCAAGACCTGGTCACCGATGATGATTATCGAGGATTATGGAGAGCTTTGGTCCTCGGCCAATCCCGCGACTTGTGTGGATAAGGACACCGGGAAGGTTTGGGTGCTTTATCTTCGTTGCAAACCAGGGAAGCACACCTTCACGGCGCGTCCGGGTACCGATGATTCGCAGGTACTAGCCCGTACCAGCGATGACAATGGCGTGACTTGGTCAGAGCCCATTGACTTGACCGCCGCCAGCCGCGACATGAATGATCCCCATTGGAGTGTCAGTGTGGTGGGGCCGGGGGGGATGATCCAGGATTCGAAGGGGCGGTTGATCACTGCGGTCTGGAAAGCGGGACCGAGAGGGACCGTGGAGGAGCTTGAAAAGGATGGGGGCACATCGGCTCTGTGGGGGAATCTGGCCATGTTCAGCGAAGACCATGGAAAAACCTGGCAATCTGGCCAACCGGTGCCTGGCCCGGGGGGCGATGAGAATCAGCTGGTTGAGCTCAACGATGGGCGCATCCTCATGGACTTTCGTCAAAGCGGTGGACCCACGCGGTGGATGTCTGAGAGTAAGGATGGTGGACGCACCTGGTCTGAACGCCGTCCGGGGAACCCAGTCACACCCGTATGCTGCGCGATTGAAAGGTTCTCGCTCAAATCCGCTGGAGCGGATAAAGACAGGATCATCTGGACCGGGCCGAAGGGCCCGGACCGTAATAATCTGGTCGTACGGGTCAGCTACGATGAAGGTCAGACCTTCAAGAATGAGCGCCTGATCGCCAGCGAAGCCGCCGCCTACTCGGATCTGACCCTGCTCAAAGACAAATCCGCGGGAGTTCTTTGGGAGCGGGCGGACTACAGGAAAATCACCTTCACCCGTCTGACACTCGAATTTTTGGAGCCACGCTGATTGTCAGTTTGGAAACTCGAGGTTGTGGTGACACCGTGGATTCCCGCCTTCGCGGGAATGACGAATCGGAGTATTCGGTATGAGACTCGTCACTCTCGTTCCTCTTTTGTCATTCCCGCGAAGGCGGGAATCCACGGCAGTTCACCTTTTTCAATCACCCGAAGGCTTACCGAAACACTGATCCAATCAACCCTCTTTCCAACGCATCCAGGGGGCATCCTCGGGCTTATCCAGCCGCTTGTTCTTTTCTGGAATCCATTTAACTCCATCGGAGAAGACGGATTCCCACACATAAGTCCCGGCTTGCCCATTGACCGTAATCAACTTGCCACCCTTGCGGACCACATCCTCGCCATATCCACCGAAGCCCGTGGCGCGTCCATACACCAATTCGATCCCCTCGGCCATGCCAGCGTAGTCATTCACATGGTCATGGCCACAGAAGAGGGCTTTTACAGGACCGTAATCCTTGATTTTCCACAGACTGGCACCATTCTCACTCTCGGAGCAGACAGTCTCCAGTTTGAAACCGGAGGCCAAGCCACCTTCCCAGATGTAGTGGTATTGCAACAAGGGGATGTGCATAAAGCAATGGACTGGAACCGGCTTCTCGCCCGCAGCCGCCTTCTTGGCCTTAGTCTCTTCCAGCCACTTTCATTGAGCTGGCTGGATGCCAATCCCATTGGAGTTGAGGCAGAGCAATTCCAATAGCCGCGTACCCGATTTGTCCACCAGGTCGACCGTGTAATTCCCCTCCCCAGCGCCACCTTTGTAGAGTGAATGAGGGGCCTCCGCAAACTTATCATGCCCCATCGCAATATCACTCAGGCGGTCATGGTTACCCCATAGATACACGGTGGGCAGACCCAGAGAACTGATCTTCTCGATAGTAAACTCCTGAAGCAAATTCCCTTTCCCATCTGGATTGTTGCTCCACATATCACCGGTAACAACAAGCACATCGGGGCCGGCATGATCTGTCACCCGCTTGATCAACTCCATAGTCCGCTGGTCAACCTTTTCACGCTCCTTATCAACTGGAGTGGAGAAATGAATATCTGTTAATTGAAGAAGTTTGATCCGCGACGGGTCAGGAACCGTGAAACTCGAACGGTTTTCCGGGTACTTGGATGATACAGCCAAACCCGACAAACCATCCTCCGCCGCCGACAGGTAGGGTGATGTCATCAATCCCAGCGCGCCCGTACCCGCTATCGCCAGGAATCTCCGGCGTGAAGTCAACATACACTTGTTCATCTCAAAGCAACCTCCTTGGTGAAGAATGAATAGGCACAAAATGGATGAAAGCTATTTTCTTCATACACATCACAGCCGGTTGAAAAAAAGTGGTAGTGGATTCAGTTGGGCGTATCCCCTTATTGCCCCGCCTTATCCTCGCCACTGATGTCAAAGAAATACCACTTGAATGGGGACAGAGGTGAAAACCGGCAGTCCTTGAGCAAACACTTGAGTCTCTCCTTTTCGTAAGCCTTTGTGGTCCCACGAGCATGATACACATCCAGTGTTACAATCACGTAAAGGTCCGGCATTGGCTAATGCGGGCGATAGCATTCCCTCAAATGCAGCGTGGACATCATCACACGCCTTTCCGGGATATGCCAGATGAGGTGGGGAAAAACCTGGAGATTGACGCCGCCGGTGAAAGCAGTTATTCCTTCTCAAGCAGGTTCTTTTTCAGGGCTACATGCAGACCAATAAAGATGTGGAGGCCACAGGAGAACTCCATGCTCTGTATACAGGGTTATGTCAGCTGTCTCTCACGTCTGGCTGTGTGTTCCGTGGTAATCCTCCTCCTACGCTGCTCTCCCATGTCCGGACAGAATGAGAATCCGAATGATTCTCCCGATCCCGATACAGTCAGAAGAGCCCGCATCGCCCCCTCGGTTGTTCACCTGGCCACAGGCACGGAACAACGATTCAAGGTGGTGATGCATGCCACTCGCCTCCATGGAGCCATTATGGCCGGGACGGTGACCTGGGCGGTCAACAATATCGTGGGCGGGGATGACACGGTGGGGCGGATCACGCCGGAGGGACTCTACAAGTCACCGGTACAGGTCCCCAAACCACGCGAGGTGCACATTTGCGCACGGGTACCCGCAGCGGCCAACCCGCATCTCTGGGCTACAGTGGTTTTCGATGGAACCGGTCCAGCCTATGCCCTCCAGAGCGAGTGGAGCGAGCCGGTGGGAGGTGGTGGACACCTCAAAGATCCACACTCGGTGGCCTTGGACCACCAGCACAACCTGATTGTCGCCGACTACAATGGCTCACGAGTGTTGAGGTACTCGCCAGAGGGAAACTATCTCGGAGACCTTGGCCTGGGCACAGGGGAGTCTCCCGGGTACGTCATCAAACCCCGTGTGGTGCAGGTCGACCGGCATGGCAACATCTACGTCAGCGACCAGAAGAAGGACAAACCCCGCATTCAAGTCTTCAGCCCCGAGGGACAATTCCTGCGCATCTTCGCGGAGAAAGGAATCGCGCCAGGCCAGATGCTGCGTGCGCATGGGCTGGGCTTCGACTCGCAAGACCGTCTGTATGTGGTGGATGTCGATGCCATGCGTATCAGCATTTATGACCACCAGGGAGAGTTTGTTTCCACCTGGGGCAAAGATGGAGCTGGTCTGGGAGAGTTCAACGCTCCGCATGGGATTGCCATGGACCCCAATGATGATGTCTTCGTGGTGGGATATTACGGCCCCTGTCAGAAGTTCACCCGGGATGGCGCCTTGCTCAAGGTCTTCGCTGAGGCGGATCCCCCCGATGGCGCGGTCTATTTCCACAGTATCTCCTCCGACCGTTGGGGTAATGTCTACCTGACAGTCCGTGGAGCAGCGGGTTATGGCGGCAAAGTGGAGGACAACGAGGGCAACCGGGTCAGTGTCCAGAAATACAACAATAACGGGGACTATGTTTCCAGTCTTACACTCAATGTGCAAGCACATGCCGAAAACTGGTCGGTGGTGGATGAGAATGATGCTGTCTATGCCATTTTCATGGGCAATGAACGGATGGGGGTGGAGGTCTTCACTCCGAATTGATCCACTCCGCTCAATGGGGTGGCCCTTACGCTGGATGAGAAGGGAGATTTACGCGGGTGTTGGTCCATCACACTACTACGAATACATCTCCAAACCGTTGGAACGAGAATCCTTTCTCGTTCCAGCGGTTTGGGGGACTTGGAATCCGCCCTGTTCTCATCCTCTTTGGGTGCCGTACAGCGGCATGGGAGATTGTCCGGGTCATGGTTGTTCTGGTGTGCCTTCTGGCACAACCGGTCCTCGCCACATCCTCCAGTCCACGAAAGACTGTTTCCCTGCCCCGCGCCAGGATCTCGCCATCGATTGTCAGACTAGTTCCGGGCAATGAATGCCACTTCAAAGTGGTCCTCTCACCCCACCGGCTGGAAGTGGCGGTACTGGCGGACAAGGTCACCTGGACGGTTAATGATATTCCTGGGGGGAGCGGACAGATCGGGACCATCGATCCTCAAGGCCTCTACCACGCGCCCCAGGAGATTCCGCAACCACATGAAGTACATATCTGCGCCCAGGTAGAGGGAGCAGCTAACCCCTCGCTCTGGGCGACCGTTCTCATCGGTGATAAACAACCGGATTATGAGCTGGTCTCCAAGTGGGAGGAACCAACAAATGGAACCGGACATTTAAGGAATCCCTCCGGCCTCGCCATCGAGAAAGATGGCAATCTGTTGATATCTGATGCCAGTTGCTCGCAAGTCTTCCGGTTCTCTCCCAAGGGGGAACTTCTTGGAAACATTGGCCTGGGAACAGGCAATACCCTGGGGCATCTGGATTCACCGCGTAGTCTTGTCGTGGATAACACAGGGACCATCTTTGTCAGTGATCTACGAACCGGACCGCCCCGTCTCCAGGCTTTCCATCCCGATGGGACCCTGTTCCATGCCTTCGCTAAGAAAGGGACTGGACCAGGACAGGTCATGGAAATCCGTGCGATGACATTGGATCCCATGGGACGGCTCCTCGCGGCTGATGTCGATAACATGCGTATCAGTGTCTTTGGTCCTGATGGAAGTTTTCTTGAAACCTGGGACCGGGATGGCACACTCCCTGGACAATTCAACGAACCCTATGGTCTCTTCGCGGACAGCAACTCCGATGTGTTTGTGGCATCCTATTATGGTCCCTGCCAGAAGTTCACCAGCCAGGGGGAGTTTCTATCCGCCTTCGCCCTTCCCGATCCGCCTGATGGGCCAGTGGTCCTGACCAGTCTGGCGGGAGACTGGTGGGGCAACATCTATCTGGCGGTACGAGACTCAGCGGGAGTGGTACGCAACTCGGTTCATCCCGAACCCAGAAGCGCGCGGGTGATGAAATTCAACAACAACGGCGATCTGGTCACCACGATCCCCTTGTGGGATGACGAACGTGGAGAGAATCCGATGGCGATGGATCCGCAAGGCCGGCTCCATGTTGTGTTCCATCGCACCGGGTCCATAGGCGTTGCGGTCTTCGAGGCACGATAGCAGTCCGTTGAAAAACTCGTAGTTCTGTTGGCACCATGGATTCCCGCCTTCGCGGGAATGACGTTTTCCGAAGAATTTCGCTTATTCTGTCATTCCCGCGAAGGCGGGAATCCACGGTCACACTCTTTTTCAACAGGCTGCAAGCCATCCATTGAATAGAATGTGCCGTCGTGGATTCCCACATCTGGCAGACCGTAAACAATCTCCGGAGGTGTCACTCTCAAGCACCCAGGCCTCTCCCCTCTTTCCGGCTCCAGACATGCCATTCGGGGATCGCATTAGAATCCGGCGGAGTCTCCTCTTGCGGCGCAACAGGAAACTCGCCAGCAACGACACGGGTATAATATTGGCTGAGTGTCATCGGTTCAGCATGACCTGATGAGAAGATATGATCCAGCACGGCTTCATGGACCCGGTAACCGGTGCCTTGATTAAACTTGAGGCCGTGATAGTGACTGCACAAGACGAACGGCCAGCCCTCCTGAACACAGCGGTCCCAGCTTCGTTTTCCATATCCGGTAAAATCCTCCACCTTGCGAGTGGGAACCCGGAAGGCGATGTCATCAAAGATCGGAATCTCCAAGACCTTCCCTATCCAATAGGGACGTACCGGACCATCCACTTCCTCTGGATAGTCCAGATAACCCGCGCTCCATTGCCATCCCGTAAAGGAGGCCATCCTGCCCGAACACCATTTGAAGCCCAGGTCTTCAATAACCCGGTACATGGGACCACAAAAAGAACCACATCCAGGGCGGTACCCAGCCGCTTGCCGTCCGAAAGCCTTCATCCAGACATCCAGCCCCCAGCGGATCTGGTCACGGATGGCTTCATAACTCCAGATCCTCTCATAGGGAAAACGCATATGGGCATAACGCCATTTCTCTTTGTCTGAGAGGTAATCCATCATGCGGATATCCATCAGCCCATTTTCTTCGCACTGGTGGGTGGTGCTGTGGTGGACAAGTTCATGGCCACCGGCCTCGGCCTCTTTCAAAATCTCGATCATCTTAGGGTCTTCAAGGATGGGATGGCCCCCCAGACATGGCACGATACAGAAGGAGCCCGGCACTCTCCAGCGATTCAAGAAATCCAGCTGACAGCGCATCTCCTGAGACAGGTTTTGGGCGATATCATCATTGGTCCAGATGAAAGGGATCTTCATGGGCGTGGGGTGATTCCTTAATAAACAATCGGACGCTCAACAGTCATAAATACAGGTGATAGGATTACATCACTCTCAAAGGAATCGGAACCACTGGAATGATAATCGTCCTCTTCATGATTCTCTTTCTCTTGGATGTACTCTTCACTATTCTTCCGGTACAAGCCGCAATTCATCCCAACATCGTCTTCATCCTCACCGACGATCAAGCCGCCTGGACCTTGGGATGTCTGGGCAACAATCAGGCCTACACGCCCAACCTGGACCGTTTCTACAGCCAGTCCGTAGTGCTCCAAAACTGCTTTGTCACCACGCCTGTGTGCTCTCCCTCGCGCGCTTGCCTGCTAACCAGCCGGTATGGTTCCGAACTGGGTATCACGGATTGGATCAACCCCAGGGTAGAGCCTCATACCGGATTGGATCCAGCCATCACCACTTGGCCGGAGGTTCTGCAACAGAATGGGTATGAGACATGCCTAATCGGAAAATGGCACCTGGGAACCGAGGCCCAGTTCCATCCACACCATCAAGGATTCACTCATTATCAGGGATTCCTGGAGGGGGGAGCACCCGTCGAGAATCCCACGCTCATGATCGAGGATGCCACGCGGGAGTTCACTGGTTTCACTGATGACATCCTCACTGGCCTAGCAGTGGAGTATCTTTCCGGAAGAAAGAGCGCTCAGCCCTTTCTGCTCTGCCTGCATCTGCGCGCGCCCCATGCCCCCTGGTTACCCGCGCAAGAGGTGGATACCTCTCATTACCTGGGGATGGATCCCATCATCCCCAATCCCGCCTTCCCAGGTCTCGATATCGAAAGTGTGAAGACCAGAACCAGGGAGTACCTTGCAAGTGTCACCAGTGTGGATCGCAATGTGGGGCGTATTCTGGAGGCTCTTGATCGTGGCGGGATGAACGAAAACACAGTGGTAGTCTTCACCAGCGACAACGGCTACAACATCGGGCACAACGGGATCTGGCACAAAGGCAATGGCCATTGGATCACATTGGAGGCACGTGGCATCCGGGGTGATGATCCTCGAATTCAGCGGCCCAACATGTACGACCATTCGCTTCGTGTACCCACCGCGATTCGTTGGACTGGAAGGCTACCAGAGAAGACCACTGTGACGCATACGGTCACCTTCCTGGATTGGTTCCCAACCCTGTTAGCCCTGGCGGGTATGCCTGAAGCCACGGGTGAGACCATTCATGGAAGAAACTTCCTGCCACTCCTGGAGGGAAAATCTATCGCATGGGATGACGAGATGTATGGGGAGTATTACTAGCATCATTACACCAAAGCTGGTTTACAGATGTACCGGACACCCGAGTGGAAGTTGGTGGTGGATAGCATAAACACCGGCAAAGATGAACTCTATCACCTCAGCGAAGATCCCGCCGAGACACGCAACCTGATCAAGGATCCCTCCGCTCAGGCGGTATGTGTGGAGCTTGGCAAGAAACTGGAAGCCAAAAGCCGGACACTACACAATGGATTCCCGTCTGCGCGGGAATGACGAACAATGATCGAACGAGCCGCCTACCAGGGGGGGCGGCATGTAATATTAAGGGAACGATGAAGCATCGTTGCCTTGCCACCGGCTAACAACAGAATTATCCCTAGCAGCCTGTTGAAAAAGAGTGTGGCCGTGGATTCCCGCCTTCGCGGGAATGACAGAATAAGCGAAATCCCTTGGAAATC
>CAYRBI010000217.1:0-8595 GCA_964422415.1 uncultured bacterium | reverse complement strand
TATGCCTACATCGATGGAAAGTGCCAGGGGTGGCTTCCACGCGGTGAGGTGATTGTGGATGTGGCGCGCGGCTACGAGTATGAGCCACTGCGTACCCGTCTCCGGATCGAGCCAGGGCAACAAGAACTCACCCTGCGTCTCAAGCGCATCGCCGATCTGCAATCCGAAAGGTACTTCGCGGGCGACACGCATGTCCACTTTCTCTCCACACAAGGGGCGCATCTGGAAGCTTCCTGTGAGGGGGTCCATGTAGTCAACCTCCTGCAGTCCCAGTGGGGGCATCTCTTCACCAACACCGAGGAGTTTCTGGGGGAACCCTCAGTCTCGCGTAATGGCGAAACCATTGTGTATGCCACGCAAGAAAACCGGCAACATATCCTGGGACACCTCTCGCTGCTTGGACTCAAGAAACCGGTGATGCCCTGGTGTTCAGGAGGGCCAGATGAAGCAGCCCTGGGAGACAATCTGGAGACCACCCTCTCACGCTGGGCGGATGCCTGCCACGCTCAAGGGGGAACAGTGGTCATCCCTCATATGCCAACCCCCAATGGTGAACCGTCCACATTGATCGCCACGGGGCGTGCCGATGCTGGCGAGTTCGCGGTTCATGGGGAGAACCAGCACAAGGAGTACTACCGTTACCTGAACTGCGGGTACCGTCTCCCCTTGGTGGGTGGCACGGATAAGATGGACTCACAGGTTCCCGTGGGTCTCTATCGCACTTATGTCCACATCCCGGAGGGTGAGCCATTCACTTATGACAGCTGGTGCAAACATCTGAAAGCGGGTCACACCTTTGTGAGTGGAGGTCCGCTCCTGTGGTTCAAGGTGGAAGGGCAGGGAACTGGCAGCCAGATCCAACTCCCCCAGACAGGAGGGACAGTCGAGGTGGAGGTGGCTGCGAAGAGTGTCTTGCCGGTTCATTGCCTGGAGATTGTGATGAATGGCAAGGTGGTGGACCGGGTCGAGGAGAGTGGTGGAACTCATTCCCTCTCACTCACATCGAAGATCAAGGTGGAGAATCATTCCTGGCTGGCGGCGCGGTGTGCGGGACCGGGCTATAGTGCTGTCCCGCATCATGATGCTTGGCATCGTGGGATCATGGCGCATACCTCACCGGTCTATCTGGCCGTGGGGGGGGAATGGTCGATGTTCGATGTGGGAGTGGCCAACTACATGTTGACTTTGATCCAAGGCTGTATCGACTACATCCACCTCCGTTCTCCACAGTGGAATCCAGGAACAGTCACTCACCACCATGACCGGGAGGACCACATGAAGTACCTTGAGGAGCCCTTCCGCGAGGCCATCGCCGCGATCCACCAGAGGATGCACGCATTGGGGATTTCGCATTAGAGTTTTCTGGGTTTTGGTCTTCGGAAGGCATTGTGACAGAGATATGAGATATGATTGGAGAGAGAAGAGAAAACTGTATGAAACAACCCAATCCAGGGGGATCTCCCACCCCCCTCGTTCACGCCTCGATTGATCTCACTGGAGTGGTCTGCCCGCTCAATTTCGTAAAGACCAAACTCCGCCTGGAGATGATGCAAGCGGGGGAGGTTCTGCAAGTCATTCTTGACAAGGGTGAGCCACTCCGGAATGTTCCCCGGAGTGTGAGAGAGGAAGGGCACCGGATTCTTCATGCCGAGGATCGTGGTGCTCAAGCGGTCCTGTGGATCCAGAAAGGGTGACCCCATTGGAGGCTTGGAGGAGTTGTTCTGGAACCAGAAATGGCAATCCTTGACCTGGGTGTCCCCACATAACGCAAAAAAATCACGTTATGTGAATTGAGATTCTTGACATTCGCGCGTGTAGCGATATATTACTTGATAAGTAAATCTTTCTTGAGAAGTACTTCCAGTGGGGCCGCTCAACCGTTTTGCACCAATGACCGGTGAATGGTGAGACTACTGGAGAGGAAGGAGATGGGGGCAAAGTGGCCAGAGCATTGACAACGGGGGAGTTTGCAAGACTGTGTTCAGTGAGAACAGAAACAGTCAGCAGGTGGATTCATAATGGCTCGCTTCGGGCCCATTCAACTCCGGGGGGACGTTTCCGGATTCCTTCTGATGCCGCGATTGATTTTATGCGCCAACATGACATTCCCATTCCACCCGATCTCGAGGGAGAACGTGCTCATCGGGTTCTGGTTGTGGATGATGAAAAGACCATCCGTGATGTGGTGATCCAAGCACTCAAGAGGATCGATGAGGACCTGCAGATCGAGGAAGCCGAAGATGGTGTTGAAGGCTGCATCCGTTTGGGAAGCTTCTTCCCAGACCTGCTTGTGCTCGATTTAATGATGCCGAAGGCCGATGGATATGCGGTCATCGAGCAAGTACGTGCCGATCCCAATCTAAAGAACACCAAGATTCTGGTTCTCACCGGCTATCCCAGCCCGGAGAACATCGACCGTGCGATTCAAGCCGGCGCGGATGAGTGGCTGGCGAAGCCCTTCAACATCCCGGAATTCGGGGAGAAGGTGAAGCAGCTACTTGGTAAGAGACTCCGTGTTATGCGTTGAACACGGGGACGGCATGGCTTGTGTCCGTGTTCCGGGAAGGGGATATCCCTCCCGGTGACCTGGTGGGGGGGGATGTGCACTGGAATGACTCGTCTTCTTCTGGCCGTTCTTATCTTGTATTCAACTACCGTCATGGGTGAGGTAACCACCACCATGATTCTACCCTCGCGCATTGCCGCGCAACTCTATATCTTCGGTGAACCCGCCCAAAAGGTGGCGGATCCACTGGTGGGTGTTCTAGCCACGGCGCATAAAGCTGGATTCGAGAATGTGCAAGGATGGCTGGCTTATTACGATACCAAAACCGATGCGGCGAAGTTGTCGACGATGCTCGCCAAGGAGCACCTGCGAATGCCCTGTGCCTATGCCGGAGGGGCGATGCACACCCAGGAGGGTGCGGAGAAGGCTATCGAGACCATTCTCCGGCAAGCGCGGATCGCCGCGCAGCATGGTCTGGAAGTGGTCATTCACAACCCGGATCCATTACAGCGGGAAAAGACGGATGAAGAACTGGAGATCCAGTCCAGGAACCTGGACCGGCTCGGTGCTGGGCTCTCCGAACTAGGTCTCCGCCTCGCCATTCACCAGCATGATCCCGAGATGCGTTCTGGAGCCCGGGAATGGTATCACATCCTCAAACACACCAATCCCCAGAAGGTTTTCTTCTGTTTGGATCTTCACTGGATTTACCGTGGGAAGCAGGATCCCTACCAACTACTGGAGGATGCCGGGAATCGTGTGATTGATCTGCACCTGCGTAACTCCCAGGAGGGGGTCTGGGCGCAGGATTTTGGTCTGGGCGATATTGATTATACACGTGTCAAAGGTATTCTCGACCGGCTCCAGTACAAAGGCTACTACACAGTCGAATTAGCTTATGACCCTGGCACGAAACAGACCCGTTCTTTGGAGGAGAACCTCCGGCGGAGTTTCGAATTCGTCAGCCAGGGATTTGTTGTGAAATAACTCACGCTAGGTTAATTGACCGCGATCCCCCTCCACAAGGCGACCCATCTAAAAAGGGAAATGGGTCGATTCGTGCTCACCCCCCCCCACCCCAACCCTCCCCCACAAGGGGGGAGGGAGGAAAACACACGCTAAAGCGTGAACAACATACAACTTCCTCCCCCCTTGTGGGGGAGGGTTGGGGTGGGGGGGAGATCATTCCAACTGATTTCCACACCTCCCTCGACGTTCTCTCCCATCCCGCGATAATGCTTCCTGGCCGGTTGACCCCTGTGTCCTGACCGTTTGTATATCATTTTTTTTTTGTGGAGGTTTACTCATGTCCAAGGGCTGCGAGATTCATGTCATTTCCAACACCCACTGGGACCGTGAATGGCTCTTTGATTTTCAAGAGACACGCATGATGCTGGTCGAGTTCCTCGATCTACTGCTTGGCATCCTGGACAGTGAACCGCGCTACCGGGCCTTTCTGCTTGATTCTCAATCCGTACCGCTTGAAGACTATCTCGAGATCCGTCCAGAGGCGCGAGAGCGGGTGATGCGTCATGTGACCGATGGCCGGTTGTGGGTGGGACCCTGGTACACCTGTCCCGAGGGCTTCATTGTCAATGGCGAATCGTTGGTGAGGAACCTGCTTTATGGTCATCGTGTAGCGGGTGAGTTTGGGAAGGTCTTGAAAGTGGGGCACACCCCCTTCTCATATGGGCAGAACTCCCAAATGCCGCAGATCTACGCGGGTTTCGGGATCGGCACCATCCTCTTCTACCATGGTGTCTCGCATGAGGATGTCGAGAACGAGTTCATCTTCGAGGGTGCGGATGGAACCCGGATCCTCGGATCGCAGATGAGTTCATTCGCACGCTACAACGCTTATTTCCACCTTTACCGTCCGATGGTGTATGGGACTTCCATTGACGAGAGGATGCACACCTGGACCAAGCAGGGGCTCCCCTTCCACTTGGCCACAGAGGAGGGATACCGTGACCATCACCTCCTGCTGGATGTGCCCAAGACCTACCACCGCGAACGGCTCGCGGAACTCCTTAAGGTGCTACGTGACAAGGAGGCGGACACCGCCACCACTCGTTATCTTGCTTTCATGATGGGGCATGACAGCAGTGTGCCGGACCTTGTCGAGGTCCAGATCATCGCGGACGGCAAGGAACTGCTCCCAGGTGATACCCTCATCCATAGCACTCTCCCGGATTGGATTGAGAAGGTGAAGAAGAATGTGAAGGATCTGACTGTTCTCAAGGGTGAGCGCCGGATTCCCAAGATGATGGGCGGACGGCTTCACCTCTATAGCGATGTCCTCTCCAGCCGGACCCGTGTGAAGCGTCTCAATGCCAAGGCGGAACTGGCGCTCCAGAGAAGAGCCGAACCGCTGGCCACACTGGGGTGGGTGTTGGGCGCGGAGTATCCCGCCCGGCTGCTCGATCAAGCCTGGAAGTTCCTGCTTCAATCCCATGCTCATGACAGCATCGCGGGCAGTGGTGTAGATGAGATCGAAAAGGATGTCACCTATCGTTTACGCCAAGCCACCAACATCGCCAAGGGAGTCGCAAGCCGTGGGCTTCAAACCCTTCAAAGGCGCATCGACAACTCGAATGGCACACCGGATGACATCTTCCTGACCGTCTTCAATCCCTCTCCCTTTTCACGGACTGAGGTGGTCACTGCCGTGGTGGATCTCCCACTCACTTCGGATTTCAAGGCCTTTGAAATCCTCGATGAGGGCAAGGGAATTTCTCAGCCAGTTCAGATCTCCACACGTAAACCTCACCATGCGGTGGTCAACCATGCCGGAGATGCCCCCGCCATGATGGAATGCGAACAGGTCCGGTTTCATTTCCTCGCCAAGGACATCCCCGCCCTGGGATATACGGTCTACCGCCTGGTTCACTCATCAGCAAGTCTCGTAGGAACCATGACCTCGGGTGTCAATTCAGCCGAGAATGGCTGTCTGACTGTCCAGATCGGGCCGTGGGGAAATCTGGTGGTCTATCACATGGCTTCGGGTCAAATATTTGATGATCTGCACACTTTTGAGGATGGTGGCGAGGCCGGCCATGCTTGGATGCACATCGAACCCGCTCTGGATCGTATTCTCTCTAATGTGGGTTTGCCAGCCCAGGTTGCGGTCGAGGAGGATGGACCCCTGTTGGTCCGTTACCGGATCGATTATCAGCTGAAGGTTCCCAAACGGCTCGAGGAGAATGGCGGTGATCCTTGGCAACGTCTGGATGGCTCGGGCAATTCCGCCTCGAGATCCGAGGAAACTTGTGAGCTCAAGATCACCTCGTATGTGACTCTGCGCCGGGGTGCTCCCTTCGTTGAGATTACCACCCGGTTTGTGAACACGGCCCGGAATCACCGGCTTCGCGTGATGTTTCCAACCAAGTTGGAGACATCAGTGTGCCATGCGGAATCCGCCTTTGATGTGGTGGAACGTGAGATCGATCATGGGCCGGAGTCGCCCTGGTATGGCGGTGTCAACGCGACCTTCCCGATGCACCGGTTCGTGGATATCAGCGAAAAAGAAGCAGGGATCGCCATCATCAATGATGGCTTGCGTGAGTATCAAGTCACGGAGAACTACGAACATGCCATTGCCCTTACTCTCATGAGGGCCTATGAGGTCTCATTAACCACGGTGAGTAAACGCTGGGATCCACATCCCGAGATGACCCTCTCGCAGTGCCCTGGCGAGCATGAGTTCCGTTATTGGATCTATCCCCATGTTGGTGGGTGGGATCAGGGGGATGTTATGCGGGCAGCTGAGGTTGTCTCAGTGCCACTTGAGATTGTACAAGCCGGTACGCATGGGGGAGACCTGCCCAAGCAGAATGGATTCCTCAGTATCGAGCCCTCCAATCTGGTCCTGACTGCCTTGAAACACTCCGAACAGGGCGGCCGGTTGGTAATGCGATTCTACAACCCGGCAGATAAAACACTCAAAGGCAAGATCAAGACGAGTTTGAAGGTGAAGAGCGTCCACCTGCTCACCCTGGAGGAGAAGGAGGATGAGAAGCTGGAGGTTAAAAACAACTCAGTGAGTCTGAAAGTGGAGCCTAAGAAGATTGTGACTTTAGGGATGGATCTTGCATTGTAAGCGCGGCAAGTCCTCCCTTCACCAGGTTCGAGACCAGTTTCCGGTCCAGGAGGAGGTGTTCTGGCGCGAGAAGAACAGCCCGCAGAGAATGGCTCAAGGATTTACGGGGATGTCCATTGACCCGCAGTAAGGTTGCGAGCCGGGTTTCATAGTAGGCTTGTTTCCTTCGCGTGCTCATGGAGGGAAGCCGTTTGCGTTCCTCCGCAAGTTGCGCCAACCGTTGAATCTCCTGGCCGGTATAGGTTCGGCCTCCATCAGTTTTACTACGGTCAGAGGCGGCGGCCATGATCGCGATGATCTCATGCTGGATCGCCGAACCAGCCCCACTGATCGCGTGGGGAAGAAGACGGAAGACATAGAGGTATTCGGGCAGGCAGGCCACCTGGCCCACCAGCGCGGTCCGCGCAATGAAATCGACATCGGCGCTAAAGCAGAGCCGGGTGTCATAGCTCCCGATCCGTTCCACCAGACAACGGCGGAACATGATCGTGGCGCAGGTGAAGGAACTGGACCTCTGGGTGCTCTCCTGGGAAAGAACATGTGGGATCGTTGAGGTCTCGTCGTAGGTGAAGTGTACCGGTTGCTTGAGCCGTAGGGTGTCCTCCCGGTCACAGCCATAAGTATGGCAACCAGCGAGGAGGACGGACTCGTTACGCTGAAGGTACTCGATCTGTCTCTCGAACCGGGTGGGTAGGCTGATGTCATCCGCATCCATACTGGCCAGGAACTCACCCTTGGCTTCAGCAATGGCATGGTTTCGCGCTGTGTAGCAGCCCTGGTTTTCTTGTTGGATCAAGCGGATACGTGGATCGGTGTATGAATGGATGATTTCTACGGAGCAATCGGTGGAGCCATCATCGACGATGAGGAACTCAAAGTCTGTAAAGGTCTGTTCGAGAATGCTTTCAATCGCCGGGCGAAGGTACTCCTCGGCGTTGTAGACGGGCATGAAGACGGAGAGCAGGGGGGAGGGCATGGTTCCGTCAGCTCTTCAACCACCCATCAATCGGCTTCATCACTCCGCGTGGCTCATAGGGCCAATCGATGCGTCTGCCGCTTCCCGCTGATTCATAGGCCGCCAGGATGATCTTCAATATCTCGCGGCCATCCACGCCGGTCTCGATGGGGTTCTCCATACCGGTGACACAACGGCAGAAATGGCGCATCTCCTGGGGGAAACCGTAGTTCCAGATTTCCTCGAACATGGTGAAGGTATATCCGCGGGTGCTATCGGCCTTCTCGACCGCGTAGCCATACCCCGGCTGACTGTAGGTGAGAAGCGAGTTGCCACGCAGAAGGTCGGCGCGGGTGAAACCCTCCGAGCCATAGATCTCGCAACGGTCATCGACTCCGCCCTGTTTGGCCCAGCTGTTCTCGGCCAGTCCGACATGCCCACCCTCGTACTCGACAATACAGAAGCTGTGGTCCTCGCCGCGTGTCTTGGCCCCCTGGACATAAGTCCCCAGGTGGGCGGTCACGGATTTCACCGGTGGTTTCCCGAAGACCCAACGGGCGTATTCGATGGAGTGGCAGCCCATGTCGAACAACACCCCACCGCCGGACTTATCCACATCCCAGAACCAAGGCATATGCGGCCCAGAATGCTCCTCGCTCTGTTTGACTAGGAAGGCTTTCCCGATTGCTCCCTCATCCACCAGTGTCTTCGCGCGCAGGTATTTGGGGGCAAAGCAGAGCTCCTCGGCATACATCAGTAAGACCCCGGCCTGTTGGCAGACCGCGATCATCTGGTCCGCCTCTTCAAGGTTCATGCACAGCGGTTTCTCGCAGACCACATGCTTCCCGGCTGTGGCGGCGTCAACGGTCACCTGAGCGTGGAGGTAATTTGGGATGCACAGGGTGACCAGATCGATGTCCTTGAGTGCCAGCAGGTCGTGGTAGTTCTCGAAGGCGTGTGGGATCCCGCGTTCTTCCGCAAAGCGTTTTGCTTTGCCGGGCGAGGGAGATGCCACCGCGATGACCTCGCCCTCCT
>CAYRBI010000216.1:0-8788 GCA_964422415.1 uncultured bacterium | reverse complement strand
TTGTCACCGCCAAAGACTGAAAGAGAGGCTGGAAGATGAATAGCCGTCACACCCTCGCGCTACGCTCATGCCGTGGCCTCGTCTTTCCCTTGATCGTCTACAAGATCAGCCTTATGGTGGTCATCGTTTTCTCTCAGTTCCTGCTTCCAGTTATCTTCTCGGATGTGCTCTACCAAAGGAACTTCCATTTTCCCAAAGATGCTCAGCCGACTCGTTCCAGTATGTTTAAGACCTGGGATGGCCAGCACTATCTCTTTCTCAGTGAATATGGATACCGCCCCGATGTCATGCCGACCGCCTTTTATCCCCTGTGGCCTTTTTTGATCCGTATCGGATCCTATTTTTGTGGAGGAAGCTATCTGATCGCGGGGCTAGTTCTGGCTAACCTGTTGTCGATCCTGGGAATCCTTGCCCTTTACTACCTGGTGTTCATGACTCTTTCACCCAGGGCAGCGGAGAGCGCCACTCTGCTACTCCTGGCATACCCGGGGGCAATCTTCCTCTCGTTCGTCTATACCGAGGCGCTGTTCCTTTTCTTGAGCGTTTTCCTCTTTGTTTTTCTATACCATCGCAAGGTCATCCCCGCCGCTGTCTGTGCTTTTCTCCTACCGCTGGCACGTCCCACGGGTATCCTGATTTTTGTTCCGCTTGCTTACTGGTTCTATGCCAACCTGCGTGAGAATGGGAAGTGGGACCGGATGAGAATCATACTCCTCCTGGCTCCGCTGGGAGGGTTCCTGTGTTACCTCGGCATCATGCAGGCCGCGACCGGGAATGCTTTCGAGGGCTTCCAGGCTCAGAAACTCTTCATGGCGAAATCCAGTCCTGTGAAGTTGGTCGATATCGTTGGGTTCGGGCGGACTTTTCTCGAAATTGGATCTCTGCACCAGACCATCGGATCGGCTCTTGACCGTATCTGGTTTCTGATCTTCCTGGGGGCACTCGTACCGGTCTGGAAAATGAACCGGACCCTCTTTTTTTATGCCTTGGTGATGGGGCTGGTGCCTGCGATGACAGTCTCCTTGATGGCCTACATGCGCTATCTGCTGGTAGTTTTTCCAGTCTTCATGGTGTTCGGCGAATGGCTGGGGAAACCTTCCCGCATCGCTTGGAGATACAGCATCCTTGCGGGTCTGTTCTCGGTCCAGGTTCTCTTCCTGATCATGCATATCAACAATTACTGGGTGGGGTGAGTGGCTGATGTGCTGGTGACATCATCCGCCACGGATGACGAAGCCTTGTGCCGGGCCTCCTCTTCGGTGATCCAGGTTCGCAACTCCTCTTTGGTCTTGATCTCTTTACCGGTGACTCCTTCGAGCCACATCGAGAAATAGAAACCAGTCCATTCCGGCCACTGGTAATTGTCTGGTTTGATACCCTTGTCGGGCATGTTCAGGAGGGTGTCCTGCAAAGTAAGCAAGTCATCGGCTGACTTGCGCAATCTGAGAATCTCACTTGCCTTTTCGGTATCGCCAAACCTTTGACTCGACAGCATTGGGCGTAGACGTTCAATATCAAAATGGGGGTCGCTAGAAATCGCATTTGCCAGGGCTCTGCTTTGTGAAGTTCCCGGACGGACATACTCCCGTAAAAGATCCAACCCATCCATTTGGCTCCACCGGGCGTAGGTTACCACCATTACCGGAACGAGGAGGACAAGCGCAGTCGCGTGGAGTGCCAAGGCGGGTTGGATCGATTGTTCCGGAATCGGCTTGATGAGAGTACGAACCAGTCTCCACAGTGCTCGTGTGAACGAGCCCATGAGGTAGAGGAAGAATCCCGCCAGGTTGAATCCCATATACAGGAAAGCAAGGGTGGCGAGTCTGATCATCATGAATTTGAAGGGATGAACCTTAATCTCTGTGGATTGGAAATAGAGATAGGCGAGTCTCCAGGGAACCAGAATCCACAGCGCTTTCCACATGAAGGGGAAGAGCAGGTTGACCATGCTCATTCCACAGTAGGAGCAGGCCTGGGCTGCTTGTGCGGACAGGAACAGAAGGGTGATGGCAGCCAGGAGGTACATGGGGGCAATCTCCCTATCTTGAACGGTGTCTCCAATCCTTCAGGAACAAGAGTAGATCCTCTGGTCCGATGACTCCATCCTGGTTGACATCAAACTCGGGATGCTCTGCAAGGGGTAGATCCGATTGGGTGGCGGTGAGGGTGGGAGTTGTAGTGACTGTGAGAGTGGGTGTGGGTGAAAGTGTCGGTGTGAAGGTGAGAGTGGGTGTAAGGGAAAGAGTCGGAGTGGAAGTGATGGTCACGGTGGGGGAGAGCGTTACGGTTGGAGTCGGTGTGGGAGCCAGATCCAAGGAGAAGGAACACTCCTCTGTTTCGGCGTCTTCATCATAGGTCACTTTGTCACTCGCTGAGATATAACCAGCCATCGATGCATTGAGAGTGAACTCGGCATCCCAGGTTGAGGCTTCGGTGTTGATGCAGAGACCAAAACATAATTCATAGTATCCATTGAAGTAACTGAGAGCCCGGCTCACCGGCAGGAAATTTTCGTAATGACAATGGTAGCAACTGCCCCCATAGATGCTGTCCTGATCGTAATACCAGGTGGCGCTGATTTCATCCATATCGGCATCCGAGAGGGTTCCCGTGACCAGGACCCCCGGAAGAGGGTCATTCCCATCTTTTTTTTCTACATAACCCTCGACAAATACCAATACATTTGAGCAAGTCTTCTCGATTTTGACATTCGTGATCACGGCGCCCGTGGAGACCTTGATCTGATCGAGAACAGATCCTTGGGCACTCATCCCGGCGTTTCCCTCGAAGATTCCTATAGCCATGAATCCCCATAGAAGACAAATCCCAAATCGGCGCATGATCCCGCTCCTGCACATATGAAGGATATTTCATTGTAAGTCATTTGGGACCTGGAGAGGCAGTCCTCCATGCCGGTTTCCGGCTCCCATAAAGTATGAAAATGGAGTCTGTGATTTGTTGATAGCCGGTGGCAAGGCAACGTTATGGGATCAATTGCTTACGTTTTCATGCCGCGGCCTCCGGAGCGCTGTCATACCGGAGATGGCGGTATGGAATCGTCATGCTATGAGAGAGCTCCGTTACCTTGTCCCCGGCTATCAACGGAAAAAAGACCAGTGGCCACTCTTTTTTTAAGTAGTAATTGCATCGAATGAGCCTTGTGCTCTTCAAATCTTCCCCATAAAATCAAGTACAACGGGATTGATCCCGGTGATGATTTTCCCCCACAGGGGGTCCAGGAGGAATCTCAGCAATGGCCCATGTTCTCCCGCAACTACCTTATGCACTCGATGCCCTCGAACCATATATTGATGCCAAGACCTTGGAGATTCACCATGGCAAGCATCACGCGACGTATGTCGCCAACTTCAATGCGGCTCTCGAGGGTCTCGACACGCTCGCTGATAAACCGGTCGAAGAACTCCTCAAGAATCTTAGCTTCATCCCCGAAGGCAAACGCCAAGCGATCATCAACCATGGAGGTGGTCATGCCAACCACTCATTTTTCTGGCTGGTGATGGGGCCCAACAAGGGCGGCCTTCCCACTGGCGATCTCGCCACCGCCATCAATGGGGCCTTCGGAAGCTTCGAGACCTTCAAAGAGAAGTTCGAAACCGCCGCGAAAACCCGCTTCGGAAGTGGCTGGGCCTGGCTGGTCAAGAACGAGGAGGGGAAACTGGAGGTTTACAACACCCCCAACCAGGACTCACCTTTATCGCGGGGACATGTCCCACTACTCACCCTAGATGTATGGGAGCATGCTTATTACCTCAAATACCAGAACCGTCGTCCAGACTTCATCTCCGCCTTCTGGAATCTGGTCAACTGGGATGAGGTGGCGGCTCGTTTGAAGGGATAAGGTGTGTTGGATACAAGCAAGGCCCCAGAGTTGGACAGAGAGTTCAACTCCGGGGCCTTGAGGATAGGGTGATTCTATGGGTTGGTCTGTACAACCTACCTGAGTGACCCCGTACTCGCGACGCGGGGATTGTTCTCCACTACGATCACGCCGTGGCTCTCTTCGGAGAGATTACTCTTCCACCAGCTGTTGTTGACCACGCAGGCGTCTTTGGCTTTCCCACTGCTGTTAAGTTTCTGTGCGACCACAAGGGCTTCCTCATAACTCTCGAAGGCTCCCAACACGATCTTGATCCACCGGTTACCTTTCCCCGAGGTGGTTGGAACCACATAGACAGGTCCCATGGCGGAGAGTCCTTTCGCCATCTCTCTGGCTTTGTCGGCCGATTTTGTGGAGGCGATCTGAACCCCATAACGTTTACCATCGAGGAGAGTGGCATCGAGTGTTTCGATGGGGTTGGAGGTAGATACAGACGGCAGTGACTTCCACGGATTGGACTGAGCGGAGGGAAGCGGTGGCTCCTCAGGCATATGCGGTTGGGAGTTCTTCACAGGGGCAGCTGCTGGTATCAGTGAGGCGCCCACAATGGCTTCCTGTTGTTGTGGTGGCTGAGGTACGGGATGAGCAGCTGGTACGGCGGGAGCAGCCGGCGCGGCTGGCGCGGGAACATCCGCAAGAAATGAGGTGACTTGTTGATGAGTTGAGTTAGCCACCTGGATTACTGGCTCTACATCTTCGGCCGGTATGGCATTGGGTGCTGCTACGATGGCTGGTTCTGTGGCTGGACTGTCCCAGTGGGATGTCTCCTGTTCCGGTGTCAACTCGTCTCTTGGATCTTCGACTGTGGTGGAGAGGAAGCTCGGTCTTATTGAAACCACCGGGGTCTGTGTGGCTGTGTCATGACCGGGTTTCATAAGGTTCCAGCCAAGCAGTCCAAGGACGATGAGAAGGACAAGTCCTCCTGCCAGAGCCGGGATGAGATTGTGACGAAAGTAGGCTAACTCCATCCGTTTGGGTGAGGTGGGGACCGCCTTACTGCGGAACAGGCGGATGGCCTCACGTGCGATCTTGGGAGTAATTTTCGAAGATTCCACGGTGAAGGCCATTACCAGACTGAAATCACAGAGAATGCTCACCATACGCGGAACTCCACGGGAAGCACGATGGATGAGGCGCGCTGCCCCTTTGGTAAAGATCACCTCCACATTCGGACCTCCCGCGACCATGAGACGGTGATTGATGTACTCTTCTGTATCTTTACGGGAGAGACTCTCCAAATGGTGACGGACACTAATCCGTTGGTTCAAAGAACGAAGCGGCGGCAATTTAAGAAGCAGATTCAACTCAGGTTGACCCACCAGAAGGATCTGTACCAGCTTGGCGCCAGCGGTTTCCAGGTTGGACAGGAGGCGGAGACGCTCCAGGGCCTGGATCGAGAGATTGTGGCTCTCATCAATAATAATCAGGACCCTGTTCCCTTGCTGGTATTCCTTGAGAAGATACTCGACAAAAACCTCCAGTTTCTCTCTCAATTCCATATTGGCATTCACCTGAATATCCAGGTCCTGCATGATCGCTGAAAGAAGATCATCTGCATCGAGGACAGGATACAGTATGAGGGCACGTTTCACCTCCGGACCGAGCTCCTGGAGCAAGAGACGTACGAGGTGTGTCTTGCCTGTGCCGACCTCCCCAGTGAGCGAAATAAATCCTTCCCGTTCACGGATGCCAGAGCGCAGGTACGCGAGTCCCTGCTGGTGCGACTCACTCGGAAAGAAGAACGAGGGATCAGGTGTGAGTGAAAAGGGCTTCTTATGGAAACCAAAGAAGTTGAGATACATGTTCATTCTCCTTTTTACTGAAACCAAGTGGTTTCCAACAGCAACAGGTCGAAGGGATCCACGGTTCCAGACCTGTCGTGGTCAAAGACTTCTTCATAACTCGCTGTCCCGGGTGTCCTCATCCAGCACTGGCTGAACTCAAACACATCCGAGGCATCGAGTTTATTATCGGCGTTGTAATCAAAGGCGCTGGGGTTAGCGGAATCGGAGGGATCGGTTCCCCCCTCATACTCGGTACCATCTCCCACCCCATCACCATCCGTGTCCACCACGAGGGGATCGGTGGTAACTCCCGCTCCGATGGTGACCCGGTAAGCGCCCGTGTTACCGGTATATCCATCGATCTGTTCGTTATAAGAGAAGAGCAGCTCATCTGTTGATCCAGTGAAGGGGATCTTGATCTGGACAAAGCGGATCATGAAATCATCGTAGTCCGTCGAGCCGGTACCGGTGACACTTTTGAATTCGATCCGGTTGCTTCCCACAAAGAGCAGGTTGACATCGAAGGTCAGCGTGCACTGCTGCCAGAAATCGGATAAGGTGGAGTCCCGTTGGCATAATGTGCCAATTTGGGTGCCATTGATCTCGACGGGTAGTGCGGGGCGCGAAGTGGTGACATCGTAATCGTCCACATATAGCGTTACGGTGCCCGAATCGGGGAGATGGGTGAGTGTAAAATTGAATCCGTAGGAGGTTCCCTCCGCGCCGGTCACCTCGAAATCGTCGACTGTCTCATCACCAATATGGTGTGGCGCACTATCAATGATACGGTAATCGCTGGGAGTAAAATCAATCTTGATATTCCGCACCATGAAATCATCCAGGGTTGAGGTGGTATCCGCTGAGTCATCATCCGCTCCCGCGATGATACTCAGGGTGTTCTCGCCCTCCGCGAGGACCGAATTGGGGATGGGAATCACGCACTCAGTCCAGGTGGTGGTTCTGTTGGCGCAGAGTCTTCCGAAGTAGAGGTTATCCAATGTGATTAAATTATTTTCCCGGGTGCTCCAGACCTCGAGGCTGAGGACCGCATCGCCGAGAGGCTCCCCTGCTAGATCGAAGGTGAAATCTTGGCTGGTCCCGGTTGCATTAGGAACTTCCCAGGTGGCCACTGTCTGGTCTCCGATGTGAACCGCATCCTCTTGAATGGTGACCGGGGCATTGAATCCCACCTTGGAGGTGGAGCCCATCTCAAACCATTCACCATGACCGATCCGTCCCAGCAACGTGTAGATAGAGGCGCCTAGAGTGGTCAGGACTAGGCTGTCCGTCGCGATGTCTGAACGCCCATCGGGGGTGGCGGATTCCAGGTTCGCGCCATCCGTGATGGTTCCAGTGGCCGAGAAGTTGAGGTACTCACCGGCGAGGAGATGGTAGCCGGTGGAGATATAGGGCACCTCCTCGGGTGTTCCCGTGGCGGGAACAATGAAGGTGCTCCCGGTCTCCTCGTTATCCATCAAGCCATCGCCATCATCGTCGGGATCGAGATTGTTTCCGGTCCCATCTCCATCGGTATCGATATGCTCGTTTGGATCCATAGGCGCCCCATCTTCTCCATCCAGATACCCATCGTCATCCGAATCCGGGTCATCAGGATACGTTCCCAGCCCGCGTCCCAGGATGACTTCAAAAGAACCCGTGTTGTTCTGGAAAGATCCCCGGATATCGTTCACGGCGAGAATCAACTCTCCGCTGGCGGTAGCCTCGATGATGGAGTCGGATCCGATGAAGAACCACCAGGATCCATTAACAGAGCCGATCAAGGAAAGGTGTGGTGCGCTATCGAGGACCATCGGGAAGTCGGGAGTCTCATCGAGGCCATCCGGCCCGCTGGTTAGGCTGGTGTTGGCATCTCCGGTAATGGTTCCACTGGCGCGGATTCTGAGGCTGGTGCCTGCCTTAAGGGTGTAGCCGGAGGCGGTTGAGTAGATGGTTTCCCGGGAGGGGCCTGCTGAGACACTGAGGGTAACCGAGACCTCATCCAGGTCCTTCAACCCATCACTGTCACTGTCATTTTCAACCGGAGTGGTGGCGGATCCACTGACCTGAAACAGAGTAATCAAGGCCAGAAACGCTAATCTTGATCCCCCCATCGAGCGCTTTCGAGCGGAAAAACCGCTGTGAAAGCAAGTGGACTGCCACCCCCATGGCTGGCCCAGCAATTGATTCAACATGTCCCCCCCATCCCATACCGATACTTCCAATCTCCATGTGTCGGCTGAAAACGTAAGAACTTTAGAGCACTCTGCTTGAGTTGATCTTTCTAAACTTGTTTCTAATGATTGGGTGCGTGAATCAAGTAAAATTATTTGAATGAGGAGGTGGGCTGCTTTTTCAAACTCCACGTTTACATTCCGTGAGAGCCTGGCGATACTGTCTTATATCCATGATTACCAAACTGACGATCGAAAATTTCAAGAGTTTTGGACCCGGTTCGGCCCCCGTTTCTCTGGGACCATTGAACTTTGTGGTGGGGGCTAATGCCTCTTCAATCGTTGGTGTGGAAACAGATGGAATGGGCTGGTCAAATGCTTTTCAGAGAGGGTACAAGACCACGGGTCATATTGAATAACTTGTCATAGTTCTTTCTCGACCAAGGCATCTCGTGTATACTTTATTTGATGATCAGAGGGGCACACCAATCATCTATTTAGCCCCGTGACCATTCCTTACACAGGAAAGGTACCACCCCGGTGAGAAGAGCCCAGGGGGCTCTCTCGAAAGAGTAGCGGGGGTGGTCGTTTTTTATCCCATCCCGCCATCTGTTTCTGGTTGATAGTAAATTTCCTCGCGGATAACCCCCCGAATCAGGTTGAAGGATCGCAGGTCTTTTCGATCCCATTTCCGGTAGATTGCCCAATTCATATAATCCGCGATTTGAAGCTCGATGTTGGACTTGGAGTCGTGATGCAAGATCCGGTACTTTGCTTCCTTTGGGAGCATCCTGGTCAAGGTCATCTTGATAATCTTCTCTATGGCACTCCGTTTTCGATGAACAGGGATTCGGTCGGTGAATACGATCACCTCAGTGAACGGAACTTGTCAACCATTATGAGACACCCCCATTGTGAATTTAGCGAAGTTCCTC
>CAYRBI010000215.1:7180-9162 GCA_964422415.1 uncultured bacterium | reverse complement strand
CCCACCAGGGGGGAGGGAGTTGTATGTTGTTCACGCTTTAGCGTGTATCTGCCCCTTCCCCCCTGGCGGGGGAGGGTGGGGGTGGGGGGGGACGGACCTCGCAGAAACCACAATCCAGCGAACCGGGGAGTCCAATCCGTGGAACTACACAACAAAACCGCTCTGGTCACCGGCGCGGGAAAGCGCATTGGAAGGGCCTTGGCCCTCCGCTTGGCACGGTTAGGCTGCCATGTGGTGGTCCATTACCGTCGCTCAGAACAGGAAGCGTGGGAAACTGCTGAGGGCATCCGCGCGTTGGGAGTCGAGGCCCTGCTCCTGCAAGCCGACCTCTCAATCCCGGAGGAGGCCCACCATGCCGCGCAAGAAGCCCTTGATTGGAAAGGAGCCCTGACCGTTCTGGTCAACTCCGCGGCAAACTTCGGAAAGGCTCCATTCGGTCAGGTCACCCCTGGTGACTGGGACATCGCGCTCGATGCCAATCTCCTCGGACCTTTCTGGCTGGCCCAGGAAATCGGCCCACATATGGTCTCATTCGGTGAGGGGAAGATCATCAACATCGCGGACATCAGCGGTCGAGCGCCCTGGCCCACGCATATCCCCTATTGTGTATCCAAGGCCGGCCTGATCTCACTCACCATGGGACTCGCCAAGGCCCTCGCGCCAGCCGTCCAGGTCAATGCCATCGGTCCCGGCCCGATTCTCTTCCCGGAGGAGTACACCGAAGAGCAACGCCAGACGGTGATCAAAAAGACCCTCCTTAAGCGTCAGGGCAGCCCCGAGGACATCGCCGACGCAGTTGAGTTCTTCTGCCGTTGTGATTATGTCACAGGAGTATTTCTGCCAGTGGACGGGGGGCAGTCGGTAAGAGAGGGGTAGACCTCGCCCACCAGTACCACTGGTGGGCGAGGTGAGTCGTGTTCACCCGATATTCAATTGCGCGAGGTAATCTTCCAACGCCTTCCTTTGGCTCTCCAGATTCGCCTGTAGTGTGGCAATCTCCTTCTGCAAATCCTCAATGGTGGTTTCCTGATCATTCAACTTGGTGACCAGGCGGATGTAATACTGGCTCTTGGTGTCGGTACTGGTGGTCATGTTGGCGCGGATGCGTTCCTGCTCCGCGGTGATCTCCTGGATCTTGGCGCTCTTTTCGGCGATGGAACGCTCGATGTCCGCGATGGCCTGGCGGATCTCAACCGCTTTGCCGACTGCGGCGCGTACAGACTCGGGGATTTCGCCAATCTGTGTGAAGGAGACCATCTGATCGAGATTCAAGGGAAGGATACTGATCGACTGTAGTGCCACCCGTTGTTCCTTCACCACCAGGGTTTGTGTGGCTCCGGCAGGGATAGTCAGCGCGAAACGATAGACCGTGTCAGTCTTCTCGACTGGTTTGGGGGTTTCCACCAGTTCCCACTCATTACGGAAGGGATGCTCCACGATGAAAGACTTTTCCTTAGTGTCCAGATTGGCGATCACATAATCCCGGCTGGAGACATTCTTGTTGGAAATTTCCAATACGCCCTTCACGATCTTCCCGGAGACCACCTGGGAGTTGTCATGGGTGGTTTCGGAGTTCACACGCGCCTTGAGATCGATGGCAAAGCTGAGCAGACGGTTCTGATCGGGGGGGAGGTTGTCGATTTGCGAATCCCCGGCATAAGCGCCCTCATCGAAAACCGTCATCGGGCCCTGGAGCAGGTGCTTGCCAGTCGTGTTGATCAACCGCGCGCCGAGGAGCGGGTTGGTGGCGAGGGTGTTGCGGTTGTAGATGCTGAGCCGTTCGGTTTTGACCGGGTCGGTGACAATCGGAATCATCGCCGAACGTTGACGCGGGAGGGTGACCTCGCCCACCGTGTACTGGAAGAGCTCGCCGATCTTCCCCGCCGAGGCCGCTGAAGCAACACTGGCAACAGGATTGAGCGGGGTATAGGAGACCTTTTCGGTATAGGTATAGGCCCCAGCCGATGCGGGTACAGGCGCTG
>CAYRBI010000215.1:0-7080 GCA_964422415.1 uncultured bacterium | reverse complement strand
ACACGTTCCTCTACCATTTCCCGGCCAGCAACTGTGCCATATCTCCTGACCCCCTTAGCCACTCCTCCCATCATGCCCATGCCACCGCCACCAGATCCTCCGGCATACCTCTCCGGTGTCAGGCTGGCGTAGAGTTCTGGTTTAACAGTGGGACGTGGGACATACAGGGGTTGATAGAGGTCCTGGATGAAGGAGATGGGCCGTCCACTGACCAGCGAAAGATCGATCCCCTTCCAGTCATGGTCAGTTTGGTTTTCGATGATGGCCCAGCCCTGCAAGAAAGTTTCGCCGGTGGCCTCCTTGGGCATGACGAGACGGTAGCTGGTCTTCCACACCGGGGTTTCGACCAGATACCCGAAACGGACCTTGCGTTCGCCCTTGCCATCGAAGTGGAGGGTTACCGGTTTCTTGTTCTGGTCACGCGACTGGGCGAGAGTCTCCAGGGCCTTGGCAAGCTCAGCCTGGAGCGCGGCATCGCGGATCTCCAGTGAGGTGATCTGATCCAGAAAGATCGACTTGACGATGGCTCCGGAGAGGACATTCACCACTGGGACCTCAACCGGCGTGGACTCATCCGAAAGGGCCTTCAACCTCTGTTCAATCCCGAGGATGGTTCCCTCAGTCAGATCGACCCCCACCATAATGACAACTTGGGTGCCGCGCAGCTGTTGCAGGACCTGGGACAGGCCCGGATTGTCCGCCAGGTCCACCTGAAAGCTCTGGAGAGTCTTGGAGACTGGGTCGCGCGAGGGATACACCACCGCGCCGATCTTGCCGCCACCTAAATCCTCCAGGACCAGCGATTTGAGAATGTCATTGACCTGTTCGGTTTTGAACTGGAGGGTAGTTTCGACTGTCCCACTGACACTGCCGATGTGCTCGAAGTAGCCCACGCCACTGCTGTACAGGACCACCTTACGGATGGGGAGGGGGGGATCTTCAGATCTTACGGCGGAAACTGGGAAAAGAGTGATGAAGAGAAGAGACACACCAAGGAACACGGCAAGTTTGTGCTTCACTGGAATCCTCCTGAAAAAGGGTCAACACATACCGTTCAACTCATAGAACGTAGAGACAAGACATTTCTTAGGTTCAAATCCCTCCATCAATCTCATAGACAGAAATCAATGTGGTTCTTTCAACAATCCGATAACCACCGACTGAAGTTGAGGTAAATCTCGGTGTGCAATATCCCAAACGACAACATTATCAATATCGTCGTACTCATGACTCAACCGGTTCCTAAAACTAAAATCCGATGATAATCTGGAATCTTCGCTGCCGTATCGGGATCTGATCTGGTCAACCGCCGAAGAGCTTCACCAATGATCTCGAATTCCCTTTCAACCGCCACCTGAAGCATGCGATCCGACCAGTAGTCCGAATAGTTTTTCTCCGCGATAAACCGGAGAGTCTCCTCCACCGCAATTCGTATATCTTCGAGATAAACCTTGGATTCAATTCGCATACAGCTCGGTTCTCCAAGGTTGGATGGCTTCGAGGAAATACTTGTTCTTGATAGCCGAGGTCATCACCAGATCCACATCGCGTCCAAACAAGCTCTCTAATCCCTCCACTAGACCGAAGTAAGCCTGCGCATGCTCACCCGGTTCGAGGTCCTTGTATTCAACCAGAAAATCGAGATCGCTTGTTTCCGGATCGAACTTGCCATTCACAGCGGAGCCGAAGACCTCCAGGCGCTTGACCTGGTAGCATTCGCAGAGACGATGGATCTCTTCGATTTTATCAGTAATGACAGGGTGCATGGACATCTCTTCGCCCGTAATGAATCTGGTATTCAGTATATCCAGGAGGACAGGAGGCATCCATTCCTTAATCTTTCTTTTTTGGCAGAAAGAGGTGTTGTTCCAGCAGCCAGAGGCAGAAGAACGAGAAGACAGCGATGACAATCAGGGTGGGGATCACCACCGCCTTGGTGGTGAACGCCTTTTCGCGTCCCACCACGGTGATGGCACCGAGCACAAAGCCGGGCAAGAAGGCTCCGATACCACGCATTTCGATCTTGGCCGGATAGAGCCGCCAGGGGAGCAGCCCCAGAAGCGGCGGAAGGGCACAGAAGCACAGCGCGCGGGCATAGCCTTCCTCCTCCGGCAAGACATAACTCAGCTGAAGGAAGACCCCCAGGCACGCCAGCAGAATCAGGATGCCATCTAAGCCCTCGAACAAGCGCACGAACTCGGAGAGAATCACCAACCACAGGACTGTCACTGGCAGGGAATACCACCCCAGTTCTTGAGTGTTTCCACCCACACTCAGGCCATGAATCAGGAAACCAGTAGAGGCCAAATACATTGCACCTGATGCCACCGCGAAAAGGCTCCAGGCATGAGAAAAGCCCTTCCCGTCACCCCACCGTCCCAATGCCCACACCCACACCAGTGCAATCCCCAGATCCACTTGCCGGGCCTGCATCTCTTCCGGTTTCAACCACAGATCGTTCTCCAAAAAGAAATAGGAGGAGGCCAGGCAGATGAGAAACGGAACCAGGAAGGCCAATCCCCCCTCAGAGGTGGGAGATAAGGACACTCGCTTCCGGCCAAGCCTGCGTGGAGTCACCCATCCCATACGGCGGGAAAACAGGTGAAGCACGCCGGTCAGCAGAAAAGAGACAAAAGTCAGCAAGAGGAAGGCCACGAAGGTCACAAAAGAGATTCTACCCACTCTCATAGAAAACTGAAAAGGAGGAGGCTGTCAAATTAACAACCTTCTCCCTCAGGTTTTTCTTCGTTCCGCCAACCTCACGAAAATGGATCAACAGCCATACACCTAATACTACAGCAACCCGCTAAGCTTGCTGGCGGCGTTTGACAACAAGAGCCCCCAGACCAGCCATCAACAAGGCTATTGTAGAGGGCTCGGGAACCACGGGATTGGGCGCCGACTTGACAGTGTGTTCGACACCATCATTACCACACTCCATAACCCAGAAGAGCTGCACAAGGGGATCACTAGTGGTGCCTACCAAACCCAAGGAAGCCAACGAGATCTTATACACAATCTCATAGGCCCAATCAGAGCCGGTCACGGTCCGGTACAACACTCCGGAAACATCACCACTCGCGGCTGTCCCCGCCCGCAGTAAAGTCGGATAGGAATTCAAGCGGATATTGCCATCACCATCATCCGGTTCGGCGTTGGAATGGTTGAGTTCATACTGCTCGAAGGTCCCCGTGGCGAATGAGGCACTTGTGTAGAGCTTCCCAGCCTGAACAGTCTGCCAGGTTCCAGCATAGGCCTGCTGCACGATGTTGGCATGGGTGGTGGTAGCAACACCATAGACAGTTCCCGTCTTGGATTGAAAGGTACCACCCACATTGATGTATAAGTCGCCCGGAGAGAAGCGTGTTAACCCAGTGTAGGAGTCACTCCCCATAGCTCCTGATTCGGGAAAATCCGTCTGTACCACCACATACAGAAAACCTTTGGAAATGGCCGAGCCCATTCCATATGTCTCAAACGAGACATTTCTCGAGGAGGCTGCATCGGAACTGGGATCCTTGGTGTATGACCAAGTTAACCCAGCCAGCTCACTGGTGGAAATGGAGAGAGCCAATGCCTCGCCACTCAAGGCAAGGATCGCAATAAAAACTGCAACACACCGTTTATACATCATGGTCATTCCCTTTCTTCATGAACAACACTCCTGGATCCACTCTGGCCCTGGCCTCACTGACATTTCCCAGCGGATTCCACTGAGAACACGTGGCCTATCACTGAAGACTGGGCCGGAGCAGATCATCTCGGACGTCTCGATCCGGACTCTTCTTTCAAGAAGATTATCGGCCAAGGAAGATTGACCCTAGAGTACTAAATTAACAGAGGTTCTCAAACTTACATGCTGAAGTTTAGAGAAATAGCATGGATACGATATACTTGATTTTCCCAGAAAAGGTCCTGTGAGAAAGACTGTGGTTCCTGTCGAGTGGAGGTGGCCATGGATTTTCACCTTCGCGAAGATGGCATGGCAGGCTTCCATTCTCTCTTTCACATCAACAAACAGACTTGCCGGGCATCCAGTGGATTCGTATGGTGTAAACCTATGAATCTGAATGTACGTGCTTTCCATCTACTCTCCCTGTTCTTGACAGCCAACGCTCTCTTCATCCTGGGTGTGAGTGAAGCGGGCACACCTGAACAGAAATCTGCTCCTCGGTGTCACACCTGCGGTGCTCCCATCACCAATGTTTACTATGAGATTCCGGGTCTGCCCGGCCTGTATTGCGAAAAGTGTTACAAGACCCTCCCCCATTGCTTTTTCTGTGGACGGCCAGTGCGGGATACCCAAAAAGGAAAACGGATTGTCTGCCAGGAATGCCGTCATGAGGTGATCCAGGATCCGGAGGAGGCCCGGCACCTCGTCCTTCAGATCCGGGACTGGCTCAACACCCGCCTGCACCTTCAACTCCCCACTCAGACCGGTTTCCAATTCGTGACGGATCTGGCTCCGCATGTGGGCGTCAGCCTGTTGGGAACCACACGAGAACTGGGGGCCTTCATCCATGAAGATGGCACAGTGCAAATCCTGCTCTTAAACGATATGCCAAGAGCCACCTTAATCGAGACTGTGGCGCATGAACTCGCTCATGTCTGGCAAGAGGGACGAGTCCCCAAGGGGCAACGCTTACTCATTAAGGAGGGATTTGCACAGTGGACCGCGGCCAAGGTTCTGGAGTCCCTCAAGTGCGATCAAGCGTTGAGAGTATTGCAGAAACGGGATGACATTTATGGCCAAGGTTACCGTATAATCCAGGCTGTCGAAGCTCGGCATGGAATTCCGGCCGTACTTGAGTATGTGAAAACGAGTCAGTGAGGTGGTTTCATACACCTCTGGAATCGGGTGTCAAATTTCAATCAGTCTAAAGAGATGATTATTGCGAGCGGGAGTAAACCTTCTGTTGACAAGTCTAGCCAACTCACCTTGAAAGATGAGACTCAACCCATAATGATTGCTACTAGAATGGATACTTTTGAGAGACGTATGACGCCCTCGCTCCTTAAAATTGGGGGACGGGTGAAGGTGGAAGTCCATCTAGCGGATCCTCCGGTAGTACTCCATACCTCTGTCCGCCTCTGTGATTCCCATGTGATTGAATTGGATGCCCCTGTTGTTCAGGGGAAGCGGATGGGAGTACTACCCGGAACTCAGATCACCGTGACTGAAGTCTCGCCGAATGGTCTTCTCTTGGTGGAGACGGATGTGATTCAAGTGAGGACCAAACCTCTGCCAGTATGGGATCTGCGGATACCGGGACTGGAAAAAATCCGTCATATTCAACGGCGCCGTGCGGACCGGTATGAGGTCGATCTCCATCTACGTTGGAAAAAGCGTGAGGATGAGAGCTGGCCAGCGCACTCATTACTCCACATGGTCAATGTCAGCACCTTCGGAGCTTTCGTGGCGATGCCCGTGGAACTAGAGACCGGCGAGGAGATCATCATTGACCTGACTTCCTTGATCTTGGTTGGTGGGAACACCTCTCTTCAACATAGGATCACCCCACGCTGTAAGGTTGTCCGGTGTACCACTGGGCCGATGTCCTGTTATGGGCTCACTTTCGAGAATCTCGACCGGGTCGCGGTAAGGTATCTCGACGAAGCTATCCGCCGCCTGAAAAGCAAGAGGGTGTGAGCCTTCATGTCCATTGAGAATTGACTCAATACCCCCCCCCGTTATACTCAAATCACTACACGGGTTTCCACCCGGAGAGGTGAGGTTGTAAGGAAATGGGACAGACTCTCAGCGAGAAAATCCTGGCACTCCATTCTGGACGTGATCAGGTCATCCCAGGCGAGAATGTCTGGGTCACCACCGATGTCTTGATGACCCATGATGTCTGTGGACCCGGAACCATCGGTGTCTTCAGAAAACAGTTTGGCTCATCGGCCAAGGTCTTTGATCCGGAGAAGATCGTAATCATTCCCGATCACTACATTTTTACCGCCGATGTTCATGCCCATCGCAACATCGATATCCTCCGCGCCTTCGTGAAGGAGCAGGGGATCAAGTTTTACTATGACCCCGACTTCCTGAAAGGCGAGGGAATCCCTTCTCCTTACAAGGACCCCACCCAGACGAGTTACAAAGGGGTCTGCCACATGGCCCTCGCCGAGGAGGGGCATACCCGTCCCGGCGAAGTCCTCTTCGGCACCGACTCCCACACCTGCACCGCTGGGGCCTTCGGGGAGTTCGCCACAGGTATCGGCAATACGGATGCCGGCTTTGTGATGGGGACTGGTAAACTCTGGCTGCGGGTGCCGGAGACCATGAAGTTTGTTTTGACGGGTAAACTTCCATCCTACCTGATGGCCAAGGACATCATCCTGCACATCATCGGAGAGATCGGGGTGGATGGGGCCACCTACCGCGCCATGGAGTTTGATGGGGAGGGGGTTTTTTCTCTGTCCATTGAAGAACGGATGACCATTTGCAACATGGCCATCGAGGCCGGTGGCAAGAATGGGATCATTCCAGCGGATGAAATCACGGAGAAGTATGTCCGCTCCAAGACCAATAAACCCTACACGGTACTGAGAAGCGATCCCGATGCCCGTTTCCACTCGGTGCGTGAATTTGACCTTTCCACGTTGGAACCGACCGTAGCTAAGCCACATTCCCCGGACAACCGCGCCAAGGCGTGCGATCTGGGCGATGTGAAGATCACCCAGGCCTATATCGGCTCCTGTACAGGTGGAAAGATCGAGGACTTCGAGGGCGCGGCACGGGTGCTGGATGGCCACCATGTCAAAGTCGACACTTTTATTGTGCCCTCCACCACACAAGTGGATCTCGCACTGGATGAGAAGAAGTACAATGGGAGAACCCTGCGCTCAATTTTCACCGAGGCGGGCGCGAAGATTGGCCCGGCCTCCTGCGCGGCCTGCCTGGGTGGTCCAGCCGATACCCTCGGGCGTTTGAACACTCCCGGGGTGTGCATCTCCACCACCAACCGGAATTTCCCGGGACGCATGGGCTCCAAAACAGCTCAGGTGTTCCTGGCTTCTCCGCTCACCGTAGCGGCCTCCGCCGTCCGGGGAACCATTACGGACCCGCGCGAGTTT
>CAYRBI010000214.1:0-9247 GCA_964422415.1 uncultured bacterium | reverse complement strand
ACCCCATGGTGCTCTGGACACGGAGTCCCCCGCCATGGGACCGGATGATGCCATGTACCGCGGCCAGCCCAAGGCCGTGCCCCGTGACCTTGGTGGTGAAGAAGGGATCAAAGATCCGCTCCAATGTTTTCGAGTCCATGCCACAACCCGTGTCAGATACCTCGAGAGTGACATATTCTCCCACCGTGGGAGAGAGAAGCGCCGGAGCAAACTGATCTGGATCCTCCTGGACTGACTCCGTGTTCGAACGAATGGTGACAGTTCCGTTACCATCACCGATGGCCTCGGCGGCGTTGAGGACGAGATTCATGATGACTTGCCGTATCTGGGTGGGATCTCCCTCCACGAGCGGGAGGTCCTCTGGCAGATGACAGGCGAGATTGATTTTCTTCGACAGGGAGGCGGTGAGGAGCGTGAGCAACTCCCGGGCTGTATCATTGATGTCAAACCGGGTACTGGTGAGCTGTCCACGTCCAGTATACGCGAGCATCTGGTGAGCCAGATCGGCAGCCCGTTGAGTGGCCGAGTCTATGCTCAGCAGGTGCTGGCGTACGGGTGAATCCTCGGGAAGCAGATCGCAGGCGAGATTGGCGTTTCCCATAATGGTGGTCAGCAGGTTGTTGAAATCATGCGCGATCCCACCCGCCAGAACACCCAGGCTTTCGAGTTTTTGGCTCTCCAGCAATTTCCGTTCGAGAGCGTTTTTATCCTCCTCCTCATGTGCCCGTCCGATCGCCAGGGAGATTGCCGCCGCCGCCGAACGGAGAGGACCCACCTCGGTGATGCCCCACTCTCGTTCCCTCTGGCAGTCATCGAAACGCAAAAATCCAAACCACTTTTCAGCAGCTATCAATGGTAAAGCCAAAACTGAGAGAGTTCCCTCTGACTCCAGGTACTCCCTCTCACAGTCCGGAAAGGTGGTCACCACTCCACTGATCGATTGGTTGAGTTTTAACTTGTCCATCCAACGTGCCAAAGCGGGGAGATAGGGATAGTTTTGCCCCAAAGGGTGAAAGATTCCGGGAGGAATTCCCTCGGCGCACCACTCCCCCTTCTTGTTCAGGACCATGCTTCCATCGGGGGTCAGCAGGTTCTCGAAGACTGAAATCCGGCTCACGCCGGAGGTCCTTCCCAGGCGTGGTAGAATTCGCTCGAAAAGTCCCTGCATCCCCGGGTGACCTAACAGGGAGGCCTGTATTTCCGCCAGGCAGGAAAGATGTCTCTCGCGCCTCTGCAGAGCCTCGGCCGTCTCCCTTCCTATTGTGATGTCGCGTCCATCTCCCTGAACTCCCCCGATTGTTCCATCTCCGTTTACTACCGCCACGAGATTGAGAGAGAGCCAACGGAATCCAGTTTTCTTATGAATGAAGCGGATTTCGAGGTCGGTCTGCCGTTGGCCCGAAAGAGCTTTTTGGAAAGAGATAACAAGATCCTCGCGGTGTGCTGGTTCGACCAGGCTGATAAGTTCACGGCCTTCGAGATCATTCGGCGGATATCCCAACACCGGTTCCAGGGCGCCGTTGGTGAGTTCGATGACTCCATCGTGGCTCGTTTCGAAGATCCAGTTGGGGGTGAGTTCCACCAGGCGCCGGTAACGTTCTTCACTCAGGCGAAGCTGGCGTTCGTTCTCCTGGGCGGTCTGTTCGTGGCGTATAGCGTTGATTGAAAGTAAAGCGATAGCCCAGGCAAAGGAGCAGTATCCTAAATCGGCCAGGGAATGATCGATCGCTATTGCCACATAGTCTTTTGTGCCTCCTATTCCCAACACTCCAAGTACTGCCGGGAACCAAGCCAGTTCGCAGATCTTTCCCGCAATGAGGAGTAATAGTCCGGAGGTGAAAAGGAGAAAGTGACAACTGCGGCCATGATTCGCCCACACTAGATAGACCAGATAGACCGCGACAATGGCTGTTCCCGCGGTGTTGAATGAGAAAGCCAGGGGCATATAGGGAATCTTGAAGACTCCCAGAGAATTCGCGATGACAAAGCACAGGCTGCCCGTGATGCTCGTGGCGGCCGCAATCCACCGTTGATTCCGGTACCGGCTGGACTTACTTCGAGGCTCGGGTTGGAGTGTCACGGATGGGAGGCACTGTGTCGTCCCGCTACAGGTGGCCGGATCCTTTTTATGTAAGGAAAAACTCACGCCTCTCTGTAACTGAACGCTCCGCGCGCACATGAACACACATCTTGGTGCGCGATCAGGCCATTCTCCTTTTCAAACTGCCTCCCAACCCAACCCAACTGACAACCACCTACTTCTCTCCGGCAGCCCTGCCCCACAATCACCTTACGAAGTGACCCCATAGCCCATGCCGGTTACGTTCTATCTTTTTGTGAAATCTAGCCAATACGGTGAATCATAAAAGAGTACGATAATAATATCAAGATAGTAATGTGATAATTGTCAAAAATGGTTCCCTCATATTCCTGAAGACTGGTGGGGGCATCCTCAAGATAATGGAAAGGCCATTGGTATCTTCTCTTACTCTCCGGCTGCTGGCAGACTTTCTCTCGAACGATCCGGATCGGAGAACCGCCGGTGATCCTCCCGGCGGCCACGCGAAAGGAGGAGCATATGGAAAAGCGGTTGCTTGGTAAAACCGGTTTGCAGGTTACCCCGCTGGGTTTCGGTACCGCCGAACTGGGTTTCCTGGACATTGCCCAATCCACCTGTGACCAGATTTTGAATGGCGTGTTGGATACAGGGATTACCCTGATCGATACAGCGGAGTGTTATCACGCGGCGGAACAAAAGGTTGGGGCCGCCATCTCTCACCGGCGCGGCGAGTATGTCCTGGTCACCAAGTGCGGGCACAGTTGCGAGGAGGGCGAACCGCCCGAATGGTCTCCCGCAGGTATCACCCACAGCGCCGAGAGATCCTTGCAGCGCTTGAAAACCGATCATGTGGATGTCCTGCTGTTACACTCCTGTCCCTCATCGGATCTCAAGCGTGATGAGTTGATTTCGGCCCTCTTCAAGATTAAGGAGCGGGGGCTGGCACGCTTTGTGGGTTACAGCGGAGACAATGAAGACCTGGAGTATGCCATCGGGATGGGTGTCTTCGACTGCATCGAGACCTCGCTGAGCATCTGCGATCAGATCAACCTGGATGGGACCTTAACGCGCGCCGCCGCCGCCAACTTGGGAGTCCTCATCAAGCGTCCCCTGGCCAACTCCTGCTGGCGGGACATGACCCAGTATGGCTCCTTCTATGGAGATTACTCATCCCCCTACACCCAACGCTTTAAGGCCATGGGTCTGACCACCGAGGCCTTGGGATTCGAGGGGGACTGGCTGGAATTGGCGCTTCGTTTCACCGCCTATCAGCCGGGTGTACATGCCGCGCTTACCGGTGGGAAGAATCTCGATCACATCCGTGGTAATGTCGTTCTGGTAGAGAAGGGAGCCCTCCCGGCCGGAGTGATTGAAGGATTACGTAAGGCCTGGAAAGGCCACAACGATGGGAGTTGGAAGGGAGAAACTTGATCTCATGTGTAGGTTACTCATACTCGTTTCCGTGGGTGTCTGGATGACGGTCTGTTACCCAGTTGCAATCCTGGCCGAGCCTGTGTCCACGACAGTTCCTGGGGTGATTATTGATCATGTTCCCGCCTCGACCGGTCAATACATCGGCTCACCCTCGCTGGCGATTCTGCCCGATGGGAGGTATGTGGCCTCGCATGACCTCTTTGGGAAGGGCAGTACCTGGGACAAGACCGTGGTCTTCCAATCCACGGATAAGGGCCAGACCTGGACCAAAGTCACCGAGATCACCGGGCAATGGTGGTCTACCTTGTTTTTTCATCAGGGCGCTCTCTACCTGATGGGAAGCAGCCGTGAGTATGGCTTCTGTGTGATCCGGAAGTCCCTGGATGGTGGAGCCACATGGACCACGCCTACAGATAAAACCAACGGAGTGCTCTTTGATGATGGCAAGTATCACACCGCCCCGGTCCCGGTGATTGTTCACCAGGGCCGTATCTGGCGGGCGATGGAGGATGCTTTCGGGCCTGGCGATTGGGGCTCGCATTTCCGTGCTTTCATGATGTCGGCCCCGGCGGATAGCGATCTCCTGCGCGCGGAGAACTGGACTGCGAGCAACCGCCTGGGGAGAGATCCCTCCTGGCTGGGGGGGACCTTTGGTGGCTGGCTGGAGGGCAACGCGGTGGTGACCCCGCAAGGAGGCATCGTGGATATCCTCCGCGCCGACTCCCCCTCCGATGATGAGAAGGCCGCCATCCTCGAGATCAGCGCGGATGGGAAACAAGCCTCCTTCGATCCCGCCAAGGATTTCGTGGACTTCCCCGGCGGCTCCAAGAAGTTCTCCATCCGTCATGATCCCCAGTCTGGCCTGTACTGGTCCCTGGTGAACTATATCCCCAAGGACTTCCGTAAGAACAAGGCCCCCTCTACCCGGAATACCGTGGCTCTGGTTAGTTCCCCCGATCTACGCAGTTGGCAGGTGAAGGCTCTCATCCTCCACCACCCGGATGTGGCCACCCATGGCTTCCAATACCTTGACTGGCTGTTCGAAGGGGATGATCTCGCCGTGGTGTGCCGTACCGCTTATGACGATGGCCTCGGCGGAGCCCATAACTTCCATGATGCCAACTACATGACCTTCCACCGGATCAAAGGTTTCCGGACATTGCAGACCAGTCTCGAGCCGTAAGCGGCGCAAAAAAACTCACCTCTACGTCCCCTCTCCCAATCGTACACACTCGCGCGATACAAGAGGGAGAGGGGACTTCCTTTACCCTCGAATTAATCCCACCCCTCTGAGAATCGGCAGTAATTGAATCTGTTTCCCATTGCCGCCCTGGCCGGCCTTGAGGCGCGCGATCTCTTTCTGCTGTTCGAGCAGGATAGTCATCACCAGGGCATCGAAGGGGATCGGCCGGGTGGCGCAGGAGGCCTCGGCGACATGCCCCTTGGCATAACGGAAGAGCTGGTCGAAGGCTTCACGGTCCTCCTTGGTCAGCGCGCGGCGGAAAGCGGACCAGGAGCCCAGCTCACTTTCGAGGTAATTGGTGAAGGTGGGGATGGTTCTGCCCATAGTGGGGGTCCTCCAGAACGAATTGGGGATTGAGGGTCTGCCGGATCATCCGCAGCCAGGGGCGGGTCTCCTCCGCCGGTGGGTGATGGGTGATCAGGCATCCAGTCCCAGCCGAATGGATAGCCTTGAGGCCCAAGAGGGAACGTTGAAACAGGTATCGCCGTTCATACAACGGGATGTCCTCATCCAGAAACAGGGTGTCGATCCCGAGCACGGTCACCACCCCCCTTTCCATAGGATGAAGAGAGATAGAGGCGGGAGGCGCTCCCCCCTCTCTTTTAGGAGAGGGGGGTGGGGGGGGTGAGGTCAGCAGGGGTAGCAGCATCTCCTCGATCACCGCTGTCATCTGGTGGCAGGTGGCCGCTCGTGAGATCAGGACCCGTTCAAGGAAGAGTTCCGGCGGCAGTTGACGCGCCCGCGCGGCCAACGCCAACGGATAGGGGTCGAAACGATTACCCGCATCCAGGCAGTAGATCCGTCCCTCCGCCTCCAGCCAAGGCATCAATGCCGCCAGCAACACTCCCTCCTGGTGACGGTGGAGCACCACGGAAATCGTGGCCGGTTCTCCCAACAGCAGCCGCTCCAGCCACACCCCGCGTCCAGGCAATTCCACCCCACTCGTGACCGCCCGCGCCGGTGGCCTTCCGTATCCACACTGTTCCAAGGCTTCCATACTGCACATATTAGCACTAAATAAAAGAAAGGGAAGAAGCCAGAAGAGGGGGGAGAAAGTGGGTTTGGAGTTCAGGCTTTAGCCTGGGGGAGGCCGGAGTGTTTGAATCACGGAAAGGGCGGAAGTATTGGAAAGACGCGGAAAAGGATGGAATAAACTCTGTCCGTTTTCCATGAGTTTTCCTGGTTCTTCCAGCTTCTCCACGATTCGACAGTTTTTGAGTAAGGTGTTGTCGAGGCGGGAGGAAAATGATGCCCGATGAGAAACCGATTAGACTGAGTCCTCATGCCGAGAGGCGGGCCTTACTCCGGGAACTGGATTCCGGTGAGGTTTTCCAGACTCTCAACGCTCCTGACTGTATCCTGCCAGGAAATCCGCCACGTCTCATTTACCAAAGACGATATTGGGATAGAATACTGAAACAGGAAATGCTTATGCGAGCGGTGGTTGAGGAAAGTCCACATGAACGGTGGGTGGTGACAATTTATAAGACCTCGAAAGTGGAAAAATATACGAGGTTTCCCGATGAAAATTGAATACGATAAACAGACCGATACTCTCACCATCTCTTTCCGGGAGGCACGCATCCAGGAGAGTGATGAGGTGCGCCCCGGGACGATCGTGGATTTCGGTTACGATGGGGGTGTGGTCGGCATTGAGATCCTCGAAGCCTCCAAGGTGGTGGAGCAAACTGCGGAGATCCAATTCGCGGTGGTGGGGTGAGGGGAGAACTTACTGTGAGGAACTGCTTTCTTCTGGAAGAGGGATCCTTTTAAGAGTATTCCACCATTGGAGTAGTTGATATGACCCCCAGAATTATCCAAGCCGATCATGTCGATGGTTATGTTCTTCGCCTACGCTTTGCCGATGGAACTGTGGGTGAGATCGATTTTACGGATGAGTTGGAGGGGGAGGTCTTTGAGCCGCTCAAGGACCCCAGCTTCTTCCTCCGGTTTTCCGTGAGCCCGGAGTTACACACCCTGGTCTGGCCGAACCAGGCCGACTTTGCCCCGGAGTTTTTATACGAGAGGGTTCACGCGGTGGTGTGAGGTTCTCCCGGTCTATGTTCCCAAGGCACTCTCTTGCGCGCGGTACTGGCTCCCCTCCCCTCCTTTGTCTCTACTCAATAAAACCCATGATACCTCCCCAACTCATACGGCAGCAGATAAAAAGTCCCCTCATGCTCCGAGAACCCGGACCCCTCCGGCCCCTCGCAGTAGTCGAGGGCGAAGCCATCGCGGTCCTGACGCACGTGCCCGCGTTCCTCGATGGGCAGCGCTTTGCCATCTACCCGTGACCAGCCATAGGCGGGCTGCTGACCGGGGGTGGGATCGAGCTGCACATCCAGACGATGGCTGTTCTTCATCTCCCAAGCGATCAGGTCGAGGGGGAGCCCACGCAGGGTGTCGAGGGTATCGGGTAGCATCTGATCGTAGGGAGCGAGGCGCTTCAGCTGGTTCTTGCGGTAGATGGGGTTCTCCGGGAAGGCTTGGTCGAAGTAGCCCTGCTCAGAGAGACGCTTGAAGTGTTCCGCACAGGCTCCATAGAGCAGATTCCACAGCGGATTCTTCTGCTTACTCACGAACAGCCAGAAATGCTCCAGGCTCTGACGGTAGAGCATGAGCAGCGCCGGGTCCTTCTCGTAGTGCATCAGGGTGTAGTAACTCCACAATCCCAGGTCTCCATCCCAGGGAGCGACCATCTCCGGCGGGAAGGTGATACGTGGCTGCAGGGTGTTCATATGGTAGTGGTACTTGTCACGCAACTCCCGCGCGGCCTCGGCGTATTTCGCATCACCGGTGATGTGTTCCGCCGTGGCGAGGAAGCTGAGGACCATCAGCGAGTTCAAGCCGCGTTGTTCCCAGCCTTCATGGGTGAGCAGATAATCCGGCCCGAAACGTCCCCAACGGGTGGGACGGCCATCGTGGTCGATGAGGTTATAGCCGTTACGGATCAGGTGATCGGTAATTTCACGCACTACCCGCCGGATAGTCTCCTTCTCCTCCTCGCTCCCAGCCGCGAGATCGTAGTAAACCGCATAGAGGAAGTAGTGCGCCGCGAGTTCATCCGAACTGGTGTCACATTTCCAGAGGTATTTCCCATCCTCGCTCTTCACGAAACGGGGGGTGATGGACTTCCAGAAGGGGTCTGATTCCTGACCGCGTTTGTTGTACTCCTCGTTATACTGTTCGTTAACCGGCTCTGGCCAATCCACCGGGATGAGCACCCGCGCCGGGAAGCCCCGCATCGATTCCGGGACAATATCCACCAGCCGGATACAGGCCTCCAGGCAGCGCTGGGCGATGGCCTTGTCCGCGCCGTCTTGGGTGACCGCATAACGGAAGGCCATGGCGGCGCCATGACAGGCTGTGTATCCGCCATCGTTATCGGTGATCTTGGGGAACCAACTACTGAGATCTCCCTTGCGGGAAAGGGCGCAGTCGGTGACATACCCATCCCGGTTGTGACGCGCCTCCACCTGCTCGATGAAGAAGGTGGCCTTTTTTTCGAGAGTCATTTCCTTACGTTCGATCCGGCTGATTCCCTTGGGGGTGGCGATCCAGGCGGTGCCAGAGGCATCCACCGCGATGCCGTTGACCCGGTCATCCGGCAGCCAGCGCTCCCCGGCGCGATAACTCCAGTGTTGGCCATCGAAACGAATCGCGCCGCGTTCGGTGCCGAACCAAATGACTCCATCTTCTCCAGCCGCCGCACAGGTGAAGTGGTCATAGGGAAGTCCTTCTACGCCAGTGTAGAGTTTCCACTCCTTCCCATCGAAAACGCCTACTCCCTGATCACATCCAAACCACAGCCGTCCCCGTGAGTCGAAGGCCACAGCGGCCACCTTGCGTGGGGCCCAGGAGTACTTGCTATCGGCGGGGTAGAGCGGGGCGAACTCGCCATCCTCTTTCCAACGGACAAAGAGGCCACCCTCGGAGCCGACGGCTACCGCCCCATCCGAACGAGCGGCTACGGAAAGAATGGGAGTTCCGGGAGTAAAGATGACCTTCTGAGCACGCTTTTCAGTATTGGTGATATCACCTAAAAACCAGAGATCATCCCGGGTTGCCACAAAGTATATGAGAGATGGGAGGATCTCTCCTGCTATCAATTTCAGGTCTTCCAAAGAGGCTCCTGGTTTCCAAACAATCTCCTCTTTTGTAAGCAGAGAAGCGATCCTGTGCCATCTGGTTTTGTCTTCTTCTTCACCCCCTTGTTCGAGGAGACGGCACTCATCGCCACTGATCTCGATAAGCTGGATGACCTCCTCAGCATCGACCAATCCGGCAATGCCCATCCCTTCTGGAGTGACTACGATGCTCCGAATGTGTTCCAATGGGCTTTCGAAGTAAGAATGGGTGGGTAGCCCATCGCCCAAGCAGAAGAACTTCCTCACCTCCTGTACAAAAGGCTGGTCAACCCCCCTTTGTTCGCCCGACCCACTCACCAACACCACCACCGCGATCATCCATGCGGGAAACATCGGATACCCTCCCATTTATAGGTTGTGCAC
>CAYRBI010000213.1:0-9293 GCA_964422415.1 uncultured bacterium | reverse complement strand
CTGATCGACCACCTCTGTTTCCGTGGAGGCACCGAGGCCATGATGGCACGGGACCTCAACCGTAATGGCTTGATCCTGCAGTACCCGCATATCTGCGGCTATGCCCCCGCTCCGCTTTTATTTGTCAATGAATTCCCTTTGTACCCGGCTCTAATGGCAATCGGGTACCGTGTCTTTGGAGAGCATATCCTCATTGGAAGACTCATCTCGATCGCCGCATCTCTGGGAACCCTTTTGCTCTGTTACCTGATATTGCGTCATCAGTGCTCGAACTCCGCGCCCTTCTGGGGGACTCTCCTGTTTACTCTGTCACCCTTTGGGAGTTATGCCGGGCGGTGTGTACTCCGCCATCCCACTGCTTTTTTCTTCATGGCACTCGCCTTCTTCTTGTGGATGCTGTGGCTGGAAAGGCCTCATTGGGGTCTGTGGACCGGGGTGTGGTTCTCGGCGGTAGCCAGTATCCTGATGAACTTCCCGAATGCCTATATTGGGCTCCCCATGTGCGCTGCCTTGATCCTCTACAGGGGTTGGCGAGGACTCTTGGACAAACGGGTGTGGTGGCTGGCGGCGCTGGTGCTCTTGCCAGCCTTCTTGTGGGTGCACCACGCCATGGTCTCAGGGGCCTGGTTCATGAATCCCGGTGGCTCCAGCCAACGTGGTTCGGGGCAGTTTTTCAGGCTGGAATGGTGGAATCCGGTCTTCTTCCAGAGTATTGGGGATCATCTGTGGCGATTGATCCTGACCCCTTCCGGGGTGATCCTCGGGGTCTTGGGATTGATGATGTTCTGGCGTCAACAGTTTCCCTGGGTAGTGCGGGTGTGGACGGCGGCTGTGTTTCTCTATTTCGCCTATGATTCTTATCCGATTTCGGTGGAGGTTCATGACTACTACTTCCTCCATGCCCTGTTCCCGGCCTGCCTGGCGGGAGGGATCGCGGGGGGCGCTTTGGTGGATGCGGCGCGCAACCAAGCCCGGACCTACCCCCACCTGGCGGGTGTGGGCATGGCCTGCCTGGTTCTGGTCCTGCTGACATGGAGCTGGCGTCACTGGGATGCACCTCTCAAGCAATCCTACCTGGTCACCGAACCGGGTTGGCTCAAACACTGGGTGCAGGCGGGAAAGGGGATCCGCGAGAAGACCGAGGCGGATGCGGTGGTGGTGGTGGACCGCGAGGTCGAGTCGCTGATCTATCTCTGCGACCGTCCCGGCTGGGTGGCGAACTGGCGCAATCTCCAACCGGATATGTTGGAGCGGATGGTGGCTCAGGGGGCCGATTATCTTCTGATTACCTCCTACACCATGGGCCCCGATGACCGTTTTACCGGGTATGAATTCTACTCCGCCGCCCCCGCGGCCGAGTGGGTCAAAGCCCATGGAGCGGTGATCGAGGATGCCTCGGTTTACCAGATCATTGATCTTCATCCGGGGAAATAGAGAAGAAATAGAGGTGTGCCCAGGATAGGAGAGTTTGGTAGAAGAAAGCGCTGGTATACCAGCTCGGACAGGGAGATGTGGGGGAATTTCACAAGGGATCTTGAAGTGTGAGTGGATATGTTCTCGATACACATACCGTCACCTGGTATCTAGTGGATTCCGGCAATCTTTCACCCCCATGCGGGATATGTGCTTGATCAAGCGATTGAGGATGGTCAGCCTCGTTCTCTCGTCTCCGACCTTCCCGGCTGGGTGATTGCCGCTACTGCTCACTACCTCGGGATCCCTCTTGTGACCCGTGATTCCAAGATAGGGTCACTTCCAATACAAACATCTTAGTGAAGAACGAGGAGTGGAAATTGATGCGTTGCATATCACCTCTCCTCAATACCCCTCCCAATCCTTCACCGCCGACACCCAGGTTGGGTTCTGGAAGGCCCGCACCACTGTATCCCGCTGCATCTGATTGCCCTTGCAGTTAAGGCCGGGGTTGAAAGACTCGGACAGCCATGCCACCCAACCAAATTCATCCTTCAAACTACACTTGATCGTGGTGTCACCCGTGTTGACATCCGCAGCTTCTTTTGTGCTCACCCAGAAGGTTGGCGAAATTGGTTTTAAGTTCCGGTCATAGAAACGTGCGACAGGACTCTGAGATGGGAATTTTCGCCAAGCAACCAAAATATCGAGATTAGGGCCAACCGCGACATCCATCGCACTTCCGTCGGTGAAATTGGAGTCATCAAATAAATCATCATCTACCTGTAGAACATGTTTGATTGCACGATATCCCGATTCCGTATATGTGGCATCTAAGACAACAGCACATGGGTGGTATTTCCCTTCGGTATCAAGTCCTCTTACTGCAATAGCAGTCCTTGCTCCTCCTATTGCACTGATACTTCTCTCCATTCCTCCTGTCTCTAATGAGATGATACCCGATGGCATGGGAGAACCATCAATATAATCGCCATAGTCAAGGATCACATTTCCATCTACGGTAAAGACTTTTGCAGTATTCATTGCGGTTCTAACAACAATAAAGGGATTTCCTCCTGACACACTCTGCCTTGCCGGTGCATCCCCTCCAACTCCTGGATACATGAAGCTGGGTGTTCGTACAGAGTTTCCGTAGTCGCCCCATACGGTAATCACAATCACACTCTTTCCAGGGCTTGGTATCCCAAAGGCCGCGCCGGGATCGCCACCTGTCATGTCCTCAGTAACTGTGACTACACCACCATCCCCCAGTGCTAAGATTCCGCACGTACGGCTTGCACCAGTTCCCGCAATTCTTGCGGGATGATTCGTAATGCTGCCACTTGGTATGGTTTGCCCCGGTTGAGCGAAAGGCGGGTGAACCGAACTTGAATCAGTGTAACCGTGTTGCCAGAGATGCATCCAACCATCACCCCCAACATATGCGGTTGCGGAGATGGTTTCAGGAGCAACCAAACCATCAAAAACAGCCATGTCTTTCGCTGTGATACCAACACAGTAATTCATATAGCTGGCCGAATCGCCTACAACCTCAACAGAAAAGCCACCTGATCCTGGAGGTTGGTTCTTGGCGGCTTCTCCAATCCGGTCGGGAAATCCCCATGTCCCCCCTGCTTCATCATCCACAGACAGACCAGAATAGTAGTTTGTAACACCATCCACATAATTCAAGAGAGCGACATGAGGACCACAAGGTGTGATCCCATCATGGCCGAACAAATAGACTGCGAATCCGTTATGTGTTGATGCGATATCGAAATTCCCGAAACCATTCCCTGCAGCATCGAGGTTTGGCCAGGGTTTGTGTTCATTCGAACGAGGTTTAATCCCTGCCTCACTGAGGGTGGCCTGTCCATAGGTGTGTGGACACAAGATGAGAAAGACAATCAGGATAACTGTGAAGCAAAGAGATTGCATCATGACAGCCACCTCGTTCGTGGATGGGGTGCGTACCCAACACCCGCAACCGTACTTGAAGACTGCTATCTGGTCAAATGGACTCACGGCTTGTGATCCGGTATTCCGTTGTAAGCCGGGGGCAAGGCAACGAGACTTCATCTCTCGTGTTTATTCGATACCGCCGCCCCCGGAACATAATCTCTCCGGGAGCGGTGGCATTGAATGGTGATTGAAAAGTAAAATGCCGTTGCCTTGCCCCCGGCTAACAACGGACAATCGATATCCACGGTGACACTCTGTTTTTCAGTGGCTGCAATCTACGGATTCATCTTCAACAGACTATCGTAATACGTCCGGATGCGTTCCCTCCAATGCGGTGAGACATCCTCGAGGTTCTGACGCAACAAGCGTGCAAGGGATTCCGGTTCCTCTTTGGGTGTTGGGACAGGGGATTTCTCCACGACCGCCTCGGGAGCCTCGCCGGGAGCCTGGAGCGCCTTGCGTTTCTTCTTGAAACCCTTTTCGTGCATTGATTTTTCGGCGTCGAGGAGGCGCTGTTCGATCTTCTGTTGCGTATCGGTGACCTGATCGCCCAGACGGTTTTCGTCGAGTTCCTTTTCCACATTCTGCATCATTTCGCCCACGCCCTCGAGGCTGCCAGTACGGCCCTTGGCGTCCTTATACCGCTTCTCCAGTTCCTCGAGCTGACGGCGGATATTGCGTTGCTGTTCGGCCATCTTTTTAAGCTGCTCGGAGGCGCCGCCCTGATCGCCATTCTGTCCTGGCTGTTTCTGTTCGCCGGGCTTCTCACCCTCGCCTGGTTGCTCCTGTTTGCCACTTGGACCGGGTAGACGCTCCTTCTTGTTCCCCTCCTGCATCTGTTCCTTCACGCTCTGGGTCTGCTGGTTAAGCTGCTTCTGCTTTTGCAGCATATCCTTGAGCCCACGGAAATAGCCCTCCAGCCCTCCGCCGCTGCCCGACTGTGACTGGGACTGGGATTGATCCAAGGAATCGAGCAGGCTCTGGATGGCCAGGTTCACCTGTCCCAGCGCCTGGTGAGAACGGTCGCTGACAATGACCGGGGGAGCCTCTTCCATGACACGGGTGTTCTCACTCCAGTTCCGGGCCGCCTGATCAAAACGCTTCACCACGGTGAAATCGGCGAAGGGATTCTTTTCCGCGACCTTCTTGAACTCGGCGGAGAGCCGCGCGGCTTCCTGACGGAACAGCCCCATCTGCCTTCCCAGACGGCTCATGTTTTCGGCATTCGGCCAGGTCCGCATGGAACGGTAACGCGAGGTGCTGACATCATTACCCTCGCCACTCTCGGACAAGACAAAGGCACGCTCCAGGATATCCTTCATCTTGGCGATCTGCTCCTCCATATCCTTGCCGCCACAACAGCCTCCGAGTGCTCCCGCCATCTGGTCGAGATCCTTCTTGGCACTCGATTGGCTCTTACAGGACTGCTGGAGCTGATTCTGCTGGAGTTTGGAGAGTGCCGATTGCTGCTTCTTGGAGACCGACTTAGCGGCCTTCGACTTGTTGATGTCCTGCAGGCTCTTGGCGAGCTGATTGTCTTGTCCGGCGGTCTTCTCTTCTAACCTCTTGAGCTCATCCAGCAGAGATTCGGTCTCGCGGTTGAGTTGTTCCTGACGGTCCGCGAGCTGCTTCTCCTCGGGGGGGAGCTGCTCATTACCACTCTCCGGCTGGGGCTGTTCACCCTGTGGTTGTTGGCCTTGTGGTTGTTGGCCTTGTGGTTGTTGGCCTTGTGGTTGCTCGTTTTGTGGTTGCTCAGCGGATTGCTGCCCTTCCTGTCCAGTGGGTGGCTGTTCCGCGGGCTTCTCTCCAGTGGCGTTCTCCTGAGTTTTTTCTTCGGGTTTTCCTTCCTGATTCTGTCCCGGTTGATCAGTCTTCGTCTCACCGGGCTGTTTCTCACCCTCCGCCTTTTCACCCTCAGGTTTTTCGCCCTCTTTCATGTTCTGGGTGGCTTGTTCCTGTTGTTCTTTTGCTTTCGCTTCTTGTAAAGCCTTGTCGGCGAGTTCTTGAATCTGTTCCTCGACACCCTTGGGGATTTCCTCCAGGTCCTCCAGGTCTTCCAGACCGTTATCCAGATCCGCCTCATCAGTGGCGGAATTGGGATCCCGCTGCTTCTGGAGTTCCTGAGTTGCCTTCTTGAGTTCCTCCTGCAGCAACGCCAGTTGCTCGGTCTGCTTCTTGAGGTTCTCGGCTTCCTGTTCGAGCCACATGTTCTTCAGTAGCTCGAGCTGGCTGTCGAGCTGTTTCTCGAACTCGGCGAGGTTGGTCTCGGTTTGCTCCATCTCCTCTGGACGCAACTGATCCTTTTCCATGGCCTTGAGGGTTTCTTGCAGCTCCTTGAGTACCTGTTTGGCCTCATCCGAAAGGAGTTGATCGAGTAAGTCCTGGACCTGCTCGAATTTCTGCAGGGTTCTCAGGCTGATATCGTTTTCGGCTTCGAGCCGTTTGAGAGAATTCTCGAACTGCTGGGCCACATCGGCGATCTTCTTCTGAACATCCTCTTGGTGTTTGACGGTTTGCTCAAGTTTCTTCTGCGATTCCCAGTTTTCATCCCCGCGTTGTTTGCCCTTCTGGTTGGTCTGCAGATCTTCGCGCATCTCGTGGAATTGGCGTGAGATCTCGCGTTGATCCTCCAGCAACTCATTGAAGTTGTCGGTGGTCTTGGCTCTCATGGAGGCTTGCTCATTCAGGGTTTCCTCGACCGTGGGGAAGCGCGCGGTGAAGACCTCGCTACGTCCCACCTGGCCGGGACGGTCCGGGCCGCGCCAATCGGTGACCTCGATCCAATAGGTGGCACGCTCTCCGGGCCAGAGGTTAGCCCCGCTGAGATCGAGCACCGGCGAGGTGGTGACCGTCGAGGCCGAGGGGATGGTTCCCGCTGAATCGAAGATGCGTTGACGTACCTCGCCACCGCCGGTTTCATTCTCCAGACGGTACACCAGAGTTCCCCCGGACAGGGCCACATCATCCGTGGCTAACACCTGAAGAGGAACTTGTAGATCGTCTTTGAGGACTGTCTCCCGGCTGGGGGAGAGGATCTGAACCGCCGGGATGGCATCCGGATAGGCGAACAGAGGCAAGTCGGGGCTGTAGGTGGTTTGAGCGAAATGGTCGGTAAGGTGCAGCCGGAGGATGGATTTGCGGGTCAGGACAAGCGTGGCATTCAAAGTCCAGGACTGGCTGACATCCAAGGCGGAGGAGGATAGCTGGGCTCCGGTCTCCGACAGAACCTCCGCCTCCGCCGAAGTGAGAAGGTTGTTGATTCTCCAGGTGAGCTGCAGGTTTGAGCCGGACATGGCTTCGATCCGCGCCGGAGCTACGAGGGTCTGTGTGGGATGATGGGTATACTCCGGTGGAACGACCACGGCTTGAGAAGACACAACCGCTGGTGGATACACGGGTACGATACGGCAGGGATTGGAGCGTGTGGTCCCGGAAAGCAGCAGGACCTCCATCTCACCCTCGACCCGCAAGTGGACCTTGGAGGTCTGATCCGCGGAGTCCTCACTCCGGTAAACCACGCCAGCGGATTGCCAGGAGCCCGCTTGCTCTTTCACTAGAACCTCAAGGTGTTCACCGGCAGGGAGATCTTCATTCCGGATAAGGCTCACCCGTGTTTCACCAGAGGCCGGGATGACGATATCGTGATGGACCGGAACCCCAATCGTGGCGGGAAGTTCAAGAGACATCAGAGTAGGAAGAGCAGAACGTTCACCCGGGAAAAAGGCCCCCTGGAGCGCGCGCAGAGTGGGCCCTGGCGCACAGAACCACAGGAGGGGAATCACAAGGGTTCCCGTCACTCCCCCAACAACCATCCAACGCCGCGCGGACAGGGACAGCCCCATCCGGCTCCAGGCTGGTTCGGGTAGCTTCTCCACCTCTTGAGTGAGGGCCTGCATCAGACCGCTGGAATAACCGAGAGACTGAACCTCCGCTGTATGCGAATGGAGGTAATCCAATGTGGTCAGATCGTTGCGGTATTCAGGATTCCTCGCCTCCAGGAGACGGCAGAGACGGTGATGAGTGGCTAGCCCCCATACAGCATGTGCCAATTTGAGAATCACTGTGACTACAATGGCGATCAGGCAGACCAGCACTAAGCCTCTCTGCCATTGGGTGGAAACCCCGGCGCATTCAAGGAGGACAAGCCCCACCAAACCCACACCCGCGCCGGTAAGGATAACCAGGAGAAGGTCCACCAGACCCCATCCCAGTAGGCGTAAGCGTGTTTTACGGACAAGACGGCTCATGGTTCTGATTCCTGACTCACAAGATCCGTGTAGGATGGATTCGATACGATCCACAACGAGACTTCATGGCATGGCTGCCGGGCTTCAGGAGGCAGGAAGACCACTGTCCCCCCGAACAAACCGCCAGCAGCAGCTTTCTCCAGGGCAACCCGGAACTCGGTGGCGTCTTTCTCAGTATCCCACACCGTCCTCCAGAAGAAAGCTGTCTCCCCCGAGGCATTCCGGACCAGGTAATAACGGTCTCCCCCCCAACCCATCGCCGCCTCATTGCAGGCATGAGAGGACATATGCTCCATGAGCAGGGTCCGGATAAGAAACTCCCCGGCTGTGTTGCGCCAAGTGATGTTCCATCCCGCGCCAAGGGGCTTGATAAGATCTTCTTCCAAGACCACCTCCACCGGTGGGTCGGGCTGCTTATAGAGCTTCTCCGGGTGCAGAATCTGCTCGCTGGATTGGGGTGGATGGGCATACGCATAGTTGACCACATCCCACTCCTGAAAGCTGGCGGGGTCAGCCGCTTCATCTTCATTGGAGACCAAGGTCCCCTGCCGGATGTCATGATGGCTAGCGAGTTCGAGCAGGAAGGTTTCTCCGGCCAGGTACGGGAACAAAAGCAGCCCTTGAAACACAGGTGGGGCGGAGGAGAGAGAATCCTGATCCATGAACAAGCTGGCGGCGGCGCTCACCAGGAGGTTGGCCAAGCCCAGATCCTTGGCATAGAGCAGCATGGACAGAGTCGCGTCGCCCTCGATCAAGGATAATGCGGCCAATGCACGGTCATCATTGTCTTTCGCCTCGAAGGGAAGCTTCAGAAGATCGAAATTCTGGTCGGCAAGGGCATGGGTGAGCTCATGCTCGAGAATGATCTGCGAGAGAGCCACTTTGAGGGACAAGTTACCCACCACCTGCATCTTCTTGGAATGCGGGTCATACATCCCCCCCACCTGACCGGTCAGTAGCCTGTTGTAAAACTGCTCCAGATCGAGATCCTTGGGGACCGCGCCAAGCAGGGCGAAGCTGTCGCGGATATTCTTCCAGTCCTCCGGACCGTATTGACGAGAGAGCTCCTTGGTCAGAAGTGCGCTCACCTCCTCGCGCGAGAGACGCTCGAAGGGTACCACGGTCTTGAAGGTCAGTCCCCGGACCGCCTCGGTCTTCTTGACCAACTCGTCGTATCCATCCTCCCCGGCGGCAAATGACAGGGGAACTACCAGCGCCAACAGGCAGGTTGAAAATCGGCTGCGCCAGGTATGGAAAATCATCTCTTCTCCTTTTTTCCCGCATGTTGTTCATGCTTTAGCATGTCCCCGTTTGGAGTTCACACTTGAGTGTGCTGGGCAACCTAAAGGTTGAACTCCTAACCCATACCAGTTCGGAGTTCACACTTGAGTGTGCCGGACAACCTAAAGGTTGAACTCCTAACAACTCCCCCTTCTGATTAAGGGAGGGGGCCGGGGGGGGAGGTCTCTTCTCCTCCCCCCATCAATCGCTTTCTGAGTGTATTGCGGGACATACCGAGAATCTTCGCTGATTGCACCTGATTGCCGCGTGTCAGGTCGATGGCTGCCTGGACCAAGATCTTTTCGATACCGGGCAAGACCGGCTGACAGTCTCCCCCAGTGATGAGATCCGCGAGGGCCTTCTTCAAACGCACGCGGAGTTGTTCCTCCA
>CAYRBI010000212.1:0-9309 GCA_964422415.1 uncultured bacterium | reverse complement strand
CTTTCAGAAATTGATCCAGGCCGAAGGCCAGTTCCAACACATTACCAATTGGAACTTGATTGGGAAGCGATTGCCGCAATTGCTGGGCAACTTCACGGCTGGTGGCTACAACCGCAACCGGCATGTCTGCTTTCTGGCATTTCCGTATATTCGCATCCACATCGGACTTGCCGGTTTCTACTTCGATGGCTTTGGCCCCTTTGGCGGTCCTAACCAGGATGTCTACGGTCCCACCTGTGGCCAGCGAGGCTTCGACCTCTACAGAATTTCCTTGTGCTCGTAGCTCGGCTGCAATGGTGTGTTTCCAATATTCATGCTCAATCCCTCCGCGGCGGGGAGGGACCTCACCGATCCCGGTCTCCACGGCTAGGAGAAAACGCCCCTTGGCGGTGAGGTCCAGGAGGACGACCACGCCGGAGCGCGTCGCCACACGGACTTGCGCGGCCAGGGCCTGCTGGATAATGCTGTCTTTCAAGTGGTTGCCCTTACGGCGGCTGACCCGCAGTCGCCTATACCGTTCCACCATCCCGCTGTATGGATGGTGGAGGATATCCAGCAGCAGGTCCCGCACCGATTCCGTGGCCGCCGCTTCTGTTTCTTCCTGATCCGAAACACCCTCTGTCACTTGATTCCCGCCTTTTGGAAAGGTCCTTGAGTTGGTATCGCTGGAATAGGTTCGCATGTGCACTTGGACTTCCTCATCCTGGATAGACTGGTTCTTAAGTGCCGCGTGGACTGTTTTCATGAGAAATGTCTTTGGGTAGCGGCTCTGCACCTTGACCAGGCATTGCCCGATCATGAGTTCACCCAAGGTGTCGCGTTGGTCTTCCTCCAAAAGCAGATAATTCGCGGCGGTGTTGACATCCTCGCGTGTCTTGAGGTTGAAAGTGAAAGTCAGGTTGGTGTTTCCAAGCGCGGGCAGGCTGATCAGGCTGGGGTGCTGGTCAATCAGGACAATGGCCTCACCCAGTTCACGGACCTCACGGAACAGCATATCCACCACCGATTCCCGTGCTCCTGGGGCTTGACGGTGCAGCACATGATGCGCTTCCTCGATAATGATTCCATGCTGGAATCGCTCCCTGGGGGAATTGCTGTTGAGACGGTAATGATGAATCCACAGCAGCAGGCTTTCAATCAGAAAGATCTTGTCGATATTGGTGAGGGTCTCCAGTTCGAGAATGACCGGATAATTCAGCAACTCATCCAGGTTAGTCTGGTTCTGGACATTGACCACCTTGCCCATCTCGCCATAACAGAGCGCCCCCATTGCGCGCAGCGTAGAAGCCATCCAGTTGGCCGCTCTGCCAGACACCTTCATGTCCTGGACTTCCGCCAAAAGATCTTTCATGGTGGGATAGGTTGCAACAGGACCGTTGTACAATCCAAACTTGCGATAGAGTTTTTCGAGGCCATTCTGAAGGATGTACATGACACCCTCACCGACATAAGTGGCATGGGAGAGAATTTCGATCAATTTCTTAACCCAGGATGAGGGTTCAGTTCCTGGTGGTGGGATCAGCGGGTTGAATCGGAATGGCGCAATATCTCTGCCGACAGTGTAGACCTGAATCTGATCCTTGAACTTGGTCCGCAGCAGAGCGCGGTAATTCTTTTTCCAATCCAGAACGAGAAAGGGTTTCTGTTTATAGAGCAGTGTCCCCAGCAGGGAATAACAGAGGTTGGTCTTACCGGATCCGCTTCTGCCGAGAATAGCGGTGTGTTGGAGCCATTCATCCTCACGAATCGCAAAGGTCCCAAAGACCTTATCTTGATGGACCACCTCACCGACCGGATAACCGCCTTTCAGAATTTCTGGCGGAGGTGGTAGAAACGTGGAAAGTGGATGACTGGGTGACTCCTGTAAATAACGCAGACTGAGAATCCTCAGGTATTGCTCGATCTGTTTCCGTCCCTGCAGATCCGCGACCTGGTAAGCCTGCCACATCCGGTCCGCCTTCTCCCCCAGGAAAGGCTTCAGGTAGCGGCATATGTCATCCACTTCCATGCTCTTACAATTCCACTACTACTCATGGATGAATATCAGCACAATTGGCTTCACACGTGTCTTTCGATGTCGGTCTCTCTCCATCTTGTGGTTGAGTTTACGCCTCAGCCAACGTCGAATGCGTTTGATCTTGCACATGGTTTCCCACCTCCATTGGGATTGTTACTCGGAAGGGGAAACAGAGGGGGTTTATATGGGATGTGCCGGTGGAAAGGATTATGACGATCCGTAATAAGAGGCTGTAGAGTTTGCCAGACCTGCAATCTGGAATCTGGTCAAACTATCCTAACCTGCCAGCCCCGTTGTTTCAGCATTTCGAGACAATCCTCGCCCAGAGTATCTTGCTTCATTGCCAAACAGAGGAGATGTGCTGGGCGAGTCATGGCGACATAGTGCACCTTGAGACAATTCTGTACTCTCGCTCTTGACCCATTAACTCCTCGATTTGTCCCGAATAGCCAATCTCTGATGGAAGCCAAGCTATGCTGGTAGAAGAACGTCTCCAGCACCAGCATCGCAGTGTGGGTCTCACCCTTGACCGAGTGAATTGAACCAAGCCGAATTGAGACCATTTTACAATTATTGGAATAGCGGTAGTAATTGTCGTTTCTCTTTGGTCCCTCAGGCCGTGATTCACTGGACTCCAATCCATCGATCCAGGAAAGGAAGTGATTTGCTTCGTCGTTTACCGGCGAGATCCCTGCTACGGCTCCGGCAATCTCACAAACGAAGCCTCTCCAAACTCCTTCCCACTCCTCTTGAGTGAGAGAACGCCACTTAAGGGTGAATTCACTAGTCAGTTTCTGGTAGTGTTCACGAGGGCCTGTGTGATCTTCCAAGAGGCTCAAAACGTGCCGGTGGGCATGTTTGGGTAGCGGGATGGAGTTTCTCCCTTCTGTCATACCTGACAGGCGGAGAATCCCCTCAGAAATCTTATTCACTGCTGGGTAAGTTTCTCCAGCTTTTTCGGCTGCTGCTATTCCAGCCATGACATACTGAATGAAAGTCTGCGGTTTAGGATCAGCTCTGCTGAGATCCGAATCATAGTCGGACCAATAGTGTCCCACATGGCGTGGCTTGTGGTCATCGCCCTTGTCTTTGTGCACCTGCCCGACAGCCGTGAAAGATCCATCCCTCAGCTCCCGTTCTGAGAAGGTCTCGAGGAGCAGGGCGCCATAGGCCGGCAGAACTCGATGTATGCTGTTTTCAGTAAACAGGAAGATTGTGTGCGGTCCTTCCTGGGCTCCAGAATCTAAGTTGTTTCTTGGCCCCAGGCCTTTGAGACCATTGGTGTAGGAAATGAGTCCAAGCGGGTCGGCGAAGTCAGCAATCCTCTGCCCAAAGCGATGGCTGCTAGGCAAGTCCACCCTAGTCGAGTCATCCGGGAATGCGTCGGTAGTGGCTCCGACCCCCTCATTGAAGCCGTAGATTGCCTGGTTTGAGTCACCGAATCGTTGACGGATCACAGGCCTGTCGGCCTGCATGAAGATGCGGTTCAGTATCACAGACTGGTCTTCGCTGTTGTCTTGGGCTTCATCGACAAACAAGAGAGGAAATCGATCACGGATCAGCTGATTGAGATCAGGCATAATGGACATCAAGTGCCTTGCCCAAACAAACATCTCCTCGTAGCAAAAGTATCCATCCTCCACTGAACGTCGACAAGTGTCCTGAAGTTCCCGGTACGTCTGTGTGTCTCGTCCGAGAACGCCATTCTTCCCCCACTGTATATCTCCTACATTGAAGTCTGGTGATTTGATGGATAGAATCGACGCTCCACGATGTTTCTTTTCCAAACCACTACGGATCTTGGGTGGCAATGTAGACCAGCGTCTCTTGAGGCATACCTCCGTGTCAATCAGCTTTATCGTGTACCCCTGTGATCGAAGCCAAGGCAAGGCGAGGAAGTCATCCACGAATCCATGAATCGTTCCAATGAAATGGGGATACGAGAGCAACCGTCGACCGACGCTATTATTCCCCAGTCGAGTCTCAATCTCTCTACGTGCTGCGTTGGTGTGTGAAAGCACGCAGATTCCCCTCGTCCGGTGCTCCCACTTCTCCGCCAAGATTGCCAGTTTTGCCACCAATAGCGTTGTCTTTCCGCTGCCAGGGCAAGCCGCGACGTCAATGGTGTCCATACGCTTCAGTACTTTGTGGCGCGGATCTGTTCCATCTTTCCCATAGAAGGCTTTCTCAGGAAGATTCATCAGACGAGAAACCCAGCGGATATCATCGTCCTTTATTTCAGGTGGAGTGAAGGTACCGTCCTTACACATCCTTCGGCCCTGTTTCTGTCTCAGGAATTTCGGGCTTGCCTTTCGCGCCGGTCACGTAATCAATGGCCTCAACAAGATATTTCGGGAGAACCCGTTTCCAATACTCTTGCTCGTTGTTGTGTTTTTTCTCTAGACGCTCGGCCAGGTATTGTGCGACGACTGTTTTGGACACTCCACTCTCCGTGACCTTTGCATAGACCATCGACGCGAGGACTTCCTCTTTTTTGCATTTATTACGAGGCTCTAATCCTGACCTCATCTTGGAGAATGCCTGCTTCGCCTTGATCTCCACCTCTTCGACAGACTTCTTTCTGGTATTGATAGCATCGTCTTCTTTGGCCAGTGACGCAGCGATGTAGACCTCCTCGGCCAAGCCATCGCTGAAGTTTTGTGTCCTATCCCTTGGTCCCAAAGCCAGATCGTATTCGAGTGTCCACTCGTCAGAGACAAATGTCTCCACATATTGCGCAGAAGCTTTCAGCTCCTTTTCTCGTCGGTAACGAGCAAGTTCTTTTTCGTCCTTGAAATCACTCTTTGCCTTCCAACGGCGATCAGGTGCTTTCGGCCAATCTGTATCTTGGTCAACCTTTCCAGTGATGGAAGGCGCACAATCCGGCATAACATCCATGTCCGTCACGCATGCTACAGGAATTGTGATTTTCCCAGCCTTATCAGGAGACTTGCGCTGGAAGATCCTGGCGTACCTCCGCAGTCCTACACCGCCCACGTTAACGATGGAAACGCCATGCTTCGTGAAATCGCGACCCAGCAATCGGGCCAAGGTTGGAAGAAGGATGTTTTCAGCATCTCCCTCTACAATCATTACGCCGCGTGCGAAGAATAGGTTTGCCTTGGTAACATCGAGGAATCTTTCAAGAAAACGATAGTCTGACGGCTCCAGGTTCGTTTCACCCTCAGCCATGGAATAAGCATGCTTATTGTGAATCATGACTACGTTGTCCAGTTTGATGACGGAAGCAAGGTTCGCAGAGTGGGTGGTCACAATGATCTGAATGCCTTTTTGCATTGCCTGATCCTGAAGAAACCTCATGACACGCAATTGCCTCTGGGCATGGAGATGGGCCTCAGGTTCCTCAATGAGCAACATCTTGTTTCCTTCTTTGACTTCGTCAAGAAGAAGAAGTTCACACGCCATAAACAATAGGTTATCCGAGCCTAGTCCGAGGTTACCAGTGCCAGCTAGAGAAAGATCGAGTTTCTCCAACAGCTGACGTATTCGCGCCTCTTCCTCCATCGCCCCGCCAACCTTTATGTCGCTAGTCAGGTTATCTCCCGCCAGACAAAGTGAAGCAAGATGCTCGGTGATTCGTTTACGGGCATCCACAATGCCTTCTTGGGTTTCGAGAAGCTTGTTAATGAGATTAGCGATCTCGAGCATGCTGAGGCGTTGTCCCGTTAAAGGTTTGGATCCATCATATGTGTGTTGGCCTATTGCAAGCAGGCCTGATTGGCGTAGCACTTGCGAGAGTCGAGACCCTCGACCGGCGGAGAGAGCATGATCCGCATCACGCAGAGGGCGAAGATAAGTCGTTTGAAGCATGTCACGGACCTCTTGAGGAATTGACGGACCGTTGCCATTCTCACCCGAGTGGACCTCGATTCGGCGATAAGACCTGCCTCTCTTTTCCGCTCCGGTATACAAGGCTGTCCAGTGGATGTTGAGGACAGGACTCTTGCCGGGTTCTTTGCTGTATGTGAGGAACTCAACGAAAGCCCGCATATCGGACTCGGTCAGATCCTCGAATCGGCATGTTATTCGGATTTCAGGAGCTCTCGTTCCCCCACTCTCATGAAAGTCGGTATCCTCAAGCCAAGGCCTCTCCTGGTCGGCTGTTCCCAGGGCAAAGCGGAGCGCATCGATCACAGCACTCTTGCCGGCGTCGTTCTCGCCCACCAACGCAGTAAGTCCGCGCCGCAAGAATAGCTCAAATCGACTCGTATTCTCTCCAAAGCATCGAAAGTTCTCAACAGAAATCTTCGAGAGAAACATCCTGATTCCCTTCGTGATTCGGCAGTAACGATGGCAAGGAAGCTACTATAGGAAGCACGTGGCAGCAATGGTATGGATGTATGCAAAGTCCTTCCTCCCCGTTGCCGTGGCACTGCGGTGCAAATCCAAGACTCTATGCATTTCTCAAGGGTCCTGAAGTCTTCGTTGGGGGAGTTGGAGAGCGCCTTGCGACGCCCTCCGGGTGGCCATTCCACCCTTTGAGAGATTCTGTCCCCTGGTGGCCACCGCATACCCTCGCTACCAGTACCGCCGGTCGCGCGTGACATACAGCCAGAACGCAACCAGCAGCATGGCCGCAGTCGGGTACGATAGGATGGCCTGGGCAATCGCTTCGATGCCGAGATCCAGGTTCATGGTCCTCACCTCCTCTCCCGATGTTTTGATGGCCGGATCCACCTCGTTGAGGTGAGCGTTGTGAAATCAACGGCATATTTGTTTCTATGGGTGAGGATGAGGATCTACAGGAATCACATCGGCGATTGTGCCTCTGCAGAAGCACAAAGATAATAAAGATATGCCGCTGGAGAGATAGAAGAGGTGATCTTACGATGGTATTCTCTCCCGGTACATTCAAAGGTTCGATTGAAACACTTGTTCAGGGCTTCCCGAATTTCTATGAGAGTTCGTGGCCGCTGGTCGACGCAATCGTCTTCCTGCTGATTTTCGTCGGATTGGCGCGTGTGGTTTTTGAGAAACGCTTTCCGGGTCAAGGCGGGAAAGCGATGATCATGGGAGTTGGACTGGCCCTGTCGCTGGGAATGGTGTTCGCCGAGGTCCAATACGGTTTCTCGCTCAAGACCTTTGGACCCATGGCAGCTGGAATCGTTCTGCTGCTAATGTGCTTCATGCTCTTCCATGTAGGCAAAGCGTTTGGGTTCAGTACCGGTGGTTCCATTGCATTGGTGGTCTTTCTGGGTGTCCCGCTGGCTCCGCAACTGATGCCGGACTTGGCACAACTCATTGGGCAGGTCCTACCGTTGGTAATTCTATTCTGGCTTGCTTCAGGAGCAGTCACGGGTCATTCAGTGTGGGATAAGGCGCATGGTCTGCAGAACCGAACCAACATCGATCTGACTGCTCCAATGCGAGAGGAAAACAAGAAGATCGATAACCTCGACCATGATGAAAAACGTGAGGTCCGTGATGCTCGACGGCAATCCCATCGCGTCATCAAATTCCTGATGCGGATCCGCTCCGATCTCCAAAAGGGTGGTCTCAGCCAGGCGAGTATCGAGGATATTCAGTCGAGGTTGCGATCATTGCTCAAGGCTGATCATGAACTCATGCTCGATCTGGACCGCCTCGCCCAAACTGTTCAGCAACTTGGACGCATAGATCAGCAGACTCTTCATAAGACACAGGTACAACTGAGGGGCCTTAATAATACCGATGCTTCCGGGAAACCCCAACTTGTGCAACGACTCTCTTATATGGACGCTATGCAATCATTGCGGAGTGAAGTCAAGAAGTATAATGACGCTTTCCTTCGTGCCATCCAGCAGGTCATTTATGCAATCCAAACCAAGCGGCAACCAGATGCCCTCAAATGGATCGATCACGCCATTGTCTGGGAACGCAGGGCCGGGAAACTCCTGGAGGATGTTCAGCATGTTCACCAGCAAGCGCACAAACTTCTGCGTAGCCGAACAGGCCATCATTTCTTTTGAAAATGGAACCGCCACAGGATCGAGAAAACTGTGAAGAGCGGGTGATCATCCTCGATCCGAGTCCATCCTATCTGGACCGTGATTTCTATGAACGCAGTTGGTTGGACAAGATCCATCGTTGGTGGGAGGGGAGGTGGAAATGAATGCCGCAAGAATTATTTATACCACGCTGGGCTGAGATCCTCATCATTCTCTCCTGGCTGGAAACCAAAGAGCGCTATTATCAACGTCTGCTGCGTTATACACATGCTGCGAGCAGTTATGTTCGTGAGGTGCTTCAGGCCCTTGAGGACTTTGGTTTTCTGGAAGTCAAACAGACCGGCAAGATCAAACGGTTGGTGCTGACTGCGAAGGGGAATCAACTGGCTTTTCATCTGGCGGAATCAGTCACCCTCCTCGGGAAAAGGCCGCCTATGGGTCCTGTTTTGGGTTGAGAAAAGAGTAGGCCAATCTGTCGTTACGGTAGGCGCTCCAGTGTTCGACAAAGTCCTTGAGCAGCATGGCTTCATCGCGCCAGGTAGCAGTCTCGACTGTTCGCCGTTCCTGTTCGAGTTGTTGGATCTGACGGAAGAACTGGTTGCGAGTATTGTCAATTCCCTTATTACTCCCCAGGTACCAATGATCCAGTTTCCAGATCCAGGATTTCGCATAACCCATTTCTTCATCAATGCTGGTGAGGTGTTGGGTCTTCATCTGTTCGCGTTCCTCGATCTGACGGACGATCAGGTCGACCGCAGTCTTATCCTGGCGGATCTTCTCTCGCAGCATGACATCCGCACCGAGGGCACTCTCCAATTCTGAGTCATAGGTTGCCGTTGCTTCCTTGAGCGTTAATACCGAATCCAGCAAGGTTGGGACCCGCTTCTCCTTCGAGACCAAGTAGTAGGTGTAGTAATGCTGCATCTTGGCTTCCTGTTGGATTTTATAAGGTTCAGAGTAAGAATTGCGGAATTCCATCAGTTGATCACCTCACTTCGAGGTTTACCATCCAAGTACACCACCAGCATTGGTCTTTTCTGAAGATCCTGTGCGACATAACAGAAGAGTTTCTGACCTGATTCCAGACCAAGACCAGTCGCTACCATCTTGTTGATTGTGATGCGCGAGGTCCCTTTGCGGTTTATCTGGACTGGGCTGGTCCATCCGAAGCAGCCAAAATCCGGGTTGATGATCCAGTTGGTGTTCATGGGGATTTGTCTCCACAGAGCGGTTAGATCACTCCGTTACCACTGGGAAGGAGGAAAGGATATAAAGTCTTTGTGCCGGTAGGGGGGGTGTCGAAGTTCTTGTTTTGCCTTTCAACCAATTCCAGGACAACCACCT
>CAYRBI010000211.1:0-9311 GCA_964422415.1 uncultured bacterium | reverse complement strand
GGAAAATGAAAATGATCTTGACATTTCTAATAGGGAGTCCCCGGCTAACAACAGACAATACCCCCCGGCACAAGTGTAGAGGACGGTCCCCCGGATGACTGGTAACTCACCGGATAACACCATCAAGAAAGCGGCGAGTCCCCCAACAGAGGATTCCCTTCCCCTCTCTGCGCGCATCGTAAACCACTTTTTATCGGGTCCACTTCCCATTCTCATCATCATCCTCACCCTTACCGCCGGTTTAGTGAGCCTCCTGCTCACTCCCCGCGAGGAAGAGCCGCAGATCGTGGTCCCGCTGGCCGATGTGCTGGTCAATGCCCCCGGACTCTCCGCTGAACAGGTCGAACGGCAAGTCACCACTCCGCTGGAGAAGTTGCTCCACCAGATCGATGGGGTGGAGTATGTCTACTCCATGTCGATGAAGGGCCGCGCGGTGGTGACAGTCCGCTTCTATGTCGGCGAGAACCGCGAGGACAGCCTGGTCAAGGTTTACAACAAACTCTATTCGCATACCGATCTGGTGCCCAATACGGTGGCTTCATGGGTGGTGAAGCCGGTCGAGATCGATGATGTCCCCATCGTGGTGGCCACCCTTTACAGCAAAGATCCGGAACGTTGCGATGACAGCCATCTCCGCCGGTTGGCCGAGGAAGTGGAGATCAAGCTCCAGGCCATTCCGGACACCAACACCATCACTCTGGTCTCGGGACGCCCCCGCATGATCCGCGTAGAGATGGATACAGAGGCTTTGGCCGCCCACAGAACCTCGCCACTCGATCTCGATTTCGCTCTCCAAGCCTCCAATCTGCGAATGGATTCGGGCACCTTCGAGAGCCTCAACCGGGTTACCTCACTACAAGCAGGTGACTTCATCCAAAGTATCGAGGAATTGCGTAGCCTGGTGGTCAATGTAGTCGATGGTATCCCAGTCTACCTCAAAGATGTGGCACAAGTGATCGATGGTCCGGCGGAAGTGGAAAGTTTTTCTTGGCTTGGATTCGGCCCCGCCTCAGGCAAACTCCATTCGCCGGACCTATATCCGGCGGTCAGTATCGCGGTGGCCAAAAAGAAGGGGAGTAACGCGGTCTGGGTTGCGCACGATGTAGAGGAGAAGCTCAATGAGCTCCGCCGTTCCTTCTTCCCCACCGAAGTGGCCGTGCGTATAACCCGTAATTATGGCGAGACCGCCAACGAAAAGGTCAATGAGCTGGTCGAGGCCCTCGCGGTAGCGGTGCTGACCGTCATCCTCTTCATCGGCATGGTGATGGGCTGGCGTGCGGCATTGGTGGTGGCGCTAGCCATCCCGGTCTGCTATGGGGCTACACTCGCGGTCAACCTCGTGGCGGGGTATTCGATCAACCGGGTGACCTTGTTCGCGCTCATTCTCGCCCTCGGTATCCTGGTGGATGACCCCATCACCGATGTAGAAAACATCGACCGCTACTTTAGCCTACGGAAGTTCGGCCCACGTAAAAGTGTTCTCCATGCGGTCCAGGAGGTACGTCCCGCGCTAGTGGCCTCGACCATCGCGGTCATCTTCTGTTTCCTTCCGATGTCCTTCATCACTGGCATGATGGGTCCCTACATGCGCCCCATGGCCTTGAATGTCCCGCTCACCATGCTCATGAGCATGATCGTGGCCTTCTGTGTCACCCCCTTCCTGTCGCTCAAACTCCTCAAGGGAGCTCCACATGGCGAGGCCGAGTGCAGGGTTCAAGAAACTTCCCTCTACCGGCTCTATTCCTTCTGCATCCGTCCGCTGATCCGTTACCGTCTGCTCGGTTGGGGGTTTGTGGGGATGGTGATTGTTCTCTTCCTGGCCTCATTCCTACTCCCAGCCCTGCGCGCGGTCCCGCTTAAGATGCTTCCCTTCGACAACAAGAATGAGTTCCAGGTGTTGGTGGACATGCCCGAGGGGACCACTCTCGAAACCACGGATCAGGTGAACCGTGAGCTGGTGGAGGTCCTGAACACCGCACCCGAGGTCCTGGACTTCGTCACCTTTTCCGGGGCCCCTTCTCCGATGGATTTCAACGGGATGGTGCGCCACTACTACCTCCGCAAGGGGGGGCAGTTGGGGGATATCCGTGTTGGTTTGGTTCCCAAGGCTGAACGTGCCCAACAATCCCATGAGATTGTCCTCCGCCTGAGAAAGCAGCTCGAGGCGGTTGCTAAGAAACATGGCGCCCGGATCAAGCTGGTGGAGTCTCCGCCGGGACCGCCAGTAATCTCCACCCTGACCGCCGAGGTTTATGGCGGTGATGAGACCCCCTACGAGAAGATCCAGGAGGCAGCCCTGATGGTGGCGGCGAGGTTTGAGCGCGAACCCCTGGTCACCGATGTGGACACCAGCGTGGAGGACGATCAGGAGGAGATCACTTTCATCACCGACAAAGAGAAGGCCGCGCTCTCAGGAGTTTCGACAGGGGACATCGCTCAAACCCTCCAGACCGCTCTCTCTGGTTCCGCTGGATACTTCCTGCAAGTCCCCACCGAGGCACACCCCTTGGAGATCCAACTCCGACTACCACGCGCTCACAGGTCCTCGGTCGAGGAACTGGGATCCCTCTATGTGAAGGGCCGCGCGGGTATCTCCAAGATCCGTGAGGGTGGCAGCTTGCGCGATGCCCCTCAACCCTCGGTGCAAATCAAGGAGTTGGGACGGTTTGAAAAAGGGATAGTAGACAAAACCCGTTACCACAAAAACCTGGAGAGTGTGGCCTATGTCTTCGCCGAGATGGCGGGACGCGCCCCGGCGGATGCTGTGCTGGATATGGGGGCGGATCTGGGGACAACAACCTCAAGCGGCTCAGTTCCACTCGCCCATAGAAATTACTTCAACATGGGTGGCGGCGATCCCTGGAGCCTCCCGGCGGGGACACGGGTGGTCTGGAATGGCGAGGGGGAATGGAAGATCACGTTGGACGTCTTCCGTGACCTAGGCCTGGCCTTCGGAGCAGCGTTGTTCTGCATTTTCCTGATCATTTTCCTCCAGACTCAATCTGGGACGCTGACAATCATCATCATGACCGCCATCCCCTTGACCCTGATCGGGATCATGCCGGGCTTCTGGCTCCTGAATCATCTTGGCAACCGCATGATCGAGACCTATCCCAATCCGGTCTTTTTTACCGCGACCGCCATGATTGGAATGATCGCCCTGGCGGGGATTGTGGTGCGCAACTCGGTGGTCTTAATCGATTTTGTGCACCACGCCTTGCGTGAGGGGATGGATCTGGAGGAGGCTCTCATCCACTCCGGCGCCATCCGCATGAGACCCATCTTCCTGACCGCCGGAACCGCCTTCCTGGGGAATGTGGTCATCACACTGGATCCAATTTTCTCCGGTCTGGCCTGGTCGATCATCTTCGGTATCGCCGCCTCGACCCTCTTCACGCTGGTGCTGGTGCCGGTGGTTTACAGTCTGGTCTACCAAAATCGTCCGGGCCATGGCTTGCCCTTGCCCGTGGAGGATGAAAGATGAATGGCTGCCTGAAAATACTCATCTCGTTGTTGAAGGGTTTGGCGGGAATTACCAGCCTGGTGTTTCTAGTGGCATATCTCGCGGGGAGTTTCCATACCAAGATCCTCCCGGGTGTGATTGCGCAACCCAAACTGGAGACTGCCGTGATGCTTCCCTCCACAGCGGTGCTCCATAAAGAGGAACCCATGGTCGAGAGGGTACCTGGTTCCATCGCTGCAAAGCATGAGATCTCGATCTCCGCCCGTATCCTGGCCACCATCCAGGATGTGCTGGTCCGTGCGGGAGATAACATAGAAGAAGGATCTCCTCTGGTCTTTTTGGACAGCCGGGATCTAGAGGCCAGAGAGTTGCAAGCCAAGCAACAACTTGCGGCCTCCCAGGCCCAACTTGATGAGGCCCAGAAGGAGTACGAACGCATCGGTGCCCTGTTCAAGGAAAATGTAGTGCCTTCTGCGAAGGCCGATCAGGTGGAACGGGCTTACCGGGTGGCTCTGGCACAGGTCGATAGTGCGCGCCAGGCGGCCGCCGAGGCGGGAGTCGCGCAGACCTATGCGCGTATCAAGGCTCCCATGGCGGGACGTGTGATTAACCGTCTGGCGGAGCCAGGTGATATGGCGGTTCCAGGGATTCCACTCCTTAAACTCTATAATCCCGCCGAGTTGCGCTTGGAGGCCTATGTACGCGAATCGCTGTCGAGTTATCTCTCACGGGGCGACACGCTGCCGGTATTCATCGATGCCCTCGACAAGTCCTTCGAGGGAAAGGTGGAGGAGATCGTCCCCCAGTCCGAACCCGGCGCGAGAGCCTTTCTGGTCAAGGTCGCCCTTCCAGTGGATGACCGCCTCTATCCGGGGATGTTCGGACGGGTTTTGATCCAAACAGGAACTGCTGAGAACCTCTATTTACCCCGTTCAGCGATACGGACTGTGGGCCAACTGGAGACTGTCCAAGTGGTCCGGGAGGGGAACACACCTGGAAGGCGAATGATCAAAACAGGGCGTGGGGCTGGAGAGGGGCTGGTCCAAGTGCTATCGGGATTGGAGGCGGGGGAGAAGGTCTATCTGCCGAAGGAGAGCGGAGATCAATAGAAATCCATCATGCTGTATTCTCTAACTGGCGCGTGAATCCTTTCTCATGATTCATGTGTTGACAGAGGAACGGGAAGGGATTTTCGTTCCAGCGATAAATGGAACCAGATAGAAGGCACCAGCTCCTTTCTGTTTTTCCATGTTCATCCCCCACTTCCACGCCCTCCACGATTCAACACCTAATGCGAATGAAGTCACTACAACACCACTGGCCTCTTGACCGCCAGTACCACCAGATTGAGCGCGAACCGTCTGCGCCTCTGATCGTTACGCTCAAGCCATGCGATTCCACGGCTCCAAGCCCGGTTGAACAACGAGACTAGCGAGAAAACCACTGGAATCCCCCAGACCAGATTGACAATCAGCGTGCTGGGCATGTGTCCCAGGAAGGAGAGTACCCCACCGCTCCAATGCATCACCTGGATCTCGAAACTAGCTCCAGCGAGTATGTGACCAAGACCATATTCGGTGTAGCGGTAGTAGTCATGGGGTTCATTGTGGAGATAGGCCAGATGCGGAACCGAAAGGAGCAGTGATCCGCCCGGTTTAAGAATCCGGGCAAATTCCTGAAGCACTTGCCGGGGTTCCGGTACATGCTCCAGCACCTGCGAGCAAAAGATGGAATCGAAGGAGCCATCGGCGAGGGGCAAATCTGACAGGTCGGAGAGAATATCCAATCCCCCTTTCACACGGTACCGGTCGAGGGAGAGAACCTCACGGGCCACCTTCGCCAGCCGGGGAGTATAAGTGAGACGTCCCGCGCCGGCATCCAGCACCCGTCCATGGATCCCCTCACGGATGAGGGGATCCAGACTGTTGATGAGTGTTCGTCCCGCGGGAGTCAGATCGAAATAGGCCTCTGAGGTCCCATAATGATCCGAGATCTCGATACCATTCTTCTTGATCCGGTCAGCCAGCCAACCCAATGAAGCCCCCTTACCCTGGATGACTTACTCCACCCCGGTCTTACTCATCGGCCTTCTTCAGATACTCCTCCCACTCCGCGTCGGTCATGGTCTTGTACCCCAACCAATCGGGCAGGTTCTCATTGCACCAGCGCCGGTAGTCGGCCATGGTGTCCCACATCCGGATACCCGGTCCCTCGTCCAGAACCGGTTTGAAGGTCGACAAACAACCACGTTCGATCCGTTCCATCACAGGGCGTTTCATGGAGCGTTCGAACTCAGCCCACAGAAGCGCTTTTTCCTCTTCAGGAGTGAGCTTTTTGCTGGGTAGCATCAAGATACTCCTTGAACTGCACCAAACGGCCCAGCGCTTCGCGATCCCGCGCTCTGCCAGCCGCTTTCTTCGATAAAATGATACCCTCCATGGAGAGGACAGGGAATCCATTGGCTTCGGTTTTCATTTTCCTGGCTTGTTCATAAGATTCGAATCCATCGGGCGCGAAAATGAGATCAAGGTCGAAAGGTCCCTCACGGAGCTGCACGAAATCTTTACCCCGCAGGATCTCCGCTTCAGTTTCTGGGGATACCTCAAATCCGATCTCTCTTAATGCCTCGCACAACCTCCGGTTGTTGCCTGGATCGTTCAACGGATAGATATCGATATCCTGAGTCGTGTCGGAGAATCCCTGGATAATCGCCGCTCCACGCCCAATAAACATGTACTCAACCTGATCCCTGCCGAGTAAATCCCGGACCCGTTCCAGGTCTTCCTTGCGGTACATGGGAAATATCCTCCGTGTTTATGCCCTCTCCCTTACAGCACCATCCTCTCCCTCGAGGTCTCAGGTCCATTCTCCGGGGCGCTTTCCCGGACCAGTTTAAGCACCCGCGAGATCTCGGTCTGCATCTTCAGATAGAAGCGGGCATCGGTGACCTTGGTCTGAGTGACCCGGTAGGGGAGTCCGGTTTCCAGCGCGAACCTGAAAGCGGGTTCATCCATGGCATCATCACCGACATACAAGAAGGCGATCTTGATTCCGGGGTAAGTGGCCTTGTAGTGCTGGTAGAGCATCTTGACCGCCTTGCCACGATCCCAGTCCACCGCCGGAAGGATCTCGATGGTCCGGCGGGCTTCCTCGATCCGGATCTTCCTTTCACGGACACTGTTTGCCAGCAGGTTATGGGCTTTGGCCAAGAGCGAGCTGACATGACTCTCCATCACCGAACGGTAATTCAAACCGGCGGTGAGTCCACGGTCTTCTACAACAGCCCGTTCGGCGCGCAGCTGAGTCCTGAGCGTGTTGGCCGCCTCGTGAATGGCTGGACGGAACTTTTCGGCCACACTGTGGTGGAAGTTGAGTTCCGGGCCGCTGATCTCGAGTCCATGATTGCACAGGTAATGGCAGTTGGAGATACTGATCTTCTCCCGCAAGTCGATCATTGAGTAGCTGCTGATGATGGCCAGCCGGACCGAGGGAATCTTGCTGAGAGCCTCCAGGTGCTCATGGACTGTCTCCGCCATGTGAACCTCTTCTCCCGCTTGTGACAGCGGAATCAGGGTTCCTTCGAAGTCGCAGACGAGCAGAACCAAATCCGCCTGTTTGATATGGCTCCGAGTCTCATTACTGTAAGTGTTCGAAAGTTTTGGTGGCATCTGGAGTTTTCCTTTCCACGTAAAACAAGAACACCCAAGAGGGCGGCTCTTGGGTGTTCGGCTTCACCCGTTCATGTTTCCCTACTATCATGCCGAAAACAAGCGGGGATGAACAGAGGAGGTCTTGACAAATCGCAAAAAATCTCGACGGTTTGCTCTGAATCGAGACTGGCGTTTGTTTCGCCCCTTTTGTGGTTCACAAGCCGGCCCGGAGACGGGCCGCGCATAACAGGAGGAAGGAATGAAGACAATTAAGATTGGTGGTCTGGAAGAGCATGTGGTGGACCGGGCGGATTGGCCCATCGAGAAGGCGCGTGAGACGTTGAAGAATGAGACGATCGCGATCCTGGGGTATGGAGTTCAAGGGCCGGCGCAGGCGCTTAACCTGCGTGACAATGGCTTTAATGTCATCGTCGGACAGGCTCAAGAATACAAGCGTGAATGGGATAAGGCCATCGCCGATGGCTGGAAACCGGGCGAGACCCTTTTCACGATTCCCGAAGCCACCGAACGTGGTACCATCGTGCAATACCTTCTTTCAGACGCTGGTCAGAAGGCCGCCTGGCCCACGGTCAAGGCTCACCTGAAGAAGGGCGATGCCCTTTATTTCTCACATGGTTTCAGCATCGTGTTCAAAGAACAGACCGGCGTGATCCCATCAGCGGATATCGATGTCATCCTGGTGGCGCCGAAAGGCTCCGGCACCACGGTACGCCGTCACTTCCTGGAGGGACGCGGCATCAACAGTAGCTATGCCGTGTTCCAGGATGCCACCGGACGCGCCATGGACCGTACCATTGCCCTGGGGATTGGCATTGGCTCAGGATATCTCTTTGAAACCACCTTCGAGAAAGAAGTGTGGAGCGACCTCACCGGCGAACGTGGTGTGCTTATGGGCGCCATCTACGGGATCTTCCTGGCCCAGTATGAGGTTCTACGTGAAAACGGTCACTCTCCCTCTGAAGCCTTCAACGAGACCGTCGAAGAAGCCACCCAGAGCCTTTATCCGCTAGTGGGCGAGAACGGTATGGACTGGATGTATGCGAATTGCTCAGCTACCGCTCAACGTGGCGCGCTGGACTGGTTCAAGAAGTTCCATGATTGCTCCAAGCCGGTGTTCGAGGAACTGTACAACTCCGTGAAGACCGGGAAGGAAACAGCCCGCGTCCTCGAGGCTAACAGCCGCCCCGACTATCAGCAGCAACTGGCCAAGGAACTAGCGGAAATCCACGAGTCCGAGATGTGGCAAGCGGGCGAGGTGGTCCGCTCACTTCGTCCCGAGAGACAGTAAGATCTCTCCCCTCTCTCAAAAAGTGAGGGGAAAACCCACACACCCTTTCGGATCAGCTGGCCCCGGAGAGTTGCACTCCGGGGCCAGTCCTTTTTGGGGGCGTCACACTCCACTCGCACATATTGTTCCGTATACGGCGGTTCATGTCGCATATTAAAATCGCCAGTGTTGAACCAGCAGGGACACAAGTCCACAAGTATCGAAGTATTTCTCTCGGAGAGCTAGATTCATATGCGCGGCACCCATGTTCCACCAAGGACCACGGCCAATGGTGGCTAAGCGCCACGTCCCCTTAACCAGCGGTACTTCCATCGGTCCAAATACTCGAAGACACCTCGCGGTGGACCCCCTCTTTTTCGGTGTCCTCCATTATGAGTCAACGTATCCCGCCTCTCTCAAATCCGCCTCCACCTTCGGTAGCTTTTATTATGAGTCAATTCAGAGATTTCATCTTCCTCTTGCGTCAAGGACTCACCATCGATATATTTCGCGTGTACCAAGTGTACCGTATTGAAAGGGTTTAATATGTCTCGCATTTGTGCTTTGTCAGGTAAACGGCCCCGGAGTGGCCAGAATGTTAGTCATGCTCACAATGTGACGAAGCGGACCTTTGCTCCGAATCTTCAGAAAAAACGCGTCATGATCAATGGTAAGAAGGTGCGGATCCTCGTCAGCACACGTGCGTTGCGTTCACTTACCCGGGGCAAGACCAAGAACCTGACAGTCTAGTCCCACATCCAACATGTTAGGGGGACAGGGCAGCCTCGCAGCTTCTTTTTTAAGGGGCGAACGGGACTGCCCTGTTTGTGTTTACTCACTTTTCCCCCCCCTTCACCGCAAGGGGGGAGGGAGTTGTATGTTGTTCACGCTTTAGCGTGTTCCCCCTCCC
>CAYRBI010000210.1:0-9364 GCA_964422415.1 uncultured bacterium | reverse complement strand
GAGGAACTTCGCTAAATTCACAATGGGGGTGTCTCATAATGGTTGACAAGTTCCGACACTCGGCAGATCCAGTTCCAGGATCACTCTGTGGTGGACCAGACGGTCGATGACCGCCGCCGTGGTCATCGGATCCTTGAAGATGGTCTCCCATTTCGAGAAGGGCAGGTTACTGGTCAGCATCACGCTGCCTCGCTCGTAGCGCTCTGTAATAAGCGTGAAGAGTACTTCCAACTCCTCGCGTGTTTACTGTAAATAACCAATGTCGTCCAGGATCACCACACCATATCTCGCCAGACGCTGGTTGATTCGAGAAAGGCGTAGATCACGTTGGCAAGCCTGTTCCGGGCAGCCGGATCCAAATCGGTTTGCCAGCCGCAGTAGGGCATGAACAGTGGGCAGGCGGTCCTGGATCCGATTGGGAGAGATCAGGAATCCAAAGTGCTGAGCCAGACGGCGGAAAGGCTCACCCAGAACAGGATCCTGAAGGTCAGCTTTGAGGACCTCAACTTTCAGGTTATTGAGAACTACGCTCTCGACGACCCCACCGAAGAACTGGAAGGCATGTTCATGATAACTGAGCCAGGTGGGGATCTTCTGGTCGAAGACGAACTCGACATACTGATGGCGGGACCAGGAGAGGGTTATCTCGAACATCAAGGTTTTTCTTTGACGACCCGTATGTGAGTCCTACTGCAGACCGGCATAGCCGAAGTCGGCCTGAGCTTCCTGTCCAGGAGGTATTTCGATCCGGCGGAAAGCATCCGGCTGTTTGGGTACCAACCGTTGGATGAAACGCCGCACGGAGGAATAGCTGCCGTTAAAGCCATGGTCGTCCCGCTGGCGGCGCCAGATGGTGACACCCTCAATCCCGGCTTCGTGGAGTTGAGCAACCCCCCCAGCCAGAACAGATGGTGTGTTATGCTTTCAGAGGAGGGCTGTACTGAAGTAACGTTCAACCCGATCCGGTAATACTGTGGCGATGTTACCCTCAACCTTGGACCGAAGCTTTCGCGCAGCCCATACATTAGCGCCTGATGAAATCCCGACCAGGAGGCCTACATCACGCGCAAGCTGCCGCGTTGTCTCGATCGCGTCTTCATCCGTGACTTCGACAACCTCATCCACCATCGAGACATCCAGAATTTCCGGGATGAATCCGTCACCAATTCCTTGAATCTGGTGAAGCCCTGGTTCATGACCGAGAATGGCTGAGACATCCTTCGGTTCAACGGCAACAATCCTGGTGTCCGGTTTATGCTCACGAAGGAAACGGCCAACCCCTTGAAGTGTCCCTCCACTCCCCACACCTGCTACGAAACAGGCAATATCTCCAGTCATCTGCCGCCACAATTCGTGCGCCGTCTCTTCGTAATGAACCCTAGGGTTGTCGGGGTTCTCAAACTGCTGTGGAACAAAAATACGGGGATCCTCAGCTGCCATTTGCCGGACGTAATCTACCGCACCTTTGATTCCATCCTCGGTAGGCGTAAGAATCAGTTCGGCGCCGAGGGCTTTGATGAGTTTCTTTCTCTCCTCACTCATATTCTCAGGCATTACGATCTTCACCCTGTAACCTTTCAGTCGACCTACTAGAGCAATACCGATGCCCGTGTTCCCCGAAGTTGGCTCGACAACGCAGGATGCATGCGTTAGACGACCATCTCGTTCCGCGCCCTCGAGCATAGCCAGGGCGACGCGATCCTTGATGCTTCCACCCGGATTGAGGAACTCCGCTTTCGCAAAGATGCGCTCGCTTTTCAATGCAATCAGCGGAGTGTTCCCGATCAGGTCCAAGATATTATCCGTAAGCATGCTACCTCCAAAAACAAGAAGAAACCGCCTATTTGGGTCTCTTACATACCATCCCGTAACTCTTTTGAATAGAGGATCTTCAATGTGTGTGTACCGCATGTACAAAGGAACTCCTCAGTGGTGAGCTTGGCCGGGACCGTTTGTAGCCTTTACAATCTGCGCATCTTCGAGCCGCTTGAGGAGTTTTACCGCCTTGAAAGGCGGGGACATCTCGACGACGACTTTATCGGTCGTTAGCCGTATCAGATCAGAAAGACCGCGCTGTTCACCTCGACCGCCGGATTCGACCTTGCCTTTATAACGTGGAGTGCGGGAACGGTTGGGGCAGATCAGAAATCCAAAATGCTGAGCCAGACGGCGGTAAGGCTCACCCAGGACATGATCCTGAAGGTCGGCTTTTAGGACCGCCGTTTTCCAATGATCGAGGACTACGCACTCGACAATCTCACCGAAGAACTGGAAGGCATGTTCATGACAGCTGAGCCAGGTGGGGATCTTCTGGTCGAAGACGAACTCGACATACTGATGGCGGGACCTGGAGAGGGTCATCACGAACATCCAGGTTTTTCTTTGACGGCCGGTATGTGGGTTCCACTTCAGACCGGCATAGCCAAAGTCGACTTGGACTTCCTGTCCAGGCCACCTCCGAGCTACTTCCGCGTTGGGGACCAGATCCAATGTGAACTGACCCCCTTCGATGGATTCGAAGAAGGAGTGACATACACGAATCATCTCCACTCCCGAGAGGGATTACCCTTTTCGCGTCCACATGACAAAGGCTGAATGGGCTCAATGTGTCTCTCAACTGGCCTCTGATATTGATTATGGCAATTTCAAGGGGCGGATCTCCGAAACCGATCCGGTGCGGGAACATCTTTATATGAAAGATTGGAGCAATATGAGGAAGAGATCAGAGGCCCTGAAATGACCTGGAAGGAAGTAGTTGAACAGATTAATTTGGTGGGGGGACAATACGCAGTCCACGATGAAACCGGGGAGTCTTTCACCCAGGATATTTGTGACTCCCTTGTGTTCCTCCATGAGGTCAACGGGTTGTTTTTCTTTCTGTTCAGACCCATCGGGTGGAGCTTCCGGGAAGATCGACAACTGCGTGATGACAGTCCATCTGGGATTAGTGTTGGGCACTATCCACGCCTTGGTGGACAGCGACCTTTATCTGCCGCATGCTCCCTCGTCTGACTGCTCCGGTGAATCCACCCTACCCGTTACTCGATACGCATGGGATTCCACAGTAGATCGAAGTTGATCAGCATGTTGGTGAATTGCAGGTTGCGGTCCTCACCTCCAGATTCACTGCAAAGTATGACTGGGCTTCGCTGCGGGAAGACCTTCACCATTCGGCCTTTCTTGTCTCCGGAGGAGTGCTTTTTTCCAGCAGACTTCAGGGCATATCCGGTATCTACCATAGGATCTATCAGGTTTCCAAGCAATTTGCGATCCCTTATTGGCCCGGATCTGATCCCTGAAGGTTTATTAAGACCGCTTGGTAGATGGTGAGTTCATCGATCGAGAGATTCACTTGGTTTCCCTCAACCTGCCAAGATACTGGTCTCACGGTTTCCGTGGGACTGAGCGCCTCAATTGATTTGACTGTCCTACCGGGGGGAAGTGGAATATCGATTTTCAGGTTCTTGGCAGGGATGGGTTGGCCCGGCCTGGAAACTGGGGGGTCCGAGTTTTGAACTCTTTCCTCTAGCAAGATTGGGAGGCGGTAGTTGACAGAGTGAAGGACCAATCTCTCTGGCTGGCTTGTGGAGGGTGGCAGGTGGTATGCGTGAATGTAGATTCCGGGATCTGTTTGAGCGGGACACCAGCCCAGCTTGACTCCGAGTTCATTTTCAATCTTCTGTATAAATTGGGCTCCCATGTCCTTGCCGCTGTTGAGATCGTCCTGACGGGCTGCATTGAGAAATTCACGCGTACGAAAGAGGTCGTTGCCTCGTTCTTCCATCAGGCACCACAAATCAGATTGCCGTTGGGGAACCGCATGGGGGGGAAAGAGAAGAATCTTTCCGCGTCCACAAGCAACGGTCCCCATCTTTTCCAGTACAGGATATCGTTCCACCAAAAGGTTTGAGGATCTTGGCCGCGCCAGCTTGTCTTCAGTACCGAAGGGTGGGATTACAACCAGATTTCCCCCGCCTTCTGCGTAACTGATCAATCTCTCAATCTGTTTGCCATCCAGATACCGGAGTTGTGGAACAAACAGCACCTGATATCGGGATAGGTCTTGAGTGTTCTCTTCGGAGACCAGGTCGAAGGGGATCTGGGATTCTGAGAGGATATGAACTAGACGGCGAGTCATCGCGAGATGTTCGGGGTATTCGTAGAAGACCTGATCATTCCAGAACACTAACCCAACCTTTGCCCAGGAATCTCCCCCTTCCCAGAGATCGGCATGCCCGCTGTAGAAAGCTTTCCAACGGGCACGTGATTCAGGCGCAGCCAACCCAGGCTGAATGAAAGCACCGCCACCACCAGCTGCTACCTCCGCTTCAGCTAAATCGGCCGCCCTATCGTCATTGACTCCATACAGGAGAGTCCCCGCCCGGGTTCCAGCGGCCATTGCCCATTTGAAGGCAAATATATTGGAAAGGATCACACCACTTTCGAGAGAACCTGGCTGGTGCATCTCCTCGAACATCTGGACGTCGGCGCTTCGTGCCCAGCGCACTAAGTCGATTGCATTCACCCGCCGTTTATTGATTGCATCTACGGTGATCATCGAGCCAAGGTTTGCGACAGTGAAAAAAACCTCCTGCCTGCCATTTTTAGCGAAAGTAGACCGGCCATCTTCTTTGAGCTGATGGAACAGGCTGCCCATGCTATCACACCAGAATCTCTGGGTTTCGACCCAGAGCAATAGATCTTTCGATGTAGCGCAGCAACGGCGGCGGACATCAGAAGATCCAAATTGATTCTCAAGCTGGTGGGCCAACTCGTTACTCTCCAGGAATTCATGAAACTCATGCCGTAGGACAGTCTGTTTGAATTCATCTTTCAATCCAGAGGAGATGCCTTCAAGGCGTTGACCGCCAAATTTATTCGAGAGGTACTCCTGATAATTGTCCTCGGGAGGAAACTCTCCAAGTGAACCCTGCATATAACAGCGCAATAATCGCCAATCTTCCTCCAGTTTTACTTGTTCCGAGCCGCTTGCTCCCAGAATAATACTCAAGTTCTCCAGCTCCCATCTCTCTTTAAGGAATGTCTTGAAAGAGTCCAGAACCTTCTTTTCAAAATCTCTATCGATTGTCGACAGGTTCAGCAGACGGTGATCATTTGTCGAGAACGCTTCCTGTAACCCGTCCCTCCCATATTTTTGGAGGAGATAAAGGTCAAATTGTTCCTGACAATGCGGACAGTCACAGACAAGTGTGTTGACATCAAAAAACATCCCGTCATACCCAACACCGGCCAATTGCCTTACAACCAAGTCGAGGTATTCTCTCCATGCCGGATGATTGATGCAGGGGCTGTAATGATTTACATCCGGATGTTTGTCCACGAGTGGTTCCGGACCTCGTTGTTGAGACCAGAGAGAGGGATCTCCTGCTGGTTTCGGTCCCAGTCCGAACTGCCGGTAATCCTCCCAATGATCGAAGAACCAGAAGAATCCTGTCCGAAGATCAACGTTTCCGAAAAAAGCCATGGTAAAAACATAAGGAATAAGACGGCCCACACCGGCGCCGCGCATATCGTGAACAACCTTTTCATCCCTCTCGACCTCGCGCGCGACTTGATCGGGGGCGAGAATATCATCCGAAAATAGATCGTGGCCAAAGGTTGGTCCAAGAGCCCCTTTGAATGGGATGTGATAGCCCAGATGGAAAAGGTCTGGTGGGCTTTTCTTAAGTTCTTCAAGGAAGGAAGGCTGGTCTGGATCGGAGCGATATGAAATGCAATAAGTGAAGGGAACAGAAGTTTTCGCGGGAACGCTGAATCCCTCGACCGCAGCCGGCGTGGCCAACGATCCTCCACAGATTCCCCCCAATATGATCACCAGTGCGAATGTTGTGAACCACATAGACCCTCCCTGTGAGAAAAAGATCATGGGTGCGGCATTTTATCTGGTAATATCTTTTCTTGATTCCTGAACGGCCTTTCCTCGATCTCAGTCCACCCATCCCGGGATTTCCCAGAAGGATACGTACTGCTTCAAACTCTTGAGTCTGATTGTTTATAGTCACCGAATGCTGGACAGACGTCAAGCACGATCTACGACAGGTTAAAGAATCTCCAAATGAAATTTTTAATCTTCAGGTATTCACCCTCTACGCCTCTCCTACCATCCAAGTTCACATTCCCTTCCCTTCATTCCTTGAGTAACTCCTCAATCTTGTTGTTGGTATCCTGACCTGTACTTGGGGACGGGTTGACTGCGGAGGAGTTCTCAACCCCTTGGGTCGTTACAGGCTCTGCGGTCATAGGTGTTGTACCGGGATCATCCGCCTCTTTGGGATTGGGCTCTCCATCTCCTGTAAACCACTGGGAATAGTCCTCATCAGGATAACCTACCTCGATTACCTGCCTCTCATGAACAGAAGTATTTTTATTCAGTATCATTTTTTTTCTGGTGTAGATCCCAGCCGCCCCGGCCATCAAAAATTGAAAAGTACCTCATTCAGGGACAGATTTTATAAACTCCGCCAGCACCCATACCTTTCAACCAGCGTTCATCTGGTGTTCATATATGCAGAAATGGTAACAGAATGGCAACTGATCTCTCGCAACAAGAGTGATCTACCTCTAACATCCTTTTGAAGAACTCGAAGTGGTGCTGGAACCATGGATTCCCGCGAAGGCGGGAATCCACTGTCACGCTCTTTTTCAACAGGCTGCTAACCATCAAGGCTTACAGTATTGAGCCCTGATTCATCCTGAGAAGTCTGTTGTGCCAGATCCATCCCCACACCGAATATCTTTTGTGTGACCACTAACTGGAGAAATTTCAGGTCAATGACCTCACCTTCTAGGTCCAATATCCCTGAAAAAGGAAATTGGAAAAGAGAATCTTCCTTTACCGGTCATATGGGTTAGTGAAACACCGATTGAAGAATGAGGATTAGGACCTGATGGTACAGGCAGCACGGGACCATGAGACTTTGCTGGAAGAGATCATTTTCATGGCCGCTATGGTGGTTGGTGCAACATTCTTTCTGTAAATTGGTTTCCCCTGTCCTAACGAAGAGAGCGAAGCGAGCGTAGTTAGGACAGGGGAAACAGTGGGTCTTCAGATCGGGGAGGATCACGTCGATTCTCTTTTTTGTGAGATCAAGCACGAAAAAGGAGAGCTGAACATGCCCCCCCCAACACAAATTTTATGCTTTCGAGGAGGCAATCCACCCGTTAACTCATCAAGGTACCGATGCTCTGGCTGAAGCCTTCCGCATCCTCCTCAATCACGCCATGCAAGCCGAACGTTCTCAAGCCATTTCCGCCCAGCCCTACGAGCGCACTCCCGAACGGAAAGGCCATGCCGACGGCTTTAAACCCAAATTCCTCAACACCCGTCTGGGTACCCTCGAACTCGCTGTCCCCCAAGTCCGGGGTGAGATCGATTTCTACCCCTCCGCCCTCGAAAAAGGGGTCCGCTCCGAACGCGCCCTGACACTGGCCATTGCTGAAATGTACCTACAAGGCGTCTCCACCCGCAAAGTCACCAAAATCCTCGAAGAACTCTGTGGCACCCACATCACCAGCACTCAGGTCTCACGCGCCATCGCTCAACTCGACCAGGAACTCCAGGCCTGGCGTAACCGCCCGCTCGAAGAAACACCCTATCTCGTCCTCGATGCCCGCTACGAAAAAGTCCGTCAAGATGGCGCGGTACGCTCCTGCGCGGTCCTGGTGGCCATCGGGGTCCGTGCCGACGGCAAACGCTCCATCCTCGGTGTCAGCACCTCCAGCAGCGAGGCCGAAGTCCATTGGAGAAACTTCCTTCTCTACCTCAAGGAACGCGGCCTGCATGGCATTATTTTCGTCACCAGCGATGACCATGAAGGCTTGCGTAACGCCCTGAAAACCGTCTTCCCAGGCGCCGAATGGCAGCGTTGTCAGACCCATCTTCAAAGAAATGCCGCCGCTCATGTCCCTAAAGTCGCCATGCGTAATGAGGTCGCCAACGATATCCATGATATCTTCAACGCCCCCTCATGCCCAGAAGCCGAACGACGCCTTCAACTCACCGTCAAAAAATAGGAGCCTCACGCCTCCCGTCTCGCCCTCTGGATGGAGAATAACCTGCCTCATGGCCTGGCCGTCTTCTCCCTGCTTGAGGCTCATCGTAAACACATGCGCACCAGCAATATGATTGAACGTCTCAACAAGGAAATTAAACGCCGCACTCGTGTCGCTGGGCTCTTCCCCAATGAAGAAGCACTCCTGCGACTCGTCTCCGGCGTCGTCGCTGAAATCAGCGATGAATGGGAATCCGGTATTATCTATCTTAACAATAAGGAGACCGACTCCGACCTCCCCTTCTGAACTTCCAACTTTTACAGAAAAGGAGTTGCTTTATCCCCACCCCCTCCTCTGGTCTCTCTCAATATCAAATTTGGGGGCGGGCAAAGATAAACACAATTGTGTGTTTCAGTGATTATTCTGTTCCATCCAGAACCGGGTGAAATCAAAGAATCTCTCAACCGGCTGCGGATTGGTTCTCTCAAATTCTGAGGAAATGAGTCTGATCAGATCAGCTGCATCGATTCGGCCATTCTGGTCCATATCAAGAGTGGGCCGTCCAAATCCGAGATTTTCAACACGGACGGGAAGCTGGATGATTGGGTCTCTGTTACCTGCAAGAAGCTCCGTTGTACTCTTCGATGTACCCATGGCGCTACTGTCGTCTCCTACAATGAGAACGCCACCGATACCAAATCCACTTGACATCTCTGCCTTAAGCCTAAATGTTATGCTGAATAGTACTCCATCCCCGCTTACGCCATACGGTTCATACCAAGTTGAAACGATGTTCCGTATAATCCCTGGTGTTGATAGATCAACGTCAAGGGTCAATGTGTCATACTCACCAGACGCACTTGTGAGGAATGGCCCCTCTACCCAACTCAAAACCTCGAGCTCGCTCGAATCGTAGTAAAATTCAAGCTGATAACCGGTAAGGTCTTCGACGTCTTCGACAACTATGTCTACAGTGACCTCGTCACCGGCAGAATACTCAGCTTCCTCCGCACTTGGTCTTACCACAGCAATAGGCATCGTGGACTTTGGCAACCTTTCGAGGACCAAATTCGTCTTGAGACTCCCGCCACATGAGTCGCCAAAATGAATAACCACAATCAGGACATCAACAAAGTCAACACGGCCATCACCGTTGACATCCGCTCTTGGGTCGTATGCACAATTACCGGGACGCTTTCCAAGGCTTCGGGCAACAATTCGTAAATCGAGCAGATTCACTCTACCATCATCGTTGGCATCTCCGGCGAGTGAGCAAGTGGGTGTACGTGTACAAGTCGGAGTCTTTGTTCGCGTAAAGGTCTGAGTTGGTATATTGGTTGGAGAACTAGTA
>CAYRBI010000209.1:0-9383 GCA_964422415.1 uncultured bacterium | reverse complement strand
ACCGTAATACATCTCTCTCATCATCAACAATCAATACCAACTCTTGCACAATCTATCCTCCTCAGATGGGAAACTCGGCAATGATGTTATAATTTTCGGGAGGCATGTTCTCCCGACAAAGCTCTCGGATGAAACCTTTGATGGACCTCGTGGATCCGCTTACCAGAGATGTGTGTATAGATCTGTGTGGTTGAGATATCAGCATGCCCCAAGAGCTCCTGCACAGTACGTAAGTCAGCTCCGCCCTCCAATAGATGAGTTGCGAAACTGTGACGTAGGTCATGGGGTGAGGGTAACCGGCGAATCCCTTGTTGGAGGGCATACTGGCGTAGACGCCGGAACACTGTCTTCCGAGAAAGCGTTTTCCCACGGCTGCCCACGAAGAGAGTGGGACAGCGGCCATGGGGATCCAGGGATTTACGGGCCTGTCCGATATATCTAAGAACCGCCGCCCGGGCACGTTCGTGGATCGGGACAATCCGCTCCTTTTTCCCCTTTCCCATAACGACCAGGTAACCGCCGGAAAGATGTAAGGAGTCATGTGTTAAGCCACATGCCTCCGAGACCCGTAGACCAGCGGCATAGATTAACTCCAGCAACGCGCGGTCTCTTAGTCCCACGGGAGTATCCTCCGAGGGCGCCTCCAGCAACTTTCTGACATCCTCCTCCACCAAGGGATGCGGAAGGGGACGCCGGGAACGGGGATTCTGTAAATCCGCTGTCACATCCCGGTCGAGCTCGCCTTCTTCAGTGAGAAAGTGGAAAAAACTCCGCAATGAGGCAAGGGTTCTGGCAATAGAGGAAGCTTTCCTGCCTTGGGCTCTTTCCTCCTCAAGGAAACCGATCAACTCTTCGGTTGTCACTTCATTCCATGCTACACGGTTCCCCTCGGAGAATCGGTGCTTTTCGAACTTTTGGAGATCGGCTCCATAGGAACGGCATGTCTGTGTGCTCAGACCCCGCTCTCCAATCAGATGATCCAGAAATGCTCTGACAGCTACGTCCATGATTCTTTATTTCGGACAATATATCTCATCTCTGCCAGGATCGCTATCCTATTTGTGACGATTAGCCAGAGCGGTCACTTTTCACCTTTTGAAGTGGAAACACTGTCAAGTTATAGTGACCCTCTAATTTGACTGTATTTGATAATAACGCCCATGGGGGTGGGTCTAGTAACGCCAATAATGTTCATGGGTATACCTGTAAGTTGACAGATGCTCCCCTCCATTGTTCACCCCGTTAGTAATCCGGCACAGGGCACTCTGGTAGGGTTCTTCATTGTGGAGGTAGGCTGTCTTGGCCCGCTTTTCCAGGCATGCCCACAGAACCCGCCGTTTGAGTGGGATGTACTCCGCCACATGGGGACCGAGTTCGAGCTCGGTCTGGCTGGGACGGAACTCGTAATAAATCACACGCCGTAATTTACGCGAGGTATTCGAGGGAGACCCATGCAGGAGCAGGATGTTGTGGAACATCACATCTCCGGGCCGCATCGGTAGGGGAACCGCGCCATCTGTTGGGAAGTCATCCTGTTGGGTGATGGCCAGGGTTTCCTCTGTCTTCCAGGTGTGACTTCCTGGATAGACCCACAAACAGGTGTCAAGATCCGCTTCGTCAATATAAAAGGCGACATTAACAACCGGCTCCTGACCGACGCATTCGGCTCCAGCATCACGGTGCCAGCCCACACGCATCCCCTCGCCGGGAAGTTTGACCACCATCGAGTCCCAGGTGGGGATGAAATCAGCCCCCTGTAGCCGTTCCACTGACCGCAAGATAAAGGGATGGCCCAGCAGTATCTTGGCTTCCTCGGTTTTATCGATCACATATTCGATTCTTTGGAGGATCGGGCGGCCAGTGAGGTGGCCACGGCCATAGGAGTAATCGGGGTGCTCTCGTACCTGTTCGAGGCCATAGCTCAACAGAGCGTTCATCGCTCCACACAGATGCTTGAGTTCCTCTTCCGCGAGAACAGAAGGGAGAATCAGATAACCGTTTTCCAGGAAGAACTCCACCTCGGCGTTGGAAATCACCCGCCTGCCCACTTCTTCGTGTGTGGCCATGGTCACTGTCCTCGAGTCCCGGTTGGGAATGATCTTAGCATACAAACCGGGACCGTCACGGCTCATTTTTTAGTGGCGGTCCTTTCGTGAACTACCAGTTGGTGTGTGCCTCCCTTGTTTCATCTTTCCATTCCGGGGATGATCCCCGGTTGCTTTTTTCGACATGGAGGCTGTAATGCAAGCACATCTCCCCGAGGAGCGGATGATCCTTCTCCGCCAGATCTCGGTTCAACTTCAAACGCTTCGCGATCGTAGAATTCTGCGCCGTGAACCCATCAACGGATGGGAAATTGCCATTGCCGGGAATCAACAGGCACCCTCACGAGGTCCCAAACAGGGCTGGAAACCCTACCGCCTCGGAACCCCATGGGGTGATGGAAAACCCGATTTCACTGCCTGGTTCCGGGCCAAGACCAAGGTGCCCAAGGGCTATGCGGGGCAGGGAATCTTTGTCGAACTGGGACTCGAACCCGCGCGCGAAGCCCTGGTTTACGTCAATGGGGTTCCGCTTCAAGGCCTCTCCGAGAATCACAAGGCTATCCGTCTTTCACACAAGGATCACCTCGATAAACCCCTCTCCATCCTGATCGAGGCCTATACCGAATTTCCACGTAAACCCGACCCGGATTTCCATGGCCGCTTCACGGTGGCTGAGATCCGTTCCATTGACCGTGTGGTCCATGACCTGTGGTGGGACCTCAATGCAGCGGCGGAGGTGGCCAAGGTCCTCGATCCCAACAGCCAGTCCTTCCAACGCTTGCTGGATCTACTGACCGAGGCGATGAAGGCCCTGCATCCTGTCCCCACCGATTCCGCTGCCTTACGTAAACTGGCCGGTGAGACTGGCAAGCGTTTCCGCGCCGGATTGGAGAAGCTTCCCTCGGAACCCGGACGTGGCAAGTTGGTGCTCACCGGGCATTCACACATCGATACGGCGTGGCTGTGGTCACTGACCGAGACACGCCGTAAGTGTGGACGCACCTTTTCCACCGTGTTGTCTCTCATGGAGTCCTTCCCGGAGTACCAGTTCTCGCAAAGCCAGCCGCAGCTTTACCAATTCACTAAGGAGAACTACCCGGAGATTTACGCGGGGATCAAGAAACGGGTGAAAGAAGGCCGCTGGGACCCAGCCGGCGCTCCCTGGGTGGAGATGGACTCCAACATTTCCGGGGGTGAAGCGCTGGTCCGTCAGATGCTCTATGGCAATCTCTTCTTCGAGCAGGAGTTTGGGGTTCGGAGCAATGTCTGCTGGCTACCCGATGCCTTTGGTTACAACTGGAATCTGCCCCAGATTCTACGGAAGTCTGGCATTGACTTGTTCGTGACCACCAAAATTTCTTGGAGCGAGGTGACGCAGTTTCCTTACTCGATCTTCAATTGGGAGGGAGCTGATGGAAGCAAGGTGATCGGGCTCTTGCCGCCGCTCAACTACAACGGATCGGTGATCCCCGGCGATCTCCAGGCTCACTGGGATCAGATCAAACAGAAGAACCTGTTGGAGGAAATGGTCTACAGCTTCGGATATGGCGATGGAGGTGGCGGTCCGACCGAGGTGATGTTGGAGACCGGACGGCGCATGCGGAATATCACGGGTATCCCCCAGTGCCAGTTTGGAACTGTCAGTGAGTACTGCGAGGATCTGCTGGCATCGGTCGAACCCTCACGTCTGCCGGTCTGGAATGGCGAGCTTTACCTGGAGCTGCACCGTGGCTGCCAAACCACCCAGGCCCGCACCAAGTGGAACAATCGCAAGATGGAGATCCTCTTGCGGGATACCGAGATCCTGTCCTCGCTGGCTCTGTTGCAGGGAGCCAAGTATCCTTCGGAGCGTTTACTCACCATCTGGCGGAGTGTTCTGACCAACCAGTTCCATGACATTCTGCCTGGCTCCTCGGTGAAGGAGGTCTACACGGAGGCCGAGGAGAACTATTCCCGTGGCCGGAAGACCGCCTCAAGCCTACGGGTGGATGCCTGCAAGGTGCTGCTCTCTGGTATCGAGACACGTGGTGAGGGTATTCCGGTTGTCATCTTCAATACGCTGGGGTGGGAACGCCGTGAACCAGTCCTCCGCGAGGGCGCTCTGCCCAAGGGAGCCTTCCATGTCGAGGATGCAATGGGAGTTCCTGTTTCCCACCAGGTTGTGGCTGGCTCCGATAGTAAGAAGGCGCTTCTGCTGGCTCCGGCTACGGTTCCCTCGATGGGCCACACAGTCCTCCGGATAGTGCCGGGTGGTTCACCCTCCCATACCGCTCCACTGAAAGCCACGCGGACCTTGCTGGAGAATGATTTTTTCAGGCTGCATCTCGACTCCAAGGGGGTCTTCACCAGTATCTATGACAAGCGGGCGGAACGTGAGGTTCTGGCCAAGGGGACACGCGGCAACCTGCTACAGATGTTCCATGATGAGCCCCACTGTTGGGATGCCTGGGATGTCGATTTCAACTTCAGTGAAAATAGTTGGGAGTGGGATGACCTCCAGTCCATCCAGGTGGTGGAGGAAGGTCCCATCCGTGCTGGCCTGAAACTGGTCCGTAAACATGGGAAATCGGTTCTCAGTCAGAAGATCCTGATCTACCGTGATGTCCCGCGTATCGACTTCGAGACCGAGGTGGATTGGTTCGAGAAACTGGTGCTCCTGAAAGTGGCCTTCCCGGTGAATATCCGCTCCAGTTTTGCCACTTATGAAATTCAGTTCGGCGCCATCGAGCGTTCCACCCACCGGAATACTCCCTTCGATCGTGCCCGCTTCGAGGTACCGCATCTACGCTGGGCCGATCTCTCCGAGGGGAACTATGGTGTCGCGCTGGCTAACGACTGCAAGTATGGCTTTGATACCGAGGGCAATGTCCTCCGGCTTTCGCTCTTGCGCGCTCCCACCTCGCCGGATGATCACGCCGATGAAGGTCATCACGCCTTCACTTACAGTTTGATTCCCCACTCTGGAGATTGGCGTCAAGGCGAGGTCGTCCGCCATGCGATGGAACTCAACACTCCGCTTCTTGCACGGTCCTCCAAGCAGAGCAAAGGCACGATTCCTCCAGTTCACTCCTGGGTGCGGTGTGATGCCTCCCATGTGGTGGTCGAGGCGCTTAAGAAGGCCGAAAAGGGGAAGGAATTGATCCTTCGCCTTTATGAATCACGGGGAATGCGCGGGCCAGTCAACCTGCATTTCGGTTTCCCGGTCGAGAAGGCCTGGGAGTGCAATCTGATGGAGGAAGGCGACAAGGCCCTGCGTGTCGCGCGGAACTCGATCCGGCTGGAAGTGACACCCTTCGAGATCAGGACCGTAAAACTACGCGTGGGAGCCTAATCCGAATATCCTGTAGGTTGTTCATGCTTCAGCATGTCAGATAGGCACGTGTAGGGTGGAACCAGTTTCACCCTACACGCCTTCCATTTGTGTAACCCCGCTCCGTTGTTGAAGATATACTAGCAATTGATCTACCTTATTTATTTGTCTTGACGCCATGGGAGGGGGTAGTAACATGCCTTCCTGCAAGTCTTCCATTTCTAAGTTGTGTGACCGATTCACGGGGGCAGAATGGCATTATTTCTGGTAATCCTTCCCGTGTGGTACCTCTCTTCCTGGCCAGGAGTTGGAACACTCCCCTCTTGGCTCTCCCGGACTAACGTTGCGTGCGAACTGTGTTTGGATTCGCTGGTCTCGTTGCTTGGCCAGTCTGGTCTGAAAGGAGTCGCTCATGATTCATCGCTGCCTCAAGCCAATAATAATATGTCTTCCTCTCCTGCTTTTTTCTTGGGAGTCAAGGTCACAGGTCTCACTTACCGAGGCCGGAATCATCCCACGTTCAGATGAACACAAACCCTGGCCAAACCTCGATGCTACAGGGAATGGTTTCGGTAATTTCGATATCGCATCAACACATAACGGATTCGCAGTCTATATGTTCGGCCATGATGGGATCACACCTTGTGGTCCTCACGTCGCTCTCTTGAATTATGTGGATGGTGTTACAAACTACTATTCTGGTCTGTCTGTGGATGATGAAGCAGGGGGGACATGGGGATTTCCCGACCGGATTGGAGAAGCCGCCAAGAACCAACCTCCAGGATCAGGTGGCTTTTCTGTTGAGGTTGTAGGCGATTCGGCCAGCTATATGAATTACTGTGTTGGTATCACAGCGAAAGACATGGCTGTTTTTGATGGTTTGGTTGCTCCTGAAACCATCTCCGCAACCGCATACGTTGGGGGTGATGGTTGGATGCATCTCTGGCAACATGATTACACCGATTCAGGCTCGGTTCGTCGGCCTTTCGCTCAACCCGGGCAAACTATCCCAAGTGGCAGCATTACGAATCATCCCGCAAGAACCGCGGGAACTGGCGCCAGCCGGACTTGTGGAATCCTGGCGTTGGGAGAGGGTGGTGTCGTGACGGTCACCGAGGATATGACTGGCGGTGATCCGGGTGCGGCCTTTGGGATACCAAGCCCTGGAAAGAGTGTGATTGTGATTACCGTGTGGGGCGACTACGGAAACTCTGTACGAACACCCAGCTTCATGTATCCAGGAGTTGGAGGGGATGCACCGGCAAGACAGAGTGTGTCTGGGGGAAACCCGTATATAGTCGTTAGGACAGGTAAGAATACGGCCATGGCGTTCAATGTCGATGGTGAAACAGTAATAGACTATGGTGACTACCTTGATGGAGCGCCTCTTCCAGAGGGCATTGTCTCTCTTGAGAACGGAGGAACGGAACGCGCCATTTCCGCTGTCGGAGCAGCGCGTGTGGCCATCGCTGTGCGGGGATTGGACGAAGAAGGGAAGTATCATCCATGTGTAGTTGTACTAGATGCGGTATCTCCTGATGAAGCAACGAAGCGTGTGATAAGGGTTGATGATGACCTGATCGATGCTCCTGATTTCGTTGATGGGAGTGCCATGGATGTGGCGATTGGCCCAAGCCGGGAGATCATGGTGGTGTGGCGCCATTTCCCATCTCAAAGCCCAGTTGCCAGATTTTTTGACCTTGACCTTCACCCAATCACCCCAACCTTCTGGGTGAGTACCAAAGAGGCGGAGGATGTAAATACTGGTGACACGACAATCAAGTGCAGCTTGAAGGATGAGTTCGGCTGGGTGGCTTGGCTTTCGGAATCCTTCAACCCCGGCCTTAATTGCAAGGGCAACCAGATGCAGCGCGATACGGTCGTACGCGCGTTTCAGAACCCGGTCTGGGTATCTGCCATCACGGATTGGATGGAGTATTGAAGACAAGCATAGAAAAAGGCCCGGCCATTTTCTGTAAAAGTGAAAGGCCGGAAAGGGAGACCTGCAATAAAATGAATGTCACCTCAAGATTGCTTACATTAATATTCATAGCATGGGTGACTCAATGTATGGCGCAGGTACCTGAAGAATCGTGTTGTATCATCCCAGATGAAGAATGCCAGAAACAGCTAAGCGGCCTTTATGAATCCCCGTCCAAGGATCAATTCATATGGCCAAAAGCAGAGTTTCTGGAACACCCGGATAAGTCGAAACTATTATGGATTCAGCAGGCCTTCTATTTCCTATCGTTGGGGAAAGAAGAAAGCCGCTATCATTTCATCTGGGATAATCTCCTTCCATCTCTTAAGCCCACGAGGACGGAAATGCTTGAGGGTGTGCTCCCTTGTCTGGAGAGTGAGGACGATACCATTGATGAAGGAATCAGGAGGTTCGCCATTCCTGTAATCTCCTCAGCGGCCGATCTTTGGATTCGAGTACGTCCCATGAGGAAAGCACCGCACGGTGATCTCTCGGCAGTCCGGGATTATTTCCGGCAGAAGGGGCAGGAGCCTCCCACCAAGCTGGTCAAGCTGCTTTACTACAAGTGGCCAGGAGATGCTTTGGAGCTCATGCTAGATCTTCATGTGACGGATGAACCCACCAAGAATCAAATAAGACAGAAGCGGGACCTGATCGGGAAACAAGAAGTGGAATTAGTACTCGATCAGGCCACAAATAAAGTGGTTCCAGCCCCAGGGGTCATGGATGCTCTGAACGAGTGCGTCCAAAGTCCACAATGGTGTGTACGGTTGTATGCGGTGGAAGTTGCTCGAAAGACTATTGACCTCGACATAACACCTATCATTCAAGGACTGAAGAATGATCCTGAGGAGATTGTGAGGGATGCCGTTCAGGTACTGGCAACAGGCCAACGTGGATGGTGAATCAGGCGGAAGGGTTTTGCAGGATGACAAGCCGAATGATCGGTAGCTCCTTGTCAGTCGTGAACTGGATCGTAGGCATGATTCCATTGTATACGAGGCATCCTTCCTTTGAACTCAGCAGGGTGCTCATGTGTTCCATTTGCATGATTGCATTCACATCGGCTAATGCCGCCACTGGAGTTCGACATGAGGGCCTTCAAGAACGAAATGAAGCAGTCCAGAGAGCCATAGATTCGTCGTTGGTAAAACTGAACGCACGGGTGGAGCTGGGTAACTTGGCAGAAATACCTCCGTTCTCCGATATCGATAGCACTACGATAGTGCACCAGCTCATCCTCTATGTTCTAGATGCCTCCCGGGAGAATCGATGGGCCGCCCCCATCGCGCTGTCCGAACGATTGGGTTTGACCAAGAACGACATATTCGAGGCTGTGCGCCCTCTACTCGATTCGGGGGGACCTGAGGTGGTTAAAGTAGTTGATGACTGGGCACTCAACTACATCGAGGGAGTTCAGAGGTTACAGGACACACCGGATTACTCAATATACCGGACCTACCTCAGCTCTCACAAGGAAGATGAATCCTCATCATTAGTGAAAAAGATGTTCATGAAATCACCGGGGACAGCGTTTGCTGTCATGTGTGATGTGTATGTGGTAGATGCGACGGAGAGGAATCATCTCAAGGCTGTTATGCAACAGATCGGGATTTCCTCGATAGTCCGTGTGCCCAATCCACTTGGCGGTAAGCGAATTGTCTCTCCGGAGGTGGAGGAAGCCATGCAGAGACTCGCAAAAAGCCCGCAATGGTGGGCACGGCTTTATGTGGTGGAGGTCATGAGAAGAACCTTCAAGTACTCAAATGAAAAACTCCTTCAACAGCTGAAAACGGATGCCAATGAAATCGTACGAGAACGAGCAACCGCCATTACAGGACGATGATTCCTTGATCAAACTTATTTTCCCAGAAGGAATCTGTAAAAATAATAAATGGAAAAGCTCCCGGCGGGATGTAAACGGGCACAATCACCTTCAGAAGGCCACAGTAATGTAGTGTGGGGCTTGCTCCAGCGGTGGGGGTTTACCCCCACCCGGCCCTGGGGTTCATTTCCTCCCGCCGCAGGTCCCCCAGCTTGGTCCCTC
>CAYRBI010000208.1:0-9569 GCA_964422415.1 uncultured bacterium | reverse complement strand
GTTGGTCGCCGTGCTGGTGGGTTGCGGTGTCTCCGTGGGTGAAGGAGTGTTGGTCACTGTGCTGGTGGGTTGCGGTGTCTCCGAAGGAGTCGATGTCGGGGGGGGTGTGCTGGTGGATGTAAAAGAGGGAAGCGAGGTCGGCGTCTGTGTCAATGTTCCTGTCAGTGTGGCGGTCTGAGTCTGGCTGGCCGTCGAGGTTAGTGTGGGAAGAGGAGTTTGAGTGGTGGTCGAGGTGGTCGTCTTCGTGGGAGTGAAGGTGTTTTGAGTGGTTGGCGTTTTCGTTGCCGTGGATGAGGAGGTTGGAGTGGGAGTTGTGTCCGGGCAGACTACGTTGGAGGCAATAAATCCCAGTCCGCTGGTCAGCTCTCCGAATTCAGTCTCCTCACTGCCATTAAAGGTTGTTTCATTGCCATTGATTCCATCCCAGAGTGAGGCGATTCCACAACCTCCAATCACCCACTCCCGGCCTTCCTCGCAGGGCATCCCCATCTCTTCGGTGCACAGGGTGATATAGAAGGGGACAGTTCCCTGGAACAGAAGGCTTCCCTCCGGCTGGTTTGTGGTGGTGGTGGTGAGTGCAGTCCTCACTTCATGACTCACCTGAGAGAGGATTTCATCCCTGATTTGCTCACAGTCATAATCCGTTTCTTCCAGGCTAGAGCGGCTAAGACTGACCTCCACCAGGAGCAAGTCGTTCGTCGAATCCGAGCCACAGGTGACCTCTGGCTCACCCTGGTGTACCCGCAGGTGGAAATCTGGGGCATTGGAGGCAATATCACCCAAGCAGGTGATAGAAAACTGAGTTGATTGGATACAGCCGGATTGGGACAATGCCGGGGAGGATATGGTCAAGAGCCCAGAGAATAGACACACCACCAACCACGAGAACACAGAATGAATGCGTTCGAATCCCCTCGTAGTCGAATGTCTCATTACGTTATGCCTTTCCAGTGTGGCTCAGATCGTTACACCCCCCGCGCTAGTCCTGAAAGATATCAGGCATATAAAGCGAGTATTGGAATTATAGCGCAAGTCTTGTTCCAGAAACAATGAAACCTCATCCGCCCTCCTTACCGGTTTTCGACAGTCACCTGAAGGAGACTCCGCTTCCGTAGGCGTACTGGACCGGGGAACTTGATTCGCCCCTCTGCATTAATCTGCGTCCGGATGACCCGTTTCCCGGCCACCACGGTCACATCCCGGTCCCTGGCGAGAGAGGGGATCTCTAACATGGCGATATCCAGAGAACCCTCCAGTAGATGGAGCTCGGCGTTCTTGGTTTTCTCCTGTCTGTAGGTTCCCCAACACCCTTCTAGGCTCCAGAAGCAGCGGAACTCCCTGGCCTCAAGCCGTGGCTCGAATCCGATCATGCTGTTCCCCCGGTCGAACCGGAAACCGGAGAGAGCGAGTAAAAGGCCATATGATGACATTGCTCTTGCATAGTGATGTCCACACTCGAACTCATCCCATGGGTTGCGGCGGATACCATCGTGACGATCCCGTACTCCCATCACAATCCGCAGACCCTCTTCCAGGAAGCCCTCGAAGAACAGGTGTGATGCCACCTGATATTCGAATCCAGTCCATACCTCATCCGAATAGGGGAAGGGAACTCGTGGACGGCCTCCCTTGGGCCAGGTACACAAGACCAATCCTGCTTCATCATTCAGGGCATACACCCGCTGCATATTGGCGTGATCGCGGAGTTCCTTCTTCCAGTTATTACGGAAGATGGACATGAGAGTCTTACAAATCTTTTTGTGATCGACCAAGTTTCCAAGTCCGATGAGGCTAGCCATACCCTGTCCCAGGACTTGGTCTGAGAGGCAACCAGTTCCGAACTGGTACTCCGGAGCGGTCTCTGGATCGTATTTCTGAATGAAATAGTCCCCATTAAAGAGTTCGGACTCGACAAAGGCTCGTCCGCTTGCGGCTGTTTGACGGTAGATCTGGGCGGATTCGGCCTCTCCCAGGTAGTCCGCCATCCTGGCTCCGGCCTCCAGAGCGCCCAGATAGAAACAGGCGATGAGCGGATTTGGTCCCCGGAACTCGATGTCGTAAGTATTATGCTGAATCTCATCCATGACCCCATCGTGGTCTTTATCCCAATGGATCCAGGCATACTCGAGTGATTTCTTGACATTCGGCCAGAGCTTTTTGAGCCAAGCGTCATCGCCGCTGATCTTCCAGTCGCGGTAGGTCTTCATCACCCCGCCCATCTGGCCATCCGCGCAGGCATGAAAATCGTTGGGATCTGAACCCAATGGGAGCTGCAGGCGGAAACACATCGAACCATCCGCACGCAGGTTGTAGCGATAATCCGCCTCACGCATCGATCGTTCCAGGGAGGGGAAGAGGAAAGGCAAGGCCTGCTGGTAATTCCAGACATGTGTGCAGGATCCCTCGCAACACCCAGCCGCATTACAACATCCCTCGAAGGCATAGAAGGTGCCATCGCTCAGACGGATGCAGGTGGCGGTTTTAAGAATGGCCATCTGGCTGGAGACCGCATCGACAACTGCGGGAGGCAGGGTGGAATTGAAGAGGGCATCATGGAACAGGCGGGAGCGTGTATGCAGAGCCTCCTCTTCCTTGTGCAGTTGCACTGCCACATCCAGGGCGCTGGTGAACCGGCTGGCGTAATAGTTCCTCCAGGTTGGTTTGGCGGGTTGGGGGTCACAGCAGCCGGATGGAACATAATCATGCCAGTACTTCTCGAAGACCGGGAAGAACCAGGTCAGGTAAAAGGTGGCGGTCTTGGTTTCGCCGGGTTTAAGGCGTAGACGGACCCCCACGGCGCCGGCATCGGTTTGCCCCTCGGAGGAGGGGGGATACTCGCGGTCCTCAAAGGTCCCGGTGGGAGCAAACATATCCCAGAAGTCATGCATGGGGGTAAACCATGGGGCCCTGAGCCAGTTCCGTAAGATGGTTATGGACTTATCAGGGGTGACCAGCGCCATCGAGCCACGGCGGGGATGGCCAGGCTTGTACTTGTGAGAGATAAACTGGAGTCCACGCACTCCCGCGCGTTCCACGAACAGATTTTCGTTTTGACCATATCCAAATTCCACATTGCGGCTGCTGGGGTCACGCTCCGCCACTCCGAGAGATCCCACCATGTTGAGGAGACTCCAGGCCACTGTAGCTGCGACTGGGTTCGGTGTCTTATTCGTGAGTGAATAACTCAGGATAGCGGCGGGGAATCCACTCGCTTCCGGATCGTTGGGGATGAAGGGATTGTAGGCCTCGAGGCTCACCTCTACGGGCAGCTTGCGGCATTGGAATTCAATCCAAGCGAAGGGATACTCGCCACGGAAGGTACACGAGTCCATGTGCGGTAGGCCCTCGCCCGCTAGGTGGGGATCGCCACAACCCCCACCTTGGTAGGGTGGCAACGCAGGGGCTTGAAGAACACGGCAAACCGGCTCCTGTCCTTTTTCGCGGGCCCAGATGAGTGGGAATGTCCGTTGGTAGTAAGCACCGGTGTTGGGACGGTTGAAGATCTCCCAATCAACCAGCCCGCCGCGTCCTGAAAGGCCCACGCTGCCAGTTCCAATCCCTCCCAGAGGAAATGAGATCATCGCCAACTTGGCGCCGGAATATGTTTTTTGAGGGGCTGGATTCAGGAAAGTGGACAGGAAGCTTTTCGGCATGGGACTTCACTCCTTCGCGGCATTCATTCCATTTGGATCTCCCTCAACCCCAGTAGGGCACAGATGGCATGTTGATTGAAATCCATACGGATCTTCCACCCGTCCAGACTCTCGCGGAACCCCCCGGAGGCACGGTCGGGGCGGGGAAGAGTGGCGGCTTGTTCCGGAGTGACCTGGCAGCGGAGAACAAAGTCAATGGCGGACGAGAGAGCCTCCAGGATCTCTTTCTGGGGACTGCCACCCTCGAGGGAGAGAAAATACGCGGCGGCGAGTCCCTCGCCACGGGTAGCTGCCGGAGCTGAACGCGGTGGTACTCCAAATGATCCGATCCATTCGGGGGGTGGACCGGTCGTAGTCTGTGCTAGCACAATGGCGGAGGCGATCCGCATCCCCTGATTGTAGTAAGTGACCTTCCGGGTGATTGCATACAACTCGTTGAGCGCCATGAGCAGCCAGTGGTCATGGGGGAGTTGTGCGACAGTCAAATTGGCATCACGGACATCGATGAGCCAGTGGGCCCCCTTTTCCGAGGCTGCCAGCCACTTTGGGTCCCGGTCCGCCTGGTAAAGCCGCACCAGTGCCAGGACTGCCTCGCCGGGATAATAGACCGATTCGAATGCTTCCTTCGCGGGTGGTCCATAAAAATACTTCGCGTTGAAATGCCCGTCGGCATCCTGCTGGTGAAGTAGGAATTTGCCCATCTTCGCCGCCCGGGTCTGCATGGACTTGTTCCCCGACGCAGTGGCGTATTCCAGTAGGGCCAAAACGCCTAGCGCAGTGCCTCCTACATTACCCTCAGTACCATCACGTGTGACGACACACTCGAACCCGGTGGCGGGTTCTTTGGGATTGGGGCCGCGTGTATTGGCGAGAAGCAGATCTACCCCCTTCCGCGCCCCTTGGAGAAAGCGTGGATTGTCAGAGGCTTCATAAAGCAGGGTGAGGGCATAGGTGGTTCCAGCATGACGGACCAGGTTGTAATGGCTGGAGAAGCGGTCCCGCTGGGCGTTGTACTGATAGGCGAACTTGCCATCGGAGGCTTGTTGGCGCAGGAGGTATTCGCCGCTCTTGATGGCTGCATCAAGCAGGCGCGCGGGAGTGAGGGGCTGAGCAGCTCTTCCTATGCTTTCTCCCTCCTGGCGGGGGAGGATTACTGAATTTACTCCCTCCCCCCTGGCGGGGGAGGGTGGGGGTGGGGGGGATTGCGCGGGGCTTTCCGAGGCGGAGAGGTAAACCAGGAGCATAACGAGGAGGATAAAAATGGTCCGGTTTCCGAGACCCCTGACCCGCTGGAGCGAGAAAGGATTTTCGTTCCAGCGATTGTGGAGCATTTTCAGGGAAGTCCCCATGCCGGAAGCGGCTTTTCCGCCGTTTCCGCGCGTGGTCCGATGAATCTGGATTTCCATTCTTCCTCCGCGACCCTGGTGGTCTCAGGGGATCTGTTTGTAGGGAGTACCGGCATACTCCATTACAGTCTGCCCCAGCTCCGTATTATCGAGATAGGGGCCACGTACCGGGTCAACCTGATCGGCCAGTTCTTTGAAACGTCCGGCCCCCGCGCCCTTGACAAAGAAGGGCACCAGGTTGTTGGTATGGCCGGTGCTATGCCATTCCATGCCTGGCATGATCCCTTTTCCATTGCATACAATTGGCTTGTATTCTGGATCAGAGCCAGGGCCGGTCAAGTGTCCAGTCTCATGGTCCGCTGTGATAATCAGAAGGTTCTGTTCCCAGCCGCCATGGGCCTCGATCCAATCCACCACTGCTTGGATGGCTTCATTAAAAGCCACGACCTCTTCGATCATCCGTCCACTGAGGTTGGGATGGCTGACTTTATCAATCGCTCCCCCTTCCACCATGAGAAACAACCCATCGGGATCATCATCCAGCACATTGAGTGCTCCCACTGTCAGCTCGGTCAATGTGGGCATTTCTGGAGCAAAGGGGACAGTGAAGGCTGGAGCTTGGCGATCTCCACTCCGGTTGGCTTGAAGAGTTGAGCACGACGGGGCGACACCAAAGATCCGCTTGGGAGTGGGGCCAGCCATCAACTCCTGGAATTCCTTACGCGTTTGGATCAACTTCCAGGGATCTGGTGTGCCATCTCCATCCGCATCACCCCCTGCTGTTCCGGCCTTGAGCGCCTCCCAGGTTTCGGGACCGCCGACGGTATCGAAGGTCTCGGGAGTAGCCAGGAGTACGGCATCGCTACTATACAGGGGATTGCCTGTGCCCATGACCACATCTACCGCACTGTCATTCACTATCTGTTGCACGATCTCCAAGCGGCTAGCCCGCTGGGGAGCATGGGCTACATGGCAAGCCGGAGTGGCATCCGCGAACATGACCGAGGTGATGATTCCGGTTGCCCGGCCGGCTGATTCTCCCTTTTCAGTGACATTGGGGACACGCTTCTCATCAGCGTCCATCCCGACAGTTTTATTTTTAGTTTTAACTCCGGTTGCGATCGCGGTGGCCGCAGCAGCTGAGTCGGTGCACCCCACCTCCATTGAAGCGAAAGAAATCCAGACCTTGGCGGCGTCATAGCCAGGGGCGCCCGCCGGGAAGGTGCTCATGGCATAACAGTCAAAGTTCATGTATACCGGCCCACCAGTTTCGCCATATTGGAAACACCGCGCCGCCTCCAAGTGGTTGAATCCACACCCATCCCCAATCATCACGATGATGTTCTTGGGATACGAATCCGCTTCTTCGGCCATCGCTGTTGATAACCAGGACAGGGTTGCCAAGGCCATAAGAGTTAACATAACGGCATTGGCCAGAGAGGATGATTTCCTGAATGATTGTGGAAAAGACATGTACAACGGATCCTTTCTTGTCTTGTGTAGAGAGAAGACCGTACAGTCAGATAATTGGGAATTGGCTAGGGTCTAGTGAATTGATTTTTAACATAGACTGGGAGACCTGGGGAGGGATGGGATCTGTTTGGAGTTCACACATCAGCATGATTGTGTATGTTGTTCATGCTTCAGGATGTTGGCCTCGTTTCCCCATCAGGGGCAGCCCCACACGCTGAAGCGCAAACAACATACAAAACAACCTAAAGGTTGAACTCCGAACCCGTTTCATCCCGCTGTAATCTGCGGGCGGATCACTTTGGCCCCTAATTTCGCATAGGCCTCCTCCAGACGGGGGAAGAGTGCCTCATCGGGCAGAATCCCTACCACCGCCCCGCCGCTACCAGCGAACTTCGAGGAGCATCCCAAGGCGCGCGCGGTCTGGACTAGCTCGATGTTCTTCCGGCTGAGCTGATACAGCGAAGCCCGCAAGTCGAAATTCTCGTTCATCAACCTTCCGAGCCAATGGAATTCCCGGTTCATCAAGGCGCTGCGTGCATCCTCCGCGAACTGAGCAAACTGCTTCATGGCCGCGGTCACTTCGGGTTCGCCTCGTTCCCAGCGCGAACGGATGTCACTATGAAAGACCTCGGTCCCCTCAGAGAGATCATCCAGGTAAGCCACATACAGCGGGGGAAGCAAACCAGCATCTAGCTCCTCGAACTGTCCATGCCCATGACTGTCCAAGTATTCCTTGTTGAAGTCCATGAAGACCAATCCCTCATAAACTTGGATAACCCGGTCCTGATAACCAGCGGGAATGCCCAGTTCACGTTTCTCCACATCCAGGATGACTCCAGGTAACAGCGCCTTGGGGATCGTGACCCCATAAAATTGGAGAAGCGCCTTGAAGGTGGCGGTGACAATCGCACTGGAACCCGCCAGACCCACTTGCATCGGGATGTCGGAATCATACCAGAGACGGCAGTTCCTCTTGGGTAGCTCGATCCCTTGCTCATGGCAGTAATCCCGGAACCTCTTGAGCGAGGCCTTTAAAAGTCTGAGGCCACCATAATAACCATGCAGGTTTACATCCGCCACCAGCTCATCGAGTGAGCCGAAATCTACCGGATCCCGTGGTCCCGGAACCACCTGAAGCCTTTCACTTTCCGCTACCCAGACCCGGGCGGAGAAGTTCCGAATGATGAAACTGATGGTCTTTCCGTAATATCCATCAGAAGGATTTCCAATAAGCCCCGCGCGGGCATAAGCATGTGCTTCGATCATGATCCCTTATTTCCCAAGAGTGATGATGTAATGAGATTCCCCATTCAAGGAATGCACATTCTCGATCAAGGACTCGATCCAGTCAAAGCCATGACGGCATAGGAGTAAGGGGAGACCATAAACCCTTTCTTGAAGGCTGCCTTCCGGCCAGAGATTGAGTTTCAGGCTACGGATCCTTCCTAGCCGGGTGGAGTCGCGTTTGGCCTCATCTCGCAAGAGGAGGTCCTGGACTTGACCCAGGATCTTCTCCACTCGTCCCAGCTGGCTTTGGATGGGTTCTGCGAGATGCCGCCGTTGGATCCGCAGTTGGTCAAGGACCATCTCGCGTGTCTGGTGAAGGTGCTCATCCAGGCTCCGCAGGTTAACTAAGGCCGGGTCTTCGTTACCTGTGGCGGCCAGATGCTTGGTGAGTTCGGTCTCATCCTTTTTTAAATCATCCCAGGACAGCCCCAGTTCCTCCATCCGTGTCATTTGGCTGGATGTGGTGAAGGTCATCGAGAGGCGGGGGATGATCCAGGGACGCGCCACTGAATGACGTGTGTAAAGGCCCTTCAGTTGGGCGTGGTATGCGATCTCCGCCGGTCCCAGAACAACCGCCGCGCTGGGTAGGATAGCATCCTGGACCACGGGACGCATAAGTGCATTGGGGGAGAAGCGTTCAGGATGAGTTTGACTTTCATCCAGGAGTTGAGCCATCGGAACTGGAGTTTCATAACCCTCGATCCGGAACAGGCCTTCTGTATAGGTGACCGGTCTACGCCTCCCGCCACTAAGGTAAAAGAAGTTGCAGACTCCCATCCGTTTGTGAACCTGGGATTTGTATCCTGCTTGAGAGATCTGTGTGGTGGTTTCCGCTACGGCCTCCATCGAAGCCTCTGGATTCTCAACCTCGGAAGTCAGGATGCCACCCGCCATCCCGCGGAAAGAACTCTCCCAGGGGCGGACAATCAACAAAGGATGGTTCTCGAAAATCCGGAGCCAGAAGCGGTCAAATAGGTCACACCAGCCATGACTCTCATTCCATAACGGCGAAAACCAATCGGAGAAGTGCCGGCGGTATTCAGTGGCTGGGTGCAATTCATCCAGGAACTCCTCCCAATCTGCCCGCATTTGTGTGGATACCTGCACCATCCACGCGGGGCGTGCCCCCTCTTCGCTGATACCAAAATGGAAGCGGGAGACTCCTTCATCTCCCTTGGGCCAGGCCACTTCATCGACCTCGGCGAGATCATGGTCATCCCCTCCATCCCACAGGACTGGAATGACTGGGACATTCCACTTGTCACGGAGTCTTTGGCTGAAGACCACGGTGGAAAGGATTTTATTGAAGGTATACAACGGCCCACCCAAGGCGCCGGGTTGTTGACCGGTTACGGCTACCAAGCTTTTTGGATTCCGGAGATCCTGAATGGCCTGGGCTTGGGCTGTGGAATAAGGCAGGTCCAGAGATTCAAATGCTCCGGCCAGTTCCTTCCGCCGTGCGGATGCATCCCGCCAGATCTCCCATTGCGTCCCGTGTGGGGAAATAGAATCCAGGGATCCTACCGGGAGGAATTCATGCAGACTGGATCCGGGATCAAAGGCATCCAGCCAGGCCTTGTTGGTGGGGCCCAAAAGTTTAAAGGGAAGGGGGTGGACAGTCAGAGTGGACATCGGGCTGTATGGATTGGGCGATGGATTGTTTCTCCATGAGCCATTGAGTTTTCCCCCCACCCCAACCCTCCCCCGCCAGGGGGGAGGGAGTTGTTTGTTGTTCACGCTTTAGCGTGTGTTTGCCCCCTCCCCCCTGGCGGGCATACGCGCTAACTTAGGGATGAAGGGTCAATGGGGA
>CAYRBI010000207.1:0-9625 GCA_964422415.1 uncultured bacterium | reverse complement strand
GTCAAATTCGCCTCCACAAGTTCCCGCTCCTTCTTGGAGATCCCCAGGATCTCCTCCAGCGCGATCCCGATGTGGGGAAGGTATTTCTCGATATACCCACGCTTACGGCGTTCATCGGCCTGGCGGCGGCGGCGGCGGATGTGAGTTGCCAAACGCCGTCCACACTCCTGCAGGGCGAGCTTCACCTCCTTAGTGATCTCGTCATAATCGGCGATGGCCTCCTTGCTCTCCGAGGTGAAGGGCACCCATACCGACGCGATGTGGACAAAGATCACCGCTGGTCCCGCCGGGAGCGCCCCGCGTGATTGGGAAAGGCCATAGCTGCGCCAATCGGTTCCGACCACACCATCGGTGATCGCACAACCCGATTGCTGGTAAAGCAGGGGCACACGGTTGGCGAAGCGGTAGAGTGTTGCCAGATCATCCGGGGGCAGGTTGCCACCCCAGGCCACTCCCGCTTCGATCAGGAAGGGGTTGCCACGGTACACTGAGGGGGGGCGGGTCACCGCAACCACGAAGTCCGCTTTGATGCGTCCAGTCAGGCTCTTGATGATGAGCTCCTCGCCGATGGGCGAGATGCAGTTGGTGGGCGGGGTCATGATCTTGGTGTCATTAATCGCCCGGTAGAGTTTCTCGGCGCCGCCGGTGGCAATCCGCGAGGTGTAGGTCTGCGGTGTGAACCCGGCCTTCTTGGCGATCTCTTCAGCCACTCGCGGGCTGATACGCGAGAACTCCTTGCACAAGAAGAATCCCAGGTTGTTCTCCTGCGAGTCTCTCAACATCTTGATCAGCATTCCCAGCTCGACCCCATGAGGATGCGGCTTGATCTCCACGGGTTGCTTGGGGAGCTCTCCGGTTTCGCGCGGATAATCGGTCTCAACACCCTCGGGATTGATGTAACGCAAGTGCACATGCGGATTGGCCAACGCGGTGGCTTCGAGGTACTGATCCACCGAATGCCGGCCCTTCAAGTACTTGGCCTCCAGTTCGATGGTCACCTCGGTACCCGTTGGGGCGAAGCTCCACTCCACATCACTCTCTTTCACAATCTCCGGGCTGTTCCGCCGGGTATCGATATGGAGCTCGTAGTAATGAGCGGGCTTACGTGGGTGCGGCTTGGAGGTAATGATGATCGGCTTGCCGGTGGTGAGCTGGCCATACATGCCCGCGGCACTGATACCAATCCCTTGTTGCCCACGGCTCTGCTTGAGCGAGTGGAATTTGGAGCCATACAGCAACTTGGCGAAGATCTTGGGGATCTGCGCTTTGACAATCCCGGGGCCATTGTCAGCCACGGTCACCTTGAGACGGTTCTCGCTGATCCCCTCAATGACCACCAACAGATCCGGGGCGATACCCGCCTCCTCGCAGGCATCCAGCGAGTTGTCGACCGCCTCCTTGATGGTGGTTAAGAGAGCCTTGCGAGGATTATCGAATCCGAGCAGGTGACGGTTCTTGGTAAAGAACTCGGAAACCGAGATTTCACGCTGTTTTCCGGCTAAACGTTGGGCGTGATTCTCTGTCTCAACAGATTTTGGAGTTCCATTCTTTTTGGGTTTCACATTATCCAAACCGGTGGCATCCTCGAGTTCCATCACCTCGAGTGTCCCCTCCGGGGTATTGTTTTCAGACATGGCTTCTCTCCCCCTAATACTCAGGACCCTAAGATGACCTTTTTATACTTTGGGAAACGGGATGGGGCAAGGGTGGTGGAGAAATGGATGGGAATCTCAGACCAGTGGGGACATCTATGAACCCATGGGGGGTTGGTTCATTCCACGCATCTCTCTCGTACAGGCGAAGGAGCATCTTAAATGGGGAGTGACTATTTGTTTCCAGGAGGGACTTAGCCTATAGTGACACGGAGATAGTGTCCGACCTGTTCCCAGTCATTGCGGAGGGCTTCCGCATCGGAGGGGCAGGGTCGAGGGAAAAGGTGGGTTTAGCCCCATGTGGGGAAGCGTTGGAAAGCGGAAAGGAAGCCCCACCAGAAGGCATTCATGGGTGTTAGCCTCCTTTTCCAGTAGGTGAATCAGCCCTTTGGGAGGGTTCAGGTTTGTGTAGTTGAGCTGTCCCCCAACCTCCGAGGAAGCCAGCGCCAACAAAGACGGCCCCTTTAACGATTTCAATGGCGATCTCATCCTTGTCTTTGTATAGGCAGACAACCAAGAGAATTGCGACGATCAGAGTGGCCAGAACTGCGACGCCCAGGGCGGCATAGCGAAGGTATCTTTGGTGATTTCTCTCTTCGCGGCGGTCAATGGCACGTATTTCAAGGGCTTTGCAGGAGAACTCATAGGAGTTCTTGTCCTGTTGGGCACGAAGGGTATTTTCCTCAGCCCTGATTTCCAGTTCGCGGGACTGGTTTTTCAGGAAGTCGCTAACAAGATCCCGGCTAAATTCAGGCTCATCCGATGAGGGAACGAGGTCTTTTTCGGGCATGGTTTACAGGGTAATACGGTAAACGGGATCTCGCCAAACGACTTCAATGCCACCGAATTCGAGATCCGGGTCCAAGCCAGCGGGAATGGGACGTGAGCTGAGTATGTTCTCGCGTTCCCGTTCGGAAAGATCGAGATATTGCTCAGGTGAGAGAATTTCCCTCCGGAAAGGCAGAGCCTCAAGTACTTCAGTAGACATGGCACACTCCTTGCTTTACAACTCTCGCCACACTGAAAGACCTCATAATTAGTATCGTCCGGAACTGACAGGGATTCAAGAAGGCAATTGATGGGCTAACAAGGGCAGAAAGAAAAGGCACATTTCCCTGAAATTGGAGTGAAGAGAGGGAAAACGAGGGTTCAGTCCAGCCGTCTCAGTCAAGACCGAACTGGTGTTTCTGTGATAATTGGTCGTCGCGGAATCTTGCACTCATGACTGATAGATCATCTTTCTTCCATTCATAAACAAGGATCTTTATAGAGTCTTCGGCTCCGAGTTTGCCAATGGTGTCCTGGTACTGCTCAACACCTCGTTGGCCAATAATCTCAACACATCTAGAATAAGACATTCCAGTTTTACACTGTTCATATTCACCCATGGTGACGATGTTTTTGGCGGCTAATTCATTCTTGGCACGGGTGTTTGGGAGGAACGACCAACTCAAGTAAAGCAAGAAAAGGAAACTAAAAACGTTAAGGAACCGGTGCATTGACCGACGATGTTCAATTTCGGCTTTTTCAACTTTTGAAAGCGGCGCTCCACAGTGTGGGCAGGATTGGGCTTCAGTGGAGACTTATCCGGAGCATTCAACACATTTTGTAAGGGCTATCAGTAGATCCCATTTTCACAAATCTTTACCCCCCTCCTCTCTCTGTCAATGAAGTGCAAGTAAGTACAAGCACGTGGCACCACACAAACACCATATGAAACAAATGAACAGCACAAAATAAAGTAATCCGCAACTCCATACGATTCCCCCCCTCTTCCGTTGTCACCCTCCCTCCACTCCGTTACCCTATGAGAGGTTCACTGCTATGACTGCTTCGATTCTGGTTGTAGATGACGAGAAGAACGCGCGCGAGGGATATGCCGAGCTCCTGACTAGCGCGTTTGGCGCGGATACGGTCCAGGTGGAGATGGCCGAGGATGGCCTGGTGGCCGCCAAGAAACTCGCCGAGCACTCCTTCGACTTGATGATTACCGATATCCGTATGCCTCACATCGATGGCATGGAGCTGCTCAAGACCACACGTGACAAGCACTCCAACACCGATGTGGTGGTGCTCACCGGCCATGGCACAATCGAGATGGCGGTCGAGGCCATGCGTCTGGGAGCGGTGGATTACCTCCAGAAGCCGGTCAACCTGGATGAGCTCGAGTTGGTGGTCCGGCGCCTCCTCGAACAACGTAAGCTCCTCTCCGAGAATGAGTACCTGCGCGCCAAGCTGCGTGAACGCAACGGATACCGGGATTTCATTGGAGTCTCGGAGGCCATGCGCAAGGTCTTTGATGAGATCCAGAAGATCGCCCCCACCCGCGCGACCGTCCTGATTACCGGGGAGAGCGGAACCGGCAAGGAACTCATCGCCGAGGCCATTAGAAGTCTCAGCACCCGCAAAGATCAGCCCCTCATCAAGGTCAACTGCAGCGCCCTCAATCCCAACCTGCTGGAAAGCGAGCTGTTCGGCCATGAACGTGGCGCCTTCACCGGCGCGGTGCGTCAACACAAGGGACGCTTCGAGCTGGCCGACAAGGGAACCATCTTCCTGGATGAAATCGGCGAGCTCACCCTGGATATCCAGGTGAAGCTCCTGCGGGTTCTCGAACAACGGGAGTTCGAGCGCGTGGGCGGAAACCAGACTTTACGAGTTGATACCCGCCTCCTCTTTGCCACCAACGCCGATCTCAAAAAGAAGGTCGAGGAGGGCAGCTTCCGTGAGGATTTCTACTTCCGGCTCAAGGTGGTCACCCTCCATATCCCCCCCTTACGCGAACGGCGTGAGGACATCCCACCGCTGGTCGATTATTTCCTGCGCCAGTTCTCCCAGGAGAATGGCAAGCCAACCGTGGAGATCTCGCCCGAGTCGCTCCAGATCCTGCAGGATTATGACTGGCCGGGGAATGTCCGCGAACTACGCAATCTCATTGAACACCTCGTTCTGCTCAATGATGGTAAACCCATCCAGCCCACCAGCCTCCATGAGTTTGGCCAGCTGACCAAAAAGGAAAAAGGCATCGAGATCCCCCTGGGCACCCCTTTGGCAAGTGTGGAAAAGGAGTACATCCTCCGGACCCTCGACTGGTTCGGCGGTAATCGTACCCAAGCCGCCCAGAAACTCGGCATCGGACGGCGTACACTGATCCGCAAGCTGCATGAATATGGGATTTTACCGGCGGAGGGGGAGTAGCGGTCATTCTGGATTTCTATCCCCTGGATGAACTCTCCTTTTTTTAGGGGCTCTTTCAGTCTGGATTCGTGTGTTGTTATTATAAGTAAGTTATTTCTACTCTTATCTGGGCGGGCTACTGACGAATGGGATCTCCCAAGGCAACTCTCCCTTTCCATGATCTCTCGAAAAGACATTATGGTGTGAACAGAGTTAACTCAGCCGCATATGCTCAAGCGGCGCGAGTATGCTTGGATCGTTACCACACCTCACCAGTTGATTTTACTATAGGACACAATGGGACAAAGATTGAGGTAGAATGCGTATGGAAGGTGACCAGAAAGCGAACCAGACGCAATTTGAAAAATGACGACGATGCCACGAGGGACGGTGCCTATTCTTTCGCGATCGCCGGTGTCGAGGTTATGGAAGGTTTGTTCGCCGTTAGTCGAGCAGAGACCTTGACTGGTGCGGATTACTATGTGGCACTAGCGGGGACAGATCCAGACGATCTGGAGAATTGCATTAGGCTGGAGATCGCGGGAGTAAATGCTGGTGGGATTAATATAGTTAGAAAACGGCTCAATTTAAAGGTTAAACAAGCTGCCCGGGGTAAAAGCAACCTACCAGCGTTGGCTGCGGTTGTCGGTTTCAAAGCAAAGGTCATACTCATTAAAAAGGTTGAGATCCCATGAACTGGTCTACCTTTCATAGAGAGAGCGAACGGTTCGCAAGCAAGGCAGAGGTGGCCTTGCGCAAGGAAGACGCGGAGATGGCGAAATCCTTATATCAGAAGGCTGCCGAAGCCGAGCAACAGTCGCTGGAATACCTCAATCCCTCCACCAAGGCTCGAACCCTCGGAATCTGTGTTGTGAGTGCGGCCGCCCTTTGGTATAAATCCAGCCAAGCTTCTGTTGCAGAGAGATTCATCTCTCATTGGCTTGGAAAAGAGGAGCTACCAGAGTTCGCCAAAAAAGACCTAAAAGTCTTGCTTAAGACTATAAAAGAATCTGATAAAAACAGAGACCATCGACAGACGGCCATTCATCATTCACATCCAAAAAGGCCTTCACTAAAGCCCATCTCTACACGAGCCAACAGGCTAAAGATACTCGCATAAGAATTGGTCTGCAAAAAATAAAATGAGCGGAAGCCATTTTGCTCTTCCGCTCGCCGAGGTCTTGAGGAGGAGTGCGGCGCCCGATTCACTTGCTCAGGGTGGATCGGGCCCCGCACTCTGAAACGGGTACTAGGGGAATTCTTGCTGATTTATTATATTGCAGGCTGCGTGCCAACACCCTGGAAATCCTTCCTTATACCCCATCAAGTCTATATAATTCAATTGGTTGCGCCGCTTCTCGGAAGGACCACCCCGGGCTCCATTGAGTAAGAACCCACCTCTTCGCGGTAGTTTTACCCCCATTTTTTCCTCTCTCCGCAAAGCCTGCTGTAGCACATTTACCGCGGCGAGGACAATTTTACTCGCGCCAACTCCGCATTCTCATTTCCTACAACCCTTTCAGACCGGTAGTCGTTCAGGAGCTTCTCTACTACCACTCCATCTCCAGTGGACGAAGCCAATCTGGGGTCGACCCATAAATTGGTTGACCTGACCCCTTTCGCGGTCAAAGACACCGGTAGGTCTACTGAATGGCTGCGCAGGGTCTCAAGATCGAGTGGCAGATACTGACGGTTCTGATCGAGAGCATTCAGGTAGAGCAGGATCGAATTTTGTCTCCCCAAGTAAACTACGCTCTGTGGCGTGATCCGTTCCAGGACCAAGTCCGCCAGTCCTGCAGACTCACGGGAATAGGCCTGTTGGTGCCGGATTTGTTGATGTCCCGCGCAGAAGGTGTAATAGCCAATCCCCAAGAGGAGAAGGGTAGGAATGAGGACCTTCTCAGTATGGCTGACAAAGACTTTTCCGATTCTCTCCAAACCCGCCAATGCCAATAAGATCACCCCCGGAAGCCCCAGGCATGAAGAGGGCAGATCCGCATAACCTAGGAGCAACGCCACCCCCAAAGGCCAAAGCAGATCCTGTGTTCCCAAGAGGACCGGATGAGAAAAGGCACGGTATCCCAGCAACACAAGGGCAAGAACTGGTAATCCCCAACCGGTGATGGCCAAATCCAATAAAGGATCTAATTTAGCGGCCTCCAGGGTCACCAGGTGAAATCCAAAAATGTGGGCGGAGGCCCCTCCCTTCCACCACCAGACCAGACCCGGTAGAAGACCCAGCACCAATCCCCACCAGAAACCCGATTCGAGCTTGGCGCGGTAGGTTGGCGACCAGAGCGTACGTAAAGGAACCGCCATGCAGAACAACCAGCCCCATGGTGCAGCAAAAGCCGATCCGCCTAGGAGTACCCCGCCACCAAATGCCTCCGCCATCCCGGTCTTGGTCCAGGGCGGTCCATGCAACAGGAAATGCCCCCAGACCAACAAGGCCAGACAGAAAGACTGCGGGGCAAGTGTCCCCGCCACCCATTGTAGTGGTAATAGAGAGATCCCCAGCACCGCTACCCAGATCCCACGTACCCAACCGAGACTCCGCCAGACCCAGGCCACCAATCCCATTAAGGCCAGAGTCCCAGCCAGACGCCGTAATAGCAACAACAACGGATAAGGATCTTTGGGGAGGAGAGACGCCATCCAGGGGTCGAGGGCATCTGCAATCCAGGAATCCGGCTGGAATCCCCATGCAACTCCCAGCGCGGAGGCAACCCGGTGCTGGTCGCCCTCGCTCAAAGGAAAAGGCAGGGCGGCATCGCCAAGCACGCACCACGCCACCAAGGCATAGATGACCAGCAAGCACGCACCCAGATTGTCTGTTGACTTCTGTTTCACAGCCATGACATCAGCAGGGAGTCTAATCCCAAATGATTCCGGGAGGGATATGTAAGTCTTTTCGCAAAACTCACCACGGAAATCGTTGAAGGAGTAGACAAAGAACCAGAATCAGTTGATAGACCATCGAAAAAAATGAGGTCAGGGATTCACCTTTGACCCCAACTGGCGGTATAAAGACAACGGACGGGAGAGTAACCCCAGATAGGCAAGGTACCCGATCATGCCCGAGGAGACATTGAATCCCTCCGAACTGTTCGCGGTCCTGAGAGGATTCCTCTCAGATACAATCCACACACAATCCTCCGGTCACGATGGATATCCTCCCACCCAGGAGGAGCTCTTCGATCTGGTAGAGGAACGTCTTTCCGCCACTGAACGCGAGAACCTGATCGAACGCATCGCGGCTTGTCTGGAATCCCAAGAGGCTCTCGCTGATATCCTCGCTGGAATCGAACTCTCCGCCACGATGAGAACCGAGTCGGAGATCGCCATCGAGGCCACTAAGGCGCACTGGCTCGCCAGGATCCACACCTGGTTCAGTCCTCCGGTTCTAGTGCCAGTTCTTTCGGTCTGCCTGCTCCTGTTGGTGGCGCTGCCCATGCTCCAGCAACCCAGCTCCAGACCTGGCTCTACTGGCGAAGTCCGTAGCATCGAGCCGGGGTTTTTCAACGAGGAAACCACTCCCACACCAGTCCAGATCCACGGGGAAACATCCCCAATTCCAACCGGGCCAACACCCTCGCCCACCCCCATCGCCGCTGGTGATCAGATCCATCCGGCAACTGACGGAGCCGGGATAGGACAAGGTAAGTGACCGTGAAACCTGAATCCTCCGGCATAGTCCCAGAGCTTCTGATCCCTACACGAGAGCAGTTGAGAAGAGTGGAAGGAAAAGCCGGGGAGACCTACCGGAATGTGGCCTGCGATTACTTGTCCTTCACTCTCAACATTAATGATTTTTATGAGGCCTGGTTTGACCGTGCGCTCCGTCTCAGCGCCAAGACCAGCCTGCCTTTCGAGGAGGTGGTCTGGAAGAAGATCAACCACTCTGACCTGTACCTGGTGATCGCGGTTCTCTGCAAGGATGAGAATGTGGCCAGCAAGGCGAGGGATGAATTCACCCGGCGTTATTATGAACCGGTCGCAAAGAAGTTTGTGAAGAACCGTTGGCCGCAGCTCTCTTTTTCAGAGGATCGTGTTCAGGACCTTTTCCTGGCACTGCTCTTCGAGCACTCCCTTTCGGAGAAAACCGGTCACTCTGGCAAGCGTGAAAACAAGCATCCACCCCTGTTGACCAAATACCTGGGCGATGGATCTCTGGCGGGTTGGATCACCCTCACCCTGGGGAACATGATCCGCGATAGCCTGCGCACCACTGTGGAGGATATTAGTCTGGATGAAGAACGCGAGTCGGAGGAAGATGGCTCGAAACTCCACCGCGTGGAGCCCGCCCGTTCCGCCACTCAAGGCGACCAGCTAGACCGCTCACCCTGCCTGAAGATGCTCCGGGAGGGCCTGGCCCGGGGCTGGCAACAGCTCAAGGCCCGGGAACAACTGGTCCTGATTCTTCAAACCCTCCACAAGGTGCCTCCCTCGGTCATCGCCCGGAAGATCTTCCATGTCAATGAGAGCACCATCACCCGGTACACCACCAGCAGCCTCGAAAAGATCCACCAGACCATCACCGAGTTTGCCCAATCACAGATGCGGTTCAATAAGGGAGATATCCACGATTGCTACCGCTTCGCGCGCGAGGCCTTCCCCGATGCGGATGACCTGGCCGCCGGGATGGTGGCACACGCTGCTGGCGGGAAGGGGTAAGATGGACAAATGTGGGGGTCCGGCCCCCCCCCACCCCCACCCTCCCCCGCAAGGGGGGAGGGAGAAAAAAAACACACTAAAGTGTGAACTCCGAACAACTCCCTCCCCCCTTGCGGGGGAGG
>CAYRBI010000206.1:0-9664 GCA_964422415.1 uncultured bacterium | reverse complement strand
GAAATCATGGAATCGACAGAGGAGAAGGTTGTCAGGTTCGGAGATGCGGAAGAGGGATATGACCTATGGGTTCATTATCAACGTGAGCCGCGTCTCCTTTCTGTGGACGATCCGGATGGAAGGATTCAACTCGCAATCTTCCTTGATGAAAACGACTACATGAAGAGTGGTAGTTTCATTTATCAGGTGGATGAGGAACAAGATGGCGAGATCAACCAACGCGCATTTGATTTGTCCCACATGACCTATAAGCGTGGTGAGCATATAACCGAGGCGGTCAAACGGCTGAAGGAAAAATACCGGTTCCGGTGGGATGGCCTGTACGACATGGATGTAGCCATGAACACAAGTGGTGGATTAAAGGATGAAGATATTATTCCAATCCTCCCGCTTGATCGATCGGCATGGCCTGTGCCTTTGTCTATGCCTATACGTGATTCGAGCATGGTGGTGTAGCCATGACAACAAAGATCATCCAACTCAGGGAGCCTGTTAAAGAACCAGAGAGAAAAGTGTGGACGGCGCAGGATGTCCAGGATAGCCCCGCCTTCAGGAAGGATCTGCGACCTGAACAAACAGAATGAACATCATGGGAGCCCTCAGTCCGGTACGGACCGGTACAGGCATTATCCTGCATCGGCTGGGTTCAATAAAGGAGATTCGATCATGGCAATCAAGACGCTGATAAATGAAGGAACTGGCCAGTACGGAATGAGATGCGGAAGAACCCTGTGTTGGGATGAAGACACCATGCTGGGTGTATTGATCCAGGACTGGTATGGAGGCCAAGACTCGCTTGAGGGTGGGATGTATCGACCTTATCTGTACCAGCTCCCGGCGGATCTGACACAGACCGCAATAACGGCGTGGGACAACAAATGCACGCTCAGGGATGCCGTAGGGGATTGGGAAGGGTGGTGGCATGACAACTGTGGACGTGAGGCTTTACAAGTTTCGCAACGCTATTACGGCAACCCAGAGGAAGCTCTTCATGCGTTCATGTTAAAGAGTGAGGTGTAGCCATGCTGAGATACAATCCAAAGGATATGGAGCCAACCCCGCAGGATGCTATTACAGCGGCAAAAGCAGATCCGGACTTCGTTCTCTTGCTGGATGATCTGGTACTCCGCAGTGATGGCAGGGACCCGGCTTTTGAGGGGTACTACACTGTGGTGAGCAAGACGGTTCTTCCACAGCACTGGGAAGACCGGTGGACCTGCGTTGGCCGAGTGAAGGACTTCAATCCGCCTGTGTGTCGGCCAAGGTACGACTTTGACCCGGCGGGGGTGTGTGAGTGAAAAAGGGGAAGGGATCTCTCGGGGAAATAATGCAGTTGGGAGGAGGTTTTAAATGTTGCTGGTTAAGTTTGCCTGGTTCATAATTTCAGAATGGATATCGATGTTCAGGAGATGAGATGCCAAAGCCGACCAGACGCATAAATTTGAACAATAAATTCCACGATGAGGTGCGGTTACCCTCATGTGAGTACAACCGGCTTCAACGACTGTTGTCCTCATACAATACACTTGAGCGCGAGGTGACTGAATATGTTGAGAAGTACGGTTCGATCTCCCCGATAGCAGGTATTCAGGCTGCGTTGCAAACAGTCAGTCAGAGGCGGATAGAGGTTGCATCACACGTCGTCGAGCGGAACTGGTCTCGTGATGACTGAGTGTCACCGGGGAGGGGGGGGTCGAAAACTATGTCGCCTATGTCGCTGATCGTGTTGAAAGCAAGCGCGGAATTAAACTGAAATGAAAAGCAAAAATGGCGTAAGGCTAGGGGAGTGACGATGGATGCAGAAAACTGGTGCCTGTTGATTGGAGGGGGTCTGATCGTGACCGGCTGTGTGCTGATCTATCTCCCCCTGGGGCTGATTGTCGCAGGCCTTCTGGTGGCGGGAGTTGGAGTATTGCGTGGATTTCAAAAGGAATGTCCGGGAGATGAAATCGTCTTCCGTGAAAACAGGGAGCCGAGGCCGACGCCCCACTCCACTGGATAAAACAATCGGGAGAGCCGAGGCCGGCGCCTCACTCCTTGCAGAAACCGCGAACTGCATTATCCCTGCGGAAACTGAATTGAGAGAGAATGAAAAATGACTTATCTAGACTTACTCCAAAAAGCATCCGCGAAGGCGAAGGAAGCCAGAGCGATCATCGACGTTGCCTTGGACGGGCATCGTGAATTGACCGAATACGAAATGTCCCGTGTTAAATCTCTCGGAGCGGAGAGCGACATGTTGCGTGAACAAGGTGAGGCGATGCAGGCCGCTGAAAAGCGTACTGAATATTTCGCTCAGCCCATGAATGAAGCCATCAAGCCCGATCCGTCCGGTGGATACACCCGGCCTCACTTGCCGGGAGAACTCCGGATGTTGCGGCATGGCGAACGGCTGAACGGGAGCAACAAACCTGGTGAATTGTCTATCGGGCGGCTTATCCGTGGCATGGCAACCGGAAAGTGGGACGGGGCCGAACCGGAGAGGCGGACCATGTCTACTCTTAGTGCCGGGGCTGGCGGCATTCTGGTTCCGGAGACACTCAGCTTGGACCTGATCGACCTGTTCCGGGCCGAGAGTGTCCTAGAAGCGGCTGGGATGGGTATCCTTCCGATGCCCACGCAAGATGTGACCCTTCCAGTTATTGCGAGCGATCCCACCGCCGCATGGGTCGGTGAAAATCAAGACTTCAGCGAGTCCGAGGGAACTCTGGATTACTGCAAGTTGACGGCGCTGAAATTGGGTGTCCTGACCAAGGTTTCCCTCGAGCTGGTGGAGGATTCCCCCATGGCCGCACAGGTGATCGAGAACCTCCTTGCCGTGGCGATTGCCCAAGAGGTGGACAACGCGGCGCTGTTCGGATCCGGTGTTGGGGAGCCGGTGGGAATCACCAAGGACACCAGGATTGAAAAGATCGATCTGGGAGCCAATGGCGCGGCCATAACCGACTACAGCAAATTGCTGCAAGCGGTCCAGATTCTCTTGGAGAACAACGTCCCAACCGGACCGGGCGAGATCAGCGTCATTATGTCGCCACGCGAGTGGGCTACGATAGCCGCCTTCCACGAATCGGCGGGACCCTATTACGAACCCCCACGTTGGTTGTCCGAGAAGGTGACGTTCCGGGTGGCCTCGAAACTGCCGGTCAATCTGACCAAGGGAACCAGTGATGATGCCAGTCAGATCCTTGTGGGACGATTCTCGGAGATGGCCCTTGGGATTCGCACACAGGTCAACATCGAAGCGACCCGTGTGGGTGGCGACTCCGGTTCGAGCGCATTCAAGAAAGGTCAAGTCTGGGTGCGAGCTTACATGCGGTGCGATGTTGCCATCCGGAGACCAAGTGCGTTCGTGCTAATTGATGGGATTATTCCAGCCTAAAGATGGGGTAAGCGCTTGGCACTTACCACCTGCAAATAAACGGTTTGTTTGGGGGGAGGGCGACCTCCCCCAATTTCTCTACGAAACCTCGTGCTGGGCGGCACCACGCCTAGTGCAGACGGAGGGGTCATGCTATGCGGGCCCCTCTTTTTTTTTCGCAAGGAGAAACGAAAGGGGCTTGACAGTATCTCAGAAGTCATGCAATAGTATATACACAAGCAATATAAAGGGGATTGAACATGAGCAAAACAACGATATCGATGCGAATTGAAGATGGCCTTCTGGAGAAGGCAGACGCTTTGGTTGCGGCTGGAAGCAGAGAAAACAGGACTCAGGTTCTTGAGCTGGGGGCCGCGCGGGAGGTGGGGATGGACCCTGCTATTCGTGCCGTTGAAGACGAGGCTTGTCTTCACCTTGGGCTGACACCATTGGGGTTCCAGCGAGGGCTGTACGCCGATTGGAAGGCGCGGCAGGTTGCCTTCGAGCGGGCGTGGGGCCACAAGAACCCAGAACCTCTTCATGAGTTTTCCAAGGTGGCAGGCGGTGAAACTGGAGCGCAACTGATCGAGCGCCTGACCGTATTACATGAGCAGCGGGAACTTCAGAGGCGCTATGGTCCCTTGGCTCAGGAAGCCCGGTCCAAGGGGCTGGTTCCGCCTGGTTGCGAATACTCGGATGTTCTGATCGGCCAATTGTATGACCAGGTCCTGCAAGGTGTTTTGACTCAGGATGATTTCAGAGGACAGCTCGAGAATCCTTTCCGCTTAAAATGGACTGCATCGGATGAGCCAGCGAAGAGTTTGAGTGAGTTGGACGCTGAACGGTAAGAGACGTCCTGTATGGGAGCCAGTCGCTTCCCCAGGTGAGTAAGGGGGAGATTTCTGATAGGGGAGTAGGTTGAGTGGGTATCCGAATCGAGCGTGACACCTGGCTGGATGAAAATGAATGGCCAAATTACACCAATGGGATCGACATTGACCGCCTGCGCAGAGACGGCGGCCTGCGCACAGTCAATAAAAAAACATGGTCAAATAGCCTTATCGCCGCCCTTGATCGGTGTACCCTTTCCTCACGTGGTCACGTCTCCAGAGAGGAGACAGAGCGACATGAGGAGGAGAAGATTGAAGGCGGTCCCGGTCAACGAGGATTGGGTAGCAACCCAACAAAAGTACCGGGGCCACGACACCTACCAGGTGGTATCGAGGGACGGGAAAAGGTTCCGGATGAGGGAAATCGGGGGCGGACAGTGGACCTCCAGTTATCAGCTTACGAAAGGGGTACAGGGAAGCAGGTTGTCCCTTTACGGCACCATGGAAGAGGCGGCATGTCAAGCAATTGACGCATACTTCGGAAGTGGCTCTCCCCAGAAATTACTGATAGGGGAGGTGGCACGCCAATGGATGGAAACACAAACCGCCAAGATGACCACGGTCAAGAACTATGATGGCGATGTCAGACGTTTTCTCAAATGGTGTGGAGAACAAGGTCTTGTTTGTTGGGGCGACCTCATGCTTTCACATGCCCAACGGTACTACATTTATTTGCTGGACTTCCGGCATGGGGAAAAGTCCTACTCAGACAAAACAATTAAGGACCGGCTCCGCGTGGTGAAGGCCATGAGTTTATGGGCATCGACTAACTGGAAGGGAATCTTCCGGGACTTCGCCAAGGGAGTTCTCCATCGTAAGAGAAGAGGGGTTACCCGCTACGATGAATTACAGGGAGCGGAGCATCTCACTTTCCTAGATGTCCATGGGTTCGTGACCTGGCTGTGGTGGAATGAGCCACAGCGGCGGTTCCTGGCCGTTGGCGCGGCGTTACAGGGATTCTGTGGAATGAGGTTGACTGAAGTCCAGCGGCTCACATGGGACCGCGTAGACCTATCAGCGGCAAAGATCACCATCGAGGGAGAAGTTAAAAATGAATCCAGTGTGCGGCGGATCCCCATTCCTCGAGCTGTCTGTGGCTTGCTGGCATCCTTACCGAGGGATGGTGAGAACGTTATCCCCTACGCCGACCGGTACACATACAGCCAAAGAATGAGCGCGGCGTTGAAGCGGTGGCGACCTGGCACAACGGTTGTCCCCAAGGATTTACGGAAGACCATTCCATCACAATCGACAGATGAAGGCTGGTATGGATTCGACGTCAGGAACTATCTCGGTCACAGTCCGGCGGATATTACCGAGGCATCCTATATTCGCCAAACCAAGGACCGGCGAGAGGTGTTGTTCCAGGAAAAAGTTGTCTCGCATATCGACAAGGCACTAGACAAAGCAGATGCATTTCAGCATCTTTTCAGCAGTCCGGAAAACGTGATTTCGTTGCGGGAAGGTCAACGGGGTGCGTAAGTTGAATGGCATGAACTGGTACCGGCGAGAGGGCTCGAACCTCCACGGGGGTTGCCCACCAGAACCTAAATCTGGCGCGTCTGCCAATTCCGCCACGCCGGCACTGAAGGAAAGTCTACAACGCTTCCGCCCCGCCGAGTAGAGACAGTGGCCAATCGGAACCTCAAAAAGGTCACCCCAGAAGCTAAGGCGTAACCTCAGAAAATACTTGATTGTGGCTAGGACAAGGCTCATCATGAATGAAGTATGCACAGAGGATAAGTGAAAGCCTATCTTAAATGGCTGGCATGACTAGTCATCTATCTCCCCCACTTGTCCGATGGAAGTATCCGATTACAACGCGAGCACATGCAGTGAAAAACAGAATGGCTCCCAATGGAATCGTGACAATCCAAACCAGATGGTTGAATCCGGTTCCTTCCGGAGCGAACCACAGGTTACAGCCATAAGCCAATGATGCAAACAACGGCATCGTAAAGAGGATCAGACAGTTGGTCAGGACCGGTGGACACGCAAAGGGTTCCCACCCAGTTGGGATCAGCGGTTCCTGGGGGCGGTTGCAAAGAAGAACTCCACACACAAGGAGTAAGAGGGGCAGCAGAATGAATAATGGGCTCCATCCCAAGGTGGCGATGCTCCCATTCCACAAGAACAACAGGTGGATGGTCACTGAAACCATCATTCCCAACCAGCCTGGCTGGAAATCCACTATCCGCAGTCTTCCGAGGAGCCAGTAACTCAGAACCAACGGCACGGTGACAATAATACTATACAGTAGGAATAGCACGACTGGGGTGACGAGAGGTGGATCTTCCCGCCATTGAAATGATGCCCAACATCCCCAGAACAACCCAATCAACAACGAGAAAGCCATAGTAAGCCAGCAATTCCTCTTTTCGAGGACTCTCGCGGCGTAGTAATACCCCGCCATGACACTGATCAGCGCGTGCCAAGACAGCCCAGTGCATGACAAGCTGATGGGAAAGGGGGCTGATGCTTCGGTTCCGTACAAGGTTGTCGTCAATACTCCTTCCACCAGCCAGCCATAAACCGCCCCCGCGAGGAAAATGGAGGAGGCTCGACGGACCCGGAACCAAGCGGTCACAGAGAGGAACAGATAAGCGGTCGAAGAATACAGCAACCAGCCAACAATGAGATCAAAGGATTTATCGGTGGGCTTGATGGTGGTCCAGAAAAGTCGTTCCGAATAGAAGTACAGGATGTACCCCATCGCCAGCGTACGGCCTGTTTGGAGGAGGAAGCGAAATATCATGCGGTCACCCTGCCTGGTAGGGATCATGAATGGTTCCGATGCGTGTGTGTATCCTTGAAACGGGTTGGAGGTCAGAAAATGACACCGAGGTGAAGCCAGGGATCACGAAGCGCGAAGTCCACAATGACCGGGTAGTGGTCGGAACCCACAAAAGGGCCAATGCGTTTATCAGTAATAATGATCCTCTGGGAGTGAAGGCAATGGTCGATAGGAATCAGCCACACGGGGCGGTCGGCGGGCCAGGTGGGTTGAACTCCCCGGCCTTGGGAACTGTCCTTCAGACCGGTGTCCCTCAAAAGGTGTTTGAAATAGGGGCTCCAAGGTGAGACATTCAAATCGCCCAGTAAAAGGACAGGCGCCGTGGCCTCCCGTACCAGATCGGGGATCGCGGCCAACTGTTCGTTTCGCAGCTGGCTATATCGCTCACCTGAGGGGGGCAAGGTATGGATAGCGAGAACCGTGAGAACTTCGCTGCCCGCCTCCACCAGCGCGGACAAGGAAGGAACTTCCGCGACTCCCAAGCAGACAACGCTGATCTTCTTCAGGGGAAGCCGGCTGTAGAGGCCAATGCCGAAATTGTCTGGCCGGGGTTGGACTTTTGCATAGGGGTAAAATTGGGTTACGGGATGAAGGTTCTCGATCCAGCGGTCGTTGACTTCCTCAAGGACAATCAAATCGGGATTATATTCTTGGATGACCTGCCCGACCCGCTCCACGTTTCCAGATGCGGTGTTCACATTAACCAACATCGCCCGTAATGTGTTTGTGGGGAGGGGACCTTGCTCAATCCTGCCCATATAAAGGGGGGCAATCACGGCTAGATTGACCGCTGAGGTCAGACCGAACACGGTGGCGGTTTTGTAGTGCTTGGGAATCAGCAGCAGCAATGTGGCAAACGCAAGACCTAGGCAATACTGAAGGCGGAAATGCGAGAGGATCTCAAGGTACCAGGCCCAGGTGCCCAGGAAACCCAGCATGGTTCCCAAGCATGCAAGAGCGCCTGCGGCAGTGATTACACCCCAGGGGTGTATCCCCAGACCGAAGAAGTGTCTGAGCCACGTAGTCGACCTGTCCATACAGGCTAGCATATCTTGTCAGAGGCAATGGGCAAACCTGGTCCAGCCAGTTAGTCCGGCTCGTTACCGCTGGGTTCATTCAAGGATTCCTGCCTCTCCTCCCCCATCTTCCCTTGATAAGACGACACCGCCCAAAGGAAGCCCAATGCGATTGCGGCGGAAGCCATGATTATAAGGAAGGTATTGCCAAAGTTGCGTCGAAAAGCTTCACCGAAGGGAGTACTCATGACCACCACCCATCCCAGGAGGATGTAGAGACAGATTTGAATAGTCTTGAGACGGCCTTCGATATGCGCGAGGCGATCCTCAACCCCAACACTTTGTTCGTCTTCCATCGCTTTGCCCCCTTGGATGAAATGGCTTCACCACGGCCGGACTGGTGCGAGCATAGGCTCCATGTCCAGAAGAGAGAATCCCCTCTTTTCATTTACTACTCCGCCAATACCAGTCATTTGCTGAAAAAAAAGGGGGGACACCCAACGTGTCCCCCCTGAACTAACTGACTGGATGGAGAAACAAGCCACCTGGGTCTTTCCCAGGATGCTCTCTCCCTGCACTTATTATATCTCAGTACTGTGTCCAACCATCAACTGAGGCTGGCGAGGGCAGCTGGAACACAACCGCCAAGTGATCGTTGGTGACCAGGTTCAATGTTCCGGTCTCTACCGTGTTGTTGAAACGGCTGGTTACCAGCACACGGTAATCCACCATGCAGCAGGAAGGATGCTTGGACGAGAAGCCCAGCGGGGCATGATCGGCGTCAATCTCGCTGTTCTCATAGACTAAGAATGCAGGAGTGATCGGGGCCATATTCATGTCATAGGCGCGCCCGATGATCTGCAGGTTGCCGGTGTTAGTGGTATCCGACCAGCACACAAAGAAGTTGTCATTCTTGTCGACAGTGATTTCTGTCCGGTCCGGGGTGGCCGCAAAGGTATCATTCACCAGAACCTCACCGACTGTCTGATGGGTGGTCGCGTTGATCTTGGTCACATAGACCGCAGTGGTCGCGCCGCCGTCTTCACCAATGCCTCTTCCGACCAGGTAGATGAAGTTGCTGTTGGTATGCGAACCGAGGCGGACATTACTACCGCTGGTTTCGCCGACGGAAGTATTCAAGGCATTGGCGGGTGGGAGTGCCGTCGAGAAATCGGTCCGGACTAGAGTGAGGGCGTCCCAAGTGCCCGCTGGGGTTCCGTCGTTGTTCCAGAAGAGGATGTAGTTGCAGTTGCTGGTAGGACGTACCGCGAAGCCGCCATTATATGCCGCGACATTGGCCCAGATGCCGGTATTGACACCGGGATCATTGGGGGTGTGGTTGGCGTCGATTGGGCCTGTTGTCACCAAACCGGTGTTCTGGTCGATGATGGCAAAGGGAATGGATTCCAGTCCATTGAAATTGGTGTCGCGGTCATCGACGACGACGACAAAGTTCCCATTGGAGAGGCACTGAATGTGACCGCCAAAACGCATCTGGTTAGTTTGTGTTCCCGTGGTCAGTTTCCCATTGATGGGATCCAGGACCTTCCCAATCGGGGTCGGGGTGTTGCCCACCTTGTTGAGCAGCTGCACCGAGGCGACTTGC
>CAYRBI010000205.1:0-9743 GCA_964422415.1 uncultured bacterium | reverse complement strand
CTTACGCCGCGTACGCGCTGTATGGGTTCCTGAAGAGCTGGCGCGAGTTGGATGCTGGTCTGTTGCCTCAGAGTCTAGCGAGAAAGGTCCATTCACAGGGGACTGTTGATCTACAACTTAAGGGTAATGTTCTTCAGAGGTGGCAGAGTGTTCTCAACAGACTCGCGAGTGCATACCAGAGGCTTCTCCCGGCTGCATTGGCCGCTGACCAAGATCGAGACGTAGAAGCTCACGTCGAAATTCATATTCCTCCACCAATCGACCAGCTGAGTCTGCCCTTCGAAAGGAAAGTTGCGGTTAACCGGGGTGAGGTTCCTCTGTACACATTCTCGAAACCCGAAGCATCTACAGTTCTGAGTGTCTATTCACATGCGTCCACACTTGGGCGGTTCTCTCGTTTCATGACGAAAAGATTCGTCGCCCCTGTCTTACATGACTTCTACTTTGGCCATGCTCTCCCTCGTCCTTTCATGGCAAGTGCAGAAAGGACAGGTGCTGCCATCTTCCAGAACGAGTTAAATTTGACTCGTACAAGACTGGCCGAGATAGTGGCGAACATCGAGGAGTCCAAGAACCTGAAGTCCCACGAGATCTTCTCGGCGATCTTCTCAGAGTTCAATCCACGATATGCGTTTCCTGTCCGAGATAACGTGGACTTCGTGAACCAGCTAAATGATATGGCTGGAACAAAGAGCGAGTTTGGAAAAGAACACCCGGAACTCCTTCGCGAGTTCAACAGTTTGTTGGGCGGTGAATTCCGTGTTGTTCAGAAGGTGGTCCATTTTGTCCCAAATCCATCTGAGAATACACGCCTACTCCTGAGAGAGAGCTCAAGCTCGGTTCGTAGCTTAATGGATATTGGTTTCTATCTCCATCATAGGGCTTGTGCAGGCGATCTCTTGATGATTGACGAACCGGAGCTCAACCTGCACCCCACCAACCAACGCAAGTTGGCTCGATTCCTTGCGCGTTTGGTGAATGCGGGAATCAAGGTTTTCATTACCACGCACAGTGACTACATCGCGAAGGAGTTGAACACCCTGCTGTTGCTCGGGAAAAGTGATAAAAATCTTGCCAAGAAGTATAAATATGATAAGTCTGAAGTCCTTCGTTCGGAGCAAGTTCACCTCTATATTGCCGAGGAAGAAAAAAAGAAGCGGAATGGTGGTGAATCGAAGCGAATGGGACCAACCTGCGTCTTGCGGCGCATGAAGCCGTTGGTCGATGGTGGTTTCGAGTACCCCAGCTTCGACGACACAATTGACGAGATGAACAGGGTTCAGCGTGACATCTGGGATGACATCCACGGACACGATGATGAGTGAGCACGAGGAAGAGGTAAAGGTCCTTCAGAGAATCCTGAAAGAGGGTTGTTGGGAGTTATCAGGAGGAACCTTCAACAGGATTGTGCTCAAGGAAAAAGCTCAGAATGCTGGACTCAAGAGAGTGGTGATTTTGCTCCACAACGAATCACCTGGCTTTGTCTTCCATCCCGAAGAAAGACATGCGAAAGGATTCTCACCCCTCCTGAATAATTCGGCAAGCTCGCCGCACAATAGGGCATGCGATGCAGTCATATTCTGCTCGGATAACAGCAAGCATTATCTCATCTTGTGCGAGTTGAAGTCAAACAGCCCCAGAAGATATGCCGACCAGTTCAAGGCGACTGAATGTTTTCTGAACTATGTCTTCGACCTAACGAGCGTATTCCATGGACACGCCAGGTTAGACCGAACGACTGTTCGTGTCGTTTTCAACACTCAGAAAACAACTCTTCAAACTGTTGACAAACAGATGATTCGGCCCGGAAGTGGTTCCGCTCCAAGAGGCCAGGTCAAACTCATCTGCGTAGATAATGACCAGCAAATTCACCTCAATGAAATCATCCATTAGTTGGGATTTTATTTCCCCACCCCAAAGTCCGCTTTCCATTCCTCCTCTCCCAATTCCTTCACCCAGATGTTCTTGAATTGCACCGAGTTCAAATGGTCCTGGAGCAGAATCGAGTAGGGTTCCTTGGATTGTGGGATATCGGGGAAACAGGGTTTGGGCATCTCGAGATCCTGATGGACCGAGACGCCATTGTGGTAGAGAGTGAAACGCGCGTTCTGGGTTTTGTTCCCGGCCTCATCAAAGCGGGAGGCCCGGAACCAGAGGTCATAGGTCTGCCATTGCAGCGGCGGCGCGCACATGCTCACCCGGGGCGGGAAGAGGGAATAGACCGCTCCGGCTACATCGGCGGTATTTGGCGCACCATAGTTTTGATGGATCTGAATCTCGAAAGAGGATTGTAGGAAAAGCCCACTGTTGCCATACCACTGATAGGGACTGCCAGGGGCGTAAGGGGCACGGAACTCAAAATGCATATGAATGTCCTTGAAGTGCCGGCGTGTGGACATGTTGCCTGATTGGGGCACGATCTCCACTGCTCCATCTCCGGTCAGCTTCCATTTGGAATCGGTCCCATCATCTCCCACCCATTCGGCTAGACTGCTGCCATCGAAGAGCACTATCGCGTCCTCGGGTGGCTTCAGGCCCAGAGTTGGAGAGAGGCGAAGTGTTTTCTTGAGCTCTACCGATTCAGCGGTGGTGGTGTGAGTGGCTTTGAGAACCTCCGGTGTGACCTCTCCGGTCCAATCCTGTCCCGCCAGGGGAACCTTGTTTCCCTCTTGCTTCCCCTCCAGAACCGTGATGGGGGGCAGGTCCTTGTCAAACTCCGCGAGCAGCTGTACCCGGAAGGCCGAGTCTCCCAGCGCGATGACTTGGGCCACGACTGGCTTGGCGCCGTCCTTGGATTGAAGAGTTCCTTGCCAGTCCCCCATGAAGGGGTCGCCTTGCCAGGATTCAGTCATCCCCCAAACAGGGGTGAGGAGCACGCAAAACATCCACACACAACAGGAGAGATACCGTGACATGATGACCTCCCAACATGAAGAAAATCATAACACAAACGGAAGGAGTGCGAATCCTCCAGAAAACGAAGAGATAAAGGAGCGAGTCTATCCGCGGGAGGTTGGCGTATGTTGTTCGCGCTTTAGCGTGTGGGGCAACCCAAAGGTTGAACTCCAAACAACCCCACACACTGAAGTGTGAACAACATACGGCTTTTTTTTAATCAGTCTTCAGGTCTGTTTCCCCTCGATCTGACGGTGTTTTCTGCGGTCACATTCCTTGAGGATTCTCTTACGGATACGGACCGATTCGGGAGTTACCTCGACCATTTCATCATCCGCGATCCACTCAATGGCCTGTTCGAGAGTGTTCCGGCGGGGTGGGGTGAGGAGCGTGGCCTCATCCGAGCCGGAGGCGCGCATGTTGGAAAGCTGCTTCTTCTTGCAGGGGTTGACCACCATGTCTCCCTCACGGGCGTTCTCGCCCACTACTTGCCCTTCATAGATCTCCTCGCCCGGGCCGATGAACATGACCGCCCGTTGTTGGAGATTATCTATCGCATAGGCGGTGCTGCGCCCGGTTTCCATGGCGATCAGACTGCCCCGTGTCCGATGGATGACCTCGCCACGATATTCTCCATATTCAAGGAAGCGCGAGGCGATGATTCCCAGCCCACGGGTATCGGTCATGAAATCGGAGCGGTAGCCAACCAATCCCCGTGTGGGGATCAGGCACTCCAACCGTACACGTCCACCCTCGCCGTGCTGGATCTCCTTGACCTCCGCGCGCCGCGCCGAGATCTTCTCCATCACGATCCCGATGTGATCTTCCGGGATATCGATGGTCAACACCTCAATCGGTTCGAGCCGCTTGCCCCCCTTCTCGTGGAAGATGACACGCGGGCGGGAAACCACCAACTCCCAACCCTCACGGCGGATGGTCTCGATTAACACGGACAAATGCAATTCACCACGTCCGCTGACTTCAACTCCCTCCTGCCCCAGTTCATGAACCCGCAAGGAAACATTGGTCATGATTTCTTTCTGGAGGCGTTCCTGGATCTGTTTGATGGTGACGGCCTTCCCCTCACGTCCCGCGAAGGGGGAGTTGTTGGGAAGGAAGGTCATCGAGACGGTGGGTTCATCGATCTGTAAAGGTGGCAATGCCTCGACCAAGTCCGGGTGGCAGATCGTGTCACCGATCTCCACCTCCTCCAGCCCGGCGAGAAAGAGGATTTCACCCACCGAGGCGTTGGCTCTCTCTACCCGTTTCATGCCTTGATGTCCCCAGATCTTGGTGAGGGAGAAGCGCTTGGGATCCGCGCCAGACACCGGCACCCGGATCAGCTGCTGGCCTTGACGCACCTCCCCGCGGAGAACACGTCCGCCCACCAGACGGCCCATGTATTCGTTCCAGTCCAGGGTGGTCACTTGCATCTGGAAGGGGGCATCGATCACGCCTTGCGGAGGGGGAACATGTTGGACAATCAGTTTGAAAAGGGATTCAAGATCCTCGCGTTCATCACCAAGTTCCCGTGTGGACCACCCCTCCAGCGCGGAGGCGTAGATGTGCGGAAAATCGGCTTGTTGGTCAGTGGCGCCGAGTTCGAGAAAGAGGTCAAAGACCTCGCTGAGTGTGACATCTGGCTCGCAATTGGGACGGTCGGCCTTGTTCAACACCACGATGGGATGGAGCCCGAGAGCCAGTGCCCGCCGCAGTACATATCGGGTTTGGGGCATCGGTCCCTCTCCAGCATCCACCAGCAACAGGCAACCATCCACCATCCCCAGGGTACGTTCGACTTCTCCCGAGAAATCCGCATGGCCGGGGGTGTCCACGATGTTGATCTGATAATCCTCCCAGTACACCGTTGCGCTTTTGGCGAAGATGGTGATTCCACGCTCGCGTTCCTGGTCGTTACAGTCCATGACACGTTCCTGGACTTCCTGGTTGTCTCTGAACACACCGCAAGAACGCATGATGGCATCGATCAAGGTGGTCTTCCCATGGTCGATGTGAGCGATAATGGCTAGGTTACGGATCTTTTCGGTGGCATGGACGAATGTTTCGACTGGCATTTTCGCTTCCTTTACAAGCAGAGATCTCGTATGGACACACCATCTCCGGGCTGCATCAAGTGTTCGTTACGCCATACCCGTTGAGAAGAAGAGGGAAGTCCTGGAACGAGGATCTCGGATTTCTGACTTGGCTAACCTTTATAGTCTAGGTGATAATGACGATGGTGAGAAGGGAGCGCATTGCTTCATTAAAAAGTATCTGAAAGGAATAGATGCTTCAACTTAATATATGGTGTTATTGCATTGTGTCCCACCCAGGAAGGACCCGCTCCGTCGGGTCCGTGACCTCGAGGACGCAATCAATTCGGGACGCTGGGACGCAATGGAATGCGTCCCTCCATATTTCCTCACTGGTCTTCCCTCTTTCTCCTGTCCGTGATTCCCTGTTAGCCAGGAAACATGGTCCACTCAACCCGGCCCCAAATCCTAACGCGCTGGCTCGATCCCGCTCTGCTGGGATTAGTAGGCTGCCTTTATATTCTCCGGCTCTATCCGCATTTATGGTGGGGAGATGAGCCCGAACTCCTGACTGCGGCCTGGTGCAATGGAGTCGCGCATCCCACTGGCTACCCGCTCTATCTCTTGCTTCAAAAGGTTTTTTTTCTCCTTCCGCTCGGTTCAGTGGCCTGGAAGGGACACCTGTTCTCCTCTGTAATGATCCTAGTGGGGATTGGTTTTCTGTTGCGGCTAGTTCCATGGAGTGAGGAAACGAAGGTCGGGGAAGAATCGTCTACCCCCCACCCCAACCCTCCCCCGCAAGGGGGGAGGGAGTATGATTCCCCCTCCCCCCTTGCGGGGGAGGGTTGGGGTGGGGGGTATCTGCTAACCGGGGAGGGCCGGGGTGGGGGGGGTATCTCCGCCGCGCTGGGTTGGCGGGTGGGTATCCTCATCCTGAGCCTCGCCCCGTTACTCAGGAAACAAGGCATGGTGGCCGAAGTGTATGGCCTTTCTTTCTTGTTTGCCGCGCTCCTGGTCTATCTGGCCGCCCGTTTCGTGGTAGAGCCAAAGACCACCACATTGATTGTCATCGCAGTGGTTGCCGGACTAGGTTTCGGGCATCACCGTCTGATGGGTTTCATGCTACCGGGACTAGCTCTTTTCTTGGTCCAACCTCTCAAAGATTCCAGGCTACGGATGCGTTCTGTTCTGGCCGCGGCCGTGGTTTTCATTGCCGCAACCCTCCTCCCATATCTGTTCCTGTTGTTGCGTGCCCAGGGAGATCCACCCCTGAATTGGGAGGATCCCTCTAATCTGACGAATCTGTGGCGGAGCTTCTCGGCGGTACAGTTCCGTCTTGATCAGAAGATTGTCCGTGCTCAAGAATGGCTCGCTTTCCAGGAGGGAACCGGGCCGCATCCCTGGGGTATCAGTCTGGCCGGTTTGTGGTTACTGCCCGGACTCTGGTGGTCCAACCTTGGCCTGTCGCTGCCCGTGGCGGGCTTGGGAGTGGCCATGTTGTTTCATCGTTCGCCACGCACCCTTATCGCGGGATTCATGGCCTGGCTTCTGCCCACCCTCTTCATCGCCCAATACCATGTGGCGGACCGTGAAACTTTCCACCTGTTGCCCATCGTCCTTATTGGACTCACCCTGGCGGCGGGATGGGCGTTCCTCTTCGAATGGGCTGTGAACAAGCACCACCTGCTCCCGCTCCCGCTTCTATTGGTAGCGGGAGTGTTACTGGTTCAGCAGATTTCCCAACTCCAACTCCCGCCAGAAGATCTGGCCGGCTTACCCGAACGGTATGCCAACCGCTGCTTGGATGAAGTCCCCCCTGGTGGAGTCCTCCTGGCCGTCTCGGTTACTCCCAACGCCCCAGTTGACTACACCTACTTCCCCCTCCTTTTTCAGAAAGAGGCCGCCCGGCGTGGACAACGGATCGCGCTGATCTCCGAGGGCTTCTTCACTACCCCCTGGTACCGTGGAACCCTCCGCCGCGAGGGCATCTCCACCACCCTGTTCGATGCGCTTGAACAGGGAACGCCCAAGGTGCCACTCATACAGACCAGTCTGACGGACCTTCTTGGCAAAGAGATGCCGGGTGTTCAAGCGGCATCCCAAGGAAACTCTCCGCCGTTGGCCATCTTTGAGGTTGAGGGGCGCTATTTTCTGGCTAACCGGTACACCCAGGGTGCGCTCGTGGCGGAAACGCTGATCCCCTCAGTGAGTAAAAGGTCACTCTTTTTCACCTCGCGCTTTCCCGAGATGGAGCCTTACCTGAAAGAGCGTGTGGAATGGACCGAGGTCTTCCGTATTCCCATGTTGACCCAGGGTTACCAGGAACTCGATGGAATGCCGATCCCCTCCGGAAAACTCTTCAAGGCCCGGCTCTTCAGTAAGGCGTCCCTATCTCCTAACCTCAAACAATAAGCCATGGTTGATATCCATCCGAGTGAATACATCCCCATTGGTGAGCCGGACCTGACCGGTCTTGAGCGGGAGGCAGTCCTGCGTGTGCTCGATCATGGCTGGCTGACCCGTGGCGCGGAATGCATGGCCTTCGAGGAGGAGTTTCGTGGCATGGTGGGAGCCAGTCATGCCCTGGCCTTGAATTCCTGCACGGCTGCCTTGCATCTGGCTCTCCTGGTGCATGGCATCGGTCCGGGGGATGAGGTGATCCTACCCTCGCTCACCTTTGCCGCCACTGGACATGTGATCGTGCACTGTGGCGCAACCCCGGTCTTTGCGGAGGTGGACCCGGAGACTTACTGTCTCGATCCCAGCCATGTGGAAACGCTGATCACCACCCGGACCCGCGCGATCCTCCCGGTCCATTATGCGGGCCACCCGGCGGACCTGACCCGGCTGCACGCGATTGCCCATCAGCATGACTTGGCTTTCATCGAGGATGCCGCCCATGCCTTGGGCGCTTCCTATGCGGGAGTTCCCATTGGTTCTGGTGAATCCACCGCCTGCTTCAGTTTCTACTCCAACAAGAACATCACCACCGCTGAGGGGGGGATGTTGACCCTTCCCAACGCAGAGGCACATGAACGCGCGGTTACTCTCAGTCTGCATGGTATGAGCCGTGATGCTTGGAAACGCTTTGGCGCGGAGGGAGCTTGGCGTTACCAGGTGACTCACTTTGGTTTTAAGTATAATGCCAATGATCTGCTTGCGGCCCTGGGACGGGCGCAGCTATCGCGCCTCCCGGAGATGCAGGCACGCCGGAGAATGGCTTGGAATCTCTATCAAGCGGCCTTCAAGAATGAAGGGCGGATTCAGACCCCCATCACAAGGGAGGGGATCACTCATGCCAATCATTTATATGTCCTGAGACTCACGGATCAATCCCAGGCTTTACAGGATGAGGTGGTAACAGGGTTACGCGCCAAGGGGATCGGGGCCACTGTGCATTATGACCCCTTGCACCTCCATCCGGCTTACCGGGATCGTTTCGGAATGCGCGAGGGGATGTTGCCGGTAACCGAAAAAATCGCTGCGCGGGTCTTCTCCTTGCCTCTGTCCTCCAAGCTTACTGAGCAACAGGTAGACCGTATCGCCAGCGAGGTGCTCCGTCTTGTGTGAGAGGATGGCACATCAGTCATGTCCATGATCCATAAGTTGCGTGTGGTGGGGCAGGAACTGCGAGCACGCCGCCAGGCCCTCGCCGCGAAGGATGCCCTCGAGATCTTGATCCTGTATGTGACCACCCACTGCAACATGCGTTGCGGGCACTGCTTTTATGCGGACAACCTGAATGACGGTACCCAAGATTTCACCCCTGAACGGATTACACGTCTCTTCAAGACCCTTCCTCCAGTGCGGGAGGAGATCGCCATCACAGGCGGTGAACCATTTCTTCACCGCCGTCTGCCCGAACTAATCCGGATCATCCATGACTCCCCCAGCTCCCGTGATATCCAGATCAACACCAATGGTTTTCAGGTGGACCGGACACTGGAGTACTGCCGGGACATTGCCAGCTGGAACCAGAAGAGGATCTCGATTCAGATCTCACTGGATGGTCTGGAGCCGACCCATGATGCCATCCGTGGTGTTCCCGGCTCCTTCCGCCGGGCGATGGACACCGCCAATCAGCTGATGGGTCTGCAACACCTGGCCGATCCGGGCTTCTTTACGCCAGTCTTCCTGATGATCGTCAACCAGAAGAACTACCGGGAGATCCGTCCCCTCTCTGAGATGGTCCGCCGTGAGTTTGGCATCTGCCTTGGTCTGGAACTGGTGCGTGGCTCCAGCTTCAGCGCTTGGGGTGTGCCGGAGCATCTACGTGAGCCGGGCTACAATCCGCCGGGGATTGGTCTGCCCCCGGAGGAGGATTGGGATGCCATCTCCGCGGAAATCCGTGCTCTCAACCGTGAGATGGGTTTCCCCTTCCGTCATTTCGCCACCAAAATGAAGGCACAGTTCGACATGCTCCGCCATCAACGGCCACTGGTGAGTTGCGTAGCGCCTACCGGATTAACCCCGGTGATCTACTCCAATGGGGATGTGGCCACCTGTGAGTTCTCACGTCCCTTCGCGAACCTCGGGGATTTTGAGGATGACTTCCGCGCTCTTTGGGAATCTCCCCAGTCTCATTTGAACCAAGATGCCCTCCTGCACTGTTTCTGTACTCATGCCTGTTTCCTGGTTCCCAGCATGAGGCGGAACCTGATCTGGAATCTGAAGCTTCTGACTGAACTGTGACTGGCGCCAGCCCCACCATCTCCGTTATCCTGGTCTCCTGGAACCGCCGTGAGGATCTCATCATGGCACTGGATTCGATCTATCTGCAGGAGGAGGTCTCCCCCGAGATCATTGTCATCGACA
>CAYRBI010000204.1:0-9998 GCA_964422415.1 uncultured bacterium | reverse complement strand
TCACCTGCCTTTGGAGCAGGAGTTTAGAGGTTCGAGTCCTCTCTCCCCAGCCATTCTTCTCTCTCTCAGATGTCAAGAGGTTGGATCTTTGCAGTACTCGCACACTGAATCACATCCTTCATCTACCGGTTCAGCTTGATTGAAAACTTATAGCGATCAGGCCGGTAGACACCCCGGACATACTCGATCGGACGGTTGCCGTGGGTGTAGGTGATGCGTTCCATGATGAGGATCGTGTCACCTTGGCGGATCTGGAGATATTTGGCCTGGTCGGCGCTGGCGGTAGAGGCTTCGATGGTCTCTTCGCCCCACACGATTGGGATGTGATACTTCTCCTCGATGAGCCAATAGAGCGAGTGCGAGAAATCCTCATGGGGATCAATCTTCAAATCCACTGGAATCTCCGATCGCAACAACACGATTGGGAAGACTTGATCGGTTCCGCGTAAACGGCGGACTGAAAGTGATCTTTCACCCTCGTCGAGTTGGAGTTTGCTCCGGATTTCCGCGTTGGGAACATGTTCCTTGACCTCGAGGACCGTTGTCCGTGTGGTCAGGCCCTTGCTCTCCATCTTCTCGGTGTATCCGGTCAGATGGGCGAGGTCCTCGATGATCTGGTGTTTAATGACCCGGGTACCGACACCACGACGGCGCTCGATCAATCCCTTGTTGACTAGATTATCGAGAGTTTTCTTGACGGTGGCGCGGCTGACATCGAAGATTTCGATCAGCTCAAACTCCGAGGGCATCCGTTTCCCCACCATCTCGACCGTCGAGATGCGTGAAAGAATGATCTGCTCCATCTGGTGATAAAGAGGGATTGGTGAGCTCGGATTGAGGGTGAAACGTTCGTCTGGTTGGAAAACAGGCTCAACAGCTTCAAAGTTCATGGTAAGCCACCTTATCAGGTTGTCCTGTCTTTAGCAAGCTGTTCTATTGACAAGTTGAGCCAAAACCCTAATCCTTTTCTCCTTGCTGACCTTGGCTTGAGGCTGTTTCTAACTAATGGCTTGGGATGTGATCCGTCGTCGTGGACCCTATTACGGGGTCTTTCTCGTGGCATTGGCGGCCCTGATGTACGAGATCCTGTTGACCCGGATCTTCAGTGCCGCGATGTGGTACCACTATGCCTTTGCGGCCATTTCCATCGCCATGTTGGGGATATCCGCGGGGGCTAATCTGGTCTATCTCTTCCCAGCGTATTTCCGTCTGGAAAAAACCAAGTATCACCTCGCGCTGTATTCTTTCAGCTTCTCCACGGCTATGGCGTTGTGTTTCCTGTCGTACCTGTGCATTCCCATCATTGAGCCCAAGGAGATCAGCCTGGTAGACTATTTCTCCATGGTCTTGGTGTACTTTGTCACCTCGATCCCGTTTGTCTTTGCCGGGATTTGTTCTTGCCTGGCTCTGACACGTTTTCCCTCGCAGGTGAGCAAACTGTATAGTGCCGATCTGGCCGGGGCCGGGGTGGGGTGCCTGGTTCTCTTTGTTACATTGGAGGTTGTGGATGGGCCGACAGCAGTTTTCTTCGCCGCCTTCCTGGCCGCGCTGGCTTCCCTCGCGTTCTTGTCCGAGGGGCGTTCTCTGTTGCTACGTCAATTCGCCACTGCCCTGGCCATCCTGTTGATCGTCCTGGTGGTAGTGAATGAAGTCCGTTCCTTCCAGGGGAAGCCCTTCGTGAAACTCCGTTGGGTCAAGGGTAAACTCGAACCGGCTCCGCTGTATGAAAAATGGAATGCCTTCTCGCGCATACAGGTGGTCGGAGATGAAAGCCAAGAGAGCAAACCCAAGGGATGGGGGATCAGCCCAACCTATATCTCCACCACCAATGTCCGTCAGCTCGAGTTGACCTTGGATGCGGGCGCCGGGGCCACCATGACGGCCTGGGGGGGCGACTCCAACCGGATCGATTTCCTGAAGTATGATGTAGTCAACTTTCCCTACCTCATCCGTCAACCCAAGCATGTTCTTGTGGTCGGCGCCGGGGGAGGGAAGGATATCCTCTCCGCGCTGGCCTTCGGCGCGGAATCGGTGGTGGGGATCGAGATCAATGCAAATATCCTCGATGTAGTCAACAACCGTTTCGCTGAATTCACCGGCCATCTCGATCAGGACAAGCGCATCCGTTTTGTGCATGATGAGGCCCGCAGTTATATCAGCCGTCAGGCGGATTGTTATGACCTGATTCAGCTCTCAATGGTGAGCACCTGGGCCGCCACCAGCGCCGGGGCCTTCATACTGGCGGAGAATACCCTCTACACAATCGAAGCCTGGAAATCCCTCCTCGAGAAGACCAATCCGGAGGGGGTTCTGACTGTCTCACGCTGGCATGTGAAGGATGCCGAGTGGGAGCTTCACCGCTTGACCGCATTAGCGGTGGCGGCTCTTAAGTCGACCGGTGTGGAGAATCCACGTCAGCACCTGGCCATGGTCAGCTGTTTTGCTGCCGGTGCGCCTGCTGGAGTGGGGTGCCTGATGGTCAGCCGGACTCCCTTCAAAGAGACCGAGATTGACCGCCTGGAGCGGTTGGCGGCCTCCATGCGTTTCAATGTGGATTTTTCTCCACGCGCCGCCGCCACTTCGACCTTTGAAAACATCGCTGGGGGACGTCCCTTTGAGGAGTTCACCGAGAATATCCCCGCCAATCTTGCTCCTCCCACCGATGACTCTCCCTTCTTCTTCAATCAACTGCGGTTCAGTTCGATGTTTGACAGCACTTACTGGTCACAGGGCCCCACCGCCTTCAACCTGAAGGCGGTCTTTACGCTGTGTACACTGCTTATCACTATCCTGATTCTCACAGTGGGTTTTATTGTCCTGCCCCTCCTGATGCGTGCAGACCGGGTGAACCTGAAGTCCTGCCTCCCGCTCTTCCTCTTTTTTGGTTCGATAGGCTTCGGTTTCATGCTGGTGGAGATGTCGCAGGTCCAGCGCCTGGTGGTGTTCCTGGGGCATCCCACATATAGTTTGACCGTGGTCTTGTTTTCATTACTGCTGGCGAGTGGTCTCGGAAGCCTCTTCACGCAGCGGATTGGCAATCCCGGTTTTATTGGTGTGATCCTGCTGGGGGCATTGTTGCTGGTGCTGGTTGCGTTTGGGTACTACACACCGGAGCTGATTTCCCATTACCGTGGCTACCCTAACTGGGAGCGCATTCTTCTGTCGATCGTAGTTCTGGGTGGGATTGGGGTGTTGATGGGGACTGCTTTTCCATTGGGGATGAAGGTGGCGCTCTCACGGGCCTCCTCGCTGACTCCGTGGTTGTGGGGAGTCCATGGCGCTACCTCGGTTCTGGCTTCGGTTCTGGCGATGGTGATTGCTTTGGCGTGGGGGATTTCGGCCGCGTTCTGGTGTGGGGTGGTGTGTTATGCGTTGGCCTTGGGGGCTTTCATCTGGTCATGTGTGCGGGAGGGATACTCGATTGTGCCCATGCCGGAAAGGTCCGAGCCCGCGACCATCGTGGTCGAGGCGGAACCGGTGGAATAGGAGCGAGTTAGAATCGAGACCGGTTCAGCCGAATCGCTTCGCAGATGGTCATATCGCCCAGTGTTCTCCCTTTACGTGCGGCGAGAATTTGTTCGGTTACACGGGAGAGATCAACTTCTGGATTGTTCGTGGCTGGCGACAAAACCGCGATAGGAACACCTTGGCGGGTGATGGTGGATCGAATCCCTCTTGTTGTTACTACCGTCTCCGCGAGGTCCACTCGTTGATGACCGCCATGGCGATGACCACCAATCCCATCAGGATGGTCTGGCCCTGTTGCGGGAAGCCAATCAAATCAAGCCCATACCGGAGGGTTCCTACCACCAGTAGCCCCAACCCGGTCCCAAGCACCGATCCATTGCCCCCGGTGATGCGGGTGCCCCCCACGACCACTGCCGCGATGGTCTCCATTTCCAAGGAGCCAGCATGCTCGGGATTGGCGGTGGCGAAACGGGCCACATAGATCGGTGCAGCGATTCCGCTCATCAGGCCAGCGAAGGTGTAGATGCCCATTTTGATCATGCGCACTGGAACCGCCGAGAATTCCGCCGCGGTTTCGTTCGCGCCAATGGCGATGGTATAACGCCCGATCCAACTCTTCTTGAAGATGATATGACCCACTAAAATAACGAACAGCAACAGCAGGAAGGTGTAGGGAACATAGCCGAGTGTACTATCGAAGACCTGCAGAAAATCAGCGGGGAACTTCCTGACCGGATTGGCGGAGGAAATCCCGAGCGCCAACCCCCGGTAGAGGGCCCGGGTGGCTAGGGTGACTACCAGCGGGGCGATTCCCAGAAAGCTTCCCAGCCAGCCATTCACTGCGCCGGCGAGTGTTCCCGTGAGCACTGCTAGAGCTACCGCCGCCCAGATTCCAATCCCCAGATCCCGCCAAGCGGTTCCCATCACAATCCCCGAGAGGACCATCATCGAACCGACCGAGATGTCGATTCCAGCCGTACAAATGATGAAGGTCATCGGCACCGCGATCAGGCCAACCTCGACTAGATGACGGCTACGGTCTGAAAGGTTCCAGGGATCCAGGAATCCCTCGGCATAGAACGAGAAACACCCGAATAGAATGATCCACAGGGCCAACAAGCCCCACTCATGCGGACTGAGGAGTTTTTTCACCTTCATCGTTCTGTCCGCCTTGTCCGGTGGAGGACCCAACTATCGATCAGGACAGTGATCAGAATAAAGGAGCCGATGAAGACCGGCTGCCAATAAGTATTGATCTTAAGCAAGGTGAGCCCATTGTTGAGGACTCCGATCAGACAGGCCCCTAGGAAGGTTCCCACTGCGGTTCCGCTACCTCCATTGATGTTGCAGCCGCCGATCACCGCTGCTGCGATGGCTTGCAGCTCCAGTCCCTCGCCCGCGCTCGATTGAAGCTTACCGTAGTAGGCCCCCCACATGACCGAGGCCAGGCCAATCATGCCGCCACTCAAGGCGAAACTGAGTATCAGCAGGCGTGAGGTAGGTAATCCAATCTGGGCGGCGGCGGTTTTCGAGTTACCCACCGCGAGGATTTGCCGCCCGAATGTGCTCCTCTGGAGGAGTGCCCAGGCAATCAAGAGGACTCCCATGGCGAACCATACCACCCGTGGAACACCCAAAAGAAATCCATCCCCCAGAGCACGGTAGGAGTCGGGCAGGTTGGTGACCTCATACCCCCCGGTGAGCTGGCGCATTAAGCCACGGTATATGGTCAACCCGGCCAATGTGACAATGATGGGATGGACATGCCCCAGAAGACTGACCCCCATATTCACCGATCCGAGTATTCCGCCAAACACAACGGCCAATAAGAGACAAGCTAAGGTGGGAAGGCCACTCACTGCCGCCATACCGGCCCCTGCTCCCACCAATCCGAGCATGGATCCCACGGAGATATCGATCCCTCCTCCCCCGATGACAAAGGTCGCCCCCAAAGCCGCGACGGTCAGAATGGACACAGAACTCAGAACATCGGACAGATTCGAGAAGGACAGGAACTCATCCCATTTCATAAAGGTCAGAATCCCCATCACCAGTAAAAGGGCGAGACCGATCCCCGCTTCACGGAAGAGCGCGAGGTCAAATTTTCCAGAGGTTGACTTGGATTTCTCGACAAGCGCACGTTCTGTGCTGGGAAAGGCGGCGGCCGCCACCTTCTCGGCGGAATCTGTATGGGGATCAAACTCGCCCACGAGTTTCCCCTCGGACATGACCGCCACACGGTCGCTCATGGCCATCACTTCGGGCAGATCCGAGGAGATCAAGAGAACTCCCTTGCCAGAGCCTGCTAGATCCGCGACCAGCTTATGGATCTCCGCCTTGGCGCCGACATCAACACCACGCGTGGGCTCATCCAGCAAGAGAACCTCGGGCGAGGTCTCCAGCCAGCGTCCCAGCACCACCTTTTGCTGGTTGCCACCAGAGAGGGTTTCGATGGAAACCTCGGGGCCATCTGTCTTCACCCGTGTCTGTTGGATGATTCGATCGGTGGCTTTCTTTTCCTTGGCGTTGGAAACCAGTGTTAAGTTACACAAACGCCGCAAGACCGCCATCACACCATTCTCGCGGACCGAGATCTCGCGGAAAATCCCTTGATTAAGGCGATCCTCGGGCAGGTAGGCAATTCCGTTCTGAACCGCACTCTGGGGGGAACGGCCCGTCATTTCCTTCTCATTGAGAAGGATCTTCCCTTTAGAGAATGGACGGATCCCGAAAATGGCCTGGGCGAATTCGCTCCGGCCCGCGCCGACAAGGCCATACAATCCGACTGTCTCGCCTCTACGTAGCGTCAGACTGACATCCTGGAAGGCACCCCCATTGTCAGAGAGCCCCTCGGTTTTTAGGACCACCTCGCCAGGAGAGGATTGGCGCTCGGGGAAGAATTGTGAAACAGTCCGTCCCACCATGCCGCGCACCAGCTCATCCATATCGATCTCATGGATTGGCTTGGTCCAGACATGGGTTCCATCCCGCAAAACTGTGACCCGGTCGCAGAGATTCAAGACTTCCTCAAGCCGGTGGCTGACATAGACAATCGCCATGCCCATGGCGCGCAGACGTTTGACCTGTTCGAAGAGGATCTGGCATTCCCGGTGGGTCAGGGAAGCGGTGGGCTCATCTAAAAAGAGTAAGGTGGCCTTCTGGTGGAGAGCTGAGGCGATCTGCGCCAACACCCGTTGCGCCACTGAGAGATTCCGTGCACGTCCCTTGACGGGGAGGGATTCTCCCAGAAGGTCCAAGGCTTCCGAGGCGGTCTGGTAGGTTTTACCCCAATTGACCCAACCGGGGATAACTGTTGGGAGCCCGGGACCTAGTAACATGTTCTCGGCCAGGGAAAGGTCGGCGAAGAGCTCGGCCTCCTGGTGGACCACCGCGATACCCGCTTCCGTTGCTTGACGTGGATTAGCGAATACCTGGGGTTGGGAGCCCAGCAGCAATGTACCCGAACCGGGTTGGAAAACACCGGTCGAGATATTGATCAAGGTGCTCTTGCCGGCTCCATTTTCCCCCACAAGACCCAGCACTTCTCCCCGGTTCACGGTGAGATCGATGCCGGAAAGGGCCTGAACACCGCCAAAGGCCTTTGTAATTCCTTGAGTTTCAAACCAAGGTTGTCTGGTAGACATATGCGCAAGACGCTATCACAAATGTAAAATGATCTGAAGAAGTCAACGCGCTTGACCCTATGAAGAGTTGTTCCTACAGTCAACCCCCAAGAGCGGATGAAGCACAGGTCATTCCAACTATCTGCCCTTGAGGAGGCTCCCCAATGAAAGGTGTTATACTGGCTGGCGGTCTCGGAACACGTCTCCGTCCACTTACCAAGATCACCAACAAGCATTTGCTGCCCATTTATGACCGGCCCATGATCTATTACCCGGTCCAGGCGATGATTAATGCCGGAATTGAGGACATTCTGATTGTCTGTGGTGGCAACCATGCTGGCGAATTCCTGCGCCTACTCGGTAATGGTAAAGCCTTCGGTCTCAAACACTTGAATTACACTTATCAAGAGGGAGAGGGGGGGATCGCCGATGCCTTGGCCTTGGCCCAGTATTTCGCTGGGAAAGAGAAGATCGCGGTAATGCTGGGTGATAACATCATTGAAAAGACCTTCCGCCAGGCTAAAGAGGATTTCGATGCTCAGGAAAAGGGAGCCAAGATCCTTCTTAAAGAGGTCGTCGATCCCAAACCTTATGGTGTCGCCGAGGTTGCCAATGGGATGGTTCTCAACATCGAGGAAAAACCATCCCAACCCAAGTCCAATCTAGCGGTGATTGGCATCTACTTTTTCGACAATGAGGTGTTTGACATCGTGAGAGGTCTCAAGCCTTCCGGCCGGGGCGAGCTCGAGATCACCGATGTTAACAATGCTTATATTCAGCGCGGCCAGATGAGCTACTCCATTCTCGATGGCTGGTGGGGAGATGCCGGCGAGTCCTTTGAATCTCTGCTTGAGGTGAGCAACCTGGTCTACCGGACCGGGGCGAATAAGGTGGAGTAAGATGAAAATACTGGTTACCGGCTCCAAAGGAAAACTCGGACAGCGTTTATGCCGTGTGCTGTCAGGGTGGAATGAAGTTCTTGGCGTGGATGTGGGGGAGGTGGACATCTGTTCTCTCACAGCCCTCGCTCATTGTGTCCATGGATTTCAACCAATGGCTATTATCAATGCGGCGGCGCACACTGCGGTAGACCGTTGCGAGGCTGAGATTGACCTTGCTTACCAGATCAATGCGGTTGGAGTCCGTAACCTCGCGATCGCGGCGGAGATGGTTCACGCCAAATTGATCCATTTCTCTACCGACTTTGTATTTGATGGCGAACGCACTGGTCCACCCTACCGGGAATATGACACCCCCCATCCTAAGTCTGTGTATGGGAAAACCAAATTGGCGGGCGAGGTGGAGGCTTTTCGTACTACCTCGAACGTGGCGGTGTTGCGGCTTTCCTGGTTGTATGGCGAGGGAGGTTGGAACTTCACCGATTGGGTGGTCTCCGAGCTCCAGGCGGGACGTCAGGTACGGATTGTTACTGACCAGATTGGTTGTCCCACCTGGGTGGGAGATGTCGTCAATCAAGTGGAAAGGCTACTGCATGAAGATGCGCGTGGGCTCTACCACTGTTCAGGTCAAGGTTTTTGTAGCCGCCATGAGTGGGCTTGCGAGGCTGTACGTCAAGCGGGACTCGATTCTGGTCCTGTCGTGCCAGTTACCTCGGCGGAGTTTAAGCAGAAGGCTCCTCGTCCTGCTTACTCTGTCATGGACAATTTTGTCCTTCGAACCCAGGGGATCGAGACAATGCGAGCATGGCAAGAGGCTTTGGGAGATCACCTCAAGCGGCTGTAGGTGAACCCAAAGGTGGTTCCTATTGGTGGTGATCCCATGGAGCCGCCAAAGAGAGCTAACTGGTCTCTTGTCTTCGATATCCTCGCTCTTCCCATTGGGACCTATCTTGTTTTCCTATAATTTCCGATTGACAGTGAAGTGTCCTACATATAGTTTATCGATCACCTTACCAACACTGAGTTTGATATATGAACTGTGTCTCTTTTCTGAAAAAATGGCAGTTCTATAAACCCTCACCCACCATCTGTCCTGTTCAGCCCTGGATTCTCTATTCCGAAAATACGCAGAGGAGGCATTCTTGAAAGTCACCATGCAAGCCAACTGCATACGCATTTTTTTAACCACTTTATTGGGTATTGTTTTATATTCGGTTTCATTGTGGGCGGAAGTTCCGGATCAGATCCTGTTGTCGGGAACATTGACTGACAACGCGGGCAATCCAGTCGAGGGAACTCTATTGTTCAGGGTTCGTTTCTTTGATACTCAGACCGCAGGCAACCAGCTGGGAGGAGATGCCACAGGTACTCTCACCGCATCGATGGGAGGCGTGTTTGCATTGCCTTTGACTGCGCCACCCGGAATTCTCACGGCCTCCGAAGCCTGGTATGAGTTGGCTGCCGATACAGATCATGATGGCATTGACGCCGAGGATGTCTTTGGTGACCGGGTGCGGGTTTATGGCGTTCCCTTCGCGCGGTGGGCTGAGAATGCGGAGAACCTGAATGGCAAACCGGGAAGTTACTATACCAATGCCACCAATCTCACCTCAGGAACAATCACTTCGGAAAGACTGAGCCTGACGGATAACGACATTCCCGACACACTCACAGCTTCAAAATATTTGCTGCTCTCTGGTGGAAGGATCGTGGGAAATCTGTTGATCAGTGGGAGTCTTTCCTCCAACACTTTGAATTCTGGCCAAGGGGACCATGAACTCTACGCTATGGACCAGAATGTGCGTACGGCTGATCCGGTCACCTTCTCGACAGTCAACACTGGCCAGGGCGCGAATGAACTCTATGCGATGAACCAAAGTGTCCGCTCCACTGACGGAGTCACCTTTACCACAGTCAACACCGGCCATGGCGCCAATGAACTCTATGCAATGGACCAGAATGTAAGGACCACCGACGATGTGACCTTCGGGGATATCGCGGCGGCAAC
>CAYRBI010000203.1:6347-10004 GCA_964422415.1 uncultured bacterium | reverse complement strand
CAGTCCGTTGAAAAACTCGTAGTTCTGTTGGCACCGTGGAGCCGCCTTCGCGGGAATGACGTTTTCCGTGGGATTTCGTTTATTCTGTCATTCCCGCGAAGGCGGTTTCACAGTCATGCTCTTTTTCAACAGGCTGTTAACCTAACCCGTCACTACACTCTCCTCTCGTTCCCAGATAACACACCCGGACTTGTATACGACACCCTTTCTGTCGTTGGCCGGTGGCAAGACAATCACACCTTACTCACAGATAACAACAGAATTATTAAGACCCTGAATGGCCTTCACACCACCATGAAGTCTAACAATAACACGAACAATCATGGCACAAATGCTGCGTTTCTTTATGGCACCCCCCTCATGCGATGTGTGTCTATCTCTTAGCGGGGGATTTACTGCAACCAACGCCCATAAAAAAATGTGTGTCCATGAGGAGAGGAAACTGTTATGACTATTCAAGGAAAGAAAGGTTTCACACTGGTCGAAATAATGATCGTGCTGGCGATCATCGGCCTCATTGTATCGATTGCTGTCCCTGCCTTTCTGAAGAACCGTAGGGATGCTCAAGGATCGGCCTGCAATGCCCAACTCGACTCGATCTATGCGGCCAAGGAACAGATCGCCTGGAAGAAGAATGCCCACTTGAACGGACCCGTCATTCCCTTTGTGGCGGACGAAGTGAACAGTTATTTGCGCGGGACGGATGTGGCTGATCCCTGTCCTGGGGGCGGAACTTACACAATTGGGGACATCAATGACACAAACGGGTTGGTGGTTGTCCCAGTGTGCGGAATGGAGAATGAAAACGGCGGCGGCGGAGTCACCTTCCTGGCTCAAGGACTGCACATTCACCGCCGTTCCTATGAAATGGACGCCAGCGGGAACTACACGCGGGATACCTTTCACACCTTTGCGAATTGAAAGGCCTCTTTTCGAGATCTTTCCCCCCACCCCCCTCTCCGAAAAGGAGAGGGGGGTTTTCATTTCAATCCCTTACAGCCAGATTCCCGGTTGCATCAATCCGGCGGTTTCCTCGAAGCCCAGCATGAGGTTCATGTTCTGGACCGCCTGCCCGGCGGCTCCTTTGAGGAGGTTGTCCTCCACGCTAGTGACGATGAGCCGGTTGTTACGGCTATCGACATGAATGGAAATGTCGAGGAAGTTGGAACCTTGAATCCCCTTGAGGGTGCATTCCTCGCCTAGGGGCATGACCCGTACAAACGGCTCATTGGCGTAGGTTTGTTCATAGACCGCCTGGACGTCCTCAGCGGAGAGTTTGCTGGTCAGCTCGCCATAGATGGTGGTCAGAATGCCACGTGTCACTGGCAGGAGATGGGGGACAAACGAGATCCTCACCTCTTGCCCCGCGAGGAGGCTAAGTTCCTGCTCGACCTCGGGGATGTGTTTATGGCCAGTCACCTTGTAGGCGTTGAAGTTCCCCTCGCACTCAGCGAAGTGCATCCGTTGGGAAAGGTGTTTGCCAGCGCCACTTACACCTGACTTGCAGTCGGCGATGATGGAGGTGGGCGTGATTAAACCGGCCTTGACCGCTGGGGAGATACCCAGCGTGACACTGGTGGCATAACAACCGGGGTTGGCCACCACACGGGCATTCCGGATCTGTTCCCGGTGAAGTTCGGGCAGACCATACACCGCCTCCTTGAGCAGGGCGGGATCCTTGTGCTCGATACCATAAAAGGTCTTGTGAATGGTGGTATCCCGCAGCCGTGTATCTCCCGAGAAATCAACCACGCGAATCCCCCGGTTGAGATACCCCCGCGCTAGTTCCATGGTAACTCCATCCGGGGTGGCGAAGAAAACCAGATCAGCCCGGAGGCCATCATCCTTCCCGGTGACCAGCTGCTGGGTAGTGCCACGCAAGTTGGGACGGTACTTCCAGAGGGGGGTGGGTTCCTCCGCACGGCGGTCGATTAATTGGATCGAATCCAGGTTGGGATGGGAGATGAGTAGGCGTGCCAACTCACTTCCCGAATAGCCCGCGACACCGATCACTTTGACACTCGACATGATGAAACGACTCCTTGAATTTGAAGACTTCACGTATGGATATAGCGGTTTCTCCCCCCCACCCCAACCCTTCCCCGCCAGGGGGGAGGGAGTTGTTTGGAGTTCACACTTTAGTGTGTTTTTGCACCCTCCCCCCTGACAGGAGAGGGTTGGGGTGGGGGGGGATGAGGCATTGTCACCGCTTCTTGGGAATCTTGATCTGGAGCCGGTTTGGATTGTTCTCCTTTCCGGAGCCGCAACAAGCACCGCCCCCCCGCTTCCGCCAGGTATGGTAAAGGAGGTAAGCCAGCGCTCCAAGGAGAGCCGCAGCTACCAGGAAGAGGTCAAGCAGGGGGGGCATCAGGAATACCCCAGGAGCCTCCCTACCTGGAAGACAAGGAACGACATCCCCCAGGCCAGTAGGCTCATATAAACAAACATGAAGGTGGGCCACGCCCAGGATTTAGTCTCCCGCTTCACCACCGCGAGTGTCGACATGCACTGACAGGCAAAGACATAGAACACCAAGAGCGACAGACCCACTAAGGGCGTATAGAGGGGCAGACCGGTGTCATCCCGCCGTTCGGAACGTAGGGCCTGACGCAATGACATCTCCTCCTCACCCTCCTGACCACCACCGATACCATAGATTACCCCCATGGTACTCACAAAAACCTCCCGTGCAGCGAAGGAGGAAATCAACCCAACACCAATCTTCCAATCAAAGCCCAGCGGACGGATGAGTGGTTCAAGGGCATGTCCCAACCTGCCTCCCAAGCTGTGCTCCAGAATCGCTTCGCGTTCACGCACATCTACCCGTACCAGGGCCTCGGACTTACCCGTAACGCTCAGGTCCATGCGGGCCTCGATCTGTTTCCGCTCCATGGAAAACTGCTCTTCCAGTTTCCTGTCACGGGGAAAGGAAAGGAATCCCCACAGCAGAATGGTCACCGCCAGGATGACAGTCCCGGCTCGGGTTAGGAATTGGAGGCTCCGATCCCAGAGCAACAAACCCAGGGTCTTAGGAGAGGGCATCTTGTAGGTGGGCAATTCAAGAAGGAGAACAGGTTTGGGACTCTTGAGTAGGGTCTTCTTGAAAACCGCGGCCACTACAATGGCCATGACCACCCCAAGGAAATACAGGGAGAGCATCACTACTCCCCCCACATTGAAGAAACCAAATACCTTCTGGTCGGCCGCAAAGACAGTCCCGATGATCAGTGTATACACCGGCAAACGTGCGCTACAGGCCATCAGAGGCGCGACAAGAATCGTCACGAGCCGGTCCTTCCGGCTGGGGATGGTACGTGTGGTCATGATACCGGGAACCGCGCAGGCAAAGCTGGAGAGCAGGGGTACAAAGGCCTTGCCATCCAGTCCCACGGCTGACATGAGGCGGTCCATGATGAAAGCGGCGCGAGCCAGGTACCCAGTGTCCTCCAGGATGCCCAGAAACAAGAAGAGGATGAGGATCTGCGGAAGGAAGATCACCGTATTCCCCACACCTGCCAGGATGCCATCCACAAGCATTTCCCGGAAAAAGGAATCGGGAAGAGTCGCCTCGACCATTCCGCTCAGCCACCTAAAAAAAAGAGCGATGAGATCCATCGCCGGTCCCGGCCAACTGAAAATTGCCTGGAAGACAAAGGC
>CAYRBI010000203.1:0-6247 GCA_964422415.1 uncultured bacterium | reverse complement strand
TCATCTCCCTCTAGGGTTGCCAGAAGCGCCCACAAAGCCTCTGGACGGCTGTCTCTTCCAGGCGGGACCAAACCCCGGTCCTCGAGCTGGTTCGCTAGGCGTCTGACTGGCGTCTCCAAGGCCAGTGGAAGCGAAGAGATCAGCGGTGGGCGCACGTTACCATTTTTGTGAGGTTCCGATAGAAGCGAACTGATCCTATCGAGAACCTGATCTAGACCCTCTCCTTTACGGGCGATGGCCGGAATCACAGGGCAGCCAAGGGCTTTCTCCAGGCGTACATGATCCACCTTGTAGCCTTTCTCCTCCGCAATGTCGATCATGTTGAGGATGATTATCAAGGGGATGTCATTATCGATCAGCTGAGTGGCCAGATAGAGGTTCCGTTCGAGATTGGAGGCATCAATCACACAGACCACCAGCGCGGGGGCTTCCAGGTTGGTAATGCGTCCAAAGAGAACATCATGGGCTACTTGTTCCTCAGGACTGCGCGCGGTCAGGCTGTAACAACCGGGCAGGTCAACCAGGACTATCGTCTCACCATCTGGCAGGCGGAGCGTGGCTTCCTTCTGTTCAACTGTGACACCAGGGTAATTGGCGACCTTCTGACGGGTTCCCGCGAGGGCATTGAAGACAGTAGTTTTACCAGCGTTTGGGTTCCCGGCGACCGCAATACATTTCATAGAGGTGGTCCGGGAAGGTAGAGAGACATGTCTTAAGCGGGTTGAGGTTCCAAGAGGATCTCCTGGGCATCCAGGCGGCGGATGGCGATATAGGTTCCCTTGAGGCGGATGGCAATGGGGCAACCAAAGGGTGAAGTCCTCTCAACTTTGACCAGAGAACCAACCACTAGCCCCATCTCCATCAGACGTGTGATCGAGTCACCAGCACCATTCACTTTTAAAACTCTCCCAGCTTTACCCACCGGAAGTTTGTCTAATGAGATCCCCATTTCATGACACCTCACCCTATTTTTTGTAAGTATACCCTACCAGATGATGGAAGTACAGATCTGTATGCCGAATTTATTTCACAAAGATAGCCTATACGAACAAATGCGAGGAAGGGAGAGGTAAAAAAAAGATGATAGAAACCGTTTCCTTGCCTCCGGCCAACAACAGAACTCAAGACCAGATCCCCATGGAAACGTTTCCATGGGGCAGTTCACTACAAGTTTCCTAATGAATCGGTATCGCTTCACTCCGCGCGTGGAAACGCTACACTACTCCGATCATTTCCGCGAAATGAGAGTCCAGGTGTTGGGAGGCAAGCGATTCATGTCAAGACCCTATGATGTAATGGCAGCGGGTCATCTCTGTTTGGATATTATCCCCCGTTTTTATGATACCGGTGCCCGCCAGATCAGTGAGATTCTGCGGCCGGGCAAGCTGGTGAATGTAGCCGAGGCGGCGGTGAGCACAGGCGGCCCTGTCTCGAACACGGGGATCAACCTCAAGACACTGGGCAGCAAGGTGATCTTCTGCGCGCGTTGCGGAGATGATGATCTCGGCGCGGTGACAGTCGCCACCCTGAAACGGAATGGCAACGCCGATGGGCTCCACATCGCCAAGGGCGCAGCCAGCGCATATACGCTGGCGATCGCCCCGCCGGGAATCGACCGTATCTTCATCCACAATCCGGGAACCAATGACACCTTTGGCCCGGAGGATCTCGATCCTCAGTTGATCTCTCAGTGCCGTCTCTTTCACTTTGGATATCCTCCACTCATGCGCCGGATGTATGAGTCCGGGGGAGAAGAACTGCGCCAGGTTCTCAAGACCGCCAAGGATGCTGGAGCGACGGTTTCACTCGATATGAGTCTTCCCGATCCTGATTCCGCGTCGGGCAAGGTTTCCTGGCGTACCATCCTTGAGAAGATCCTCCCTTATGTGGACATCTTCGTCCCCTCCATCGAGGAGTGTTTCTTCATGCTCCACAGTGAGGAGTTCCTCGAGATGAAGCGGACACATAAAAATGCTGAGTTGGTCGATCAGATCTCGCCAGCAAGATATGGAGAGATCGCCGATGAGTGCCTGGCGATGGGAACCAAGATGGTGACCTTGAAGGCCGCGCACCGTGGGTTCTACTTCAGGACTGCCGCGAAGGAACGTTTCGCGGAGATGGGCGAGGCACGTCCCGGCGACCCGGACAATTGGAGCAATCGTGAGCTTTGGGCCGAAGCGTTCGTAATCGAGAAGATGGCCAGCGCCACCGGTTCCGGTGATTCTGCGATCGCCGGATTGTTAACCGGATTTCTGCGTGGCCTCTCCATCGAGCGAGCCTTACGTTGCGCCACCGTGGTTGGCATGCAGAATCTGCGGGCGCTCGATGCGGTCAGCGGGATCCGTCCCTGGGAAGAAACCGAACCCATGCTCGATCTAGAAATGCCTACCCTCAGCGCGCATCTCGATGGCTCGGGTTGGACTTACTCCAAGGAGCTCCGTCTCTGGACAGGACCACACGACAGGAAGTAAGAGTCTATTGAAAGCGTGGAAAAGGAGTGGATTCCCGTTTGGGAGGCTCTGAAGGAGTTGGTCTTTCGATGGCAGGGAAGACAAAAACTCCATATTCCGCTTGACGCCAAACTTGATATTTTCTACATTTCCGTGTTCCCTTTTCACAGTGAGCACGGACTATGACCCAACTCGAGACCGCCCCAGCTGAACAGCCCACTGTCCTCGAGGTCCAGGACCTGGTAGTCGATTACGGACGTGGCGCCAAGAAGACCCGCGCGGTGGAGGGCATGTCCTTCGCAGTGCGGGCGGGTGAGTGTGTCGGCTTTGTCGGCCCGAATGGGGCGGGGAAATCCACCACCATCAAGGCCATCATGGGTTTCCTCTTTCCGGCCTCCGGGACGGTCACCGTGTTTAGCGAGAAGGCAGGCACAGTGGCCTCGCGTGAACGCATCGGGTATCTGCCCGAAGTGGCGCTCTACTACCCCTTCATGAAGGCCCGCGAGCTGCTCGAACTGTATGGCGGGTTGCACCGCATGAGCCATGAACAACTCGCCGCGCGCATCCCTTCGTTGCTGGAGGAGATCGGGCTGGGCGGACGCGGTGAGGTGTTGTTGCGTCATTTCTCGAAGGGAATGCAGCAACGCCTTGGCATCGCGCAGGCAATCATCTCCGATCCCGAACTGCTCGTTTTCGATGAACTCTCCTCCGGTCTCGATCCCATCGGACGTTTCGATCTGCGTCAGGTCCTCCTCAAACTCAAGGAGCGCGGAAGGACCATCTTCTTCTCCTCGCATGAGCTTTCCGAGGTGGAGGACCTCTGTGACCGGGTGCTGATTGTGCATAAAGGCCGTTGTATCCAGGAGAAACGAGTGGAAGATCTGATGCATCCCCTCAACCGGTTCAGCATCGTCTTCGCCATGAATAACAACGGCCAGGCGCACGAGCTCACACAAGGATTCTCCTTGTCCACGGAGGGTGAGGGACGCTACCGCTGCGAGATCAACGGCGCGGAGGAATATGCGGAGGTGCTGCGGAAGCTCTCCAACTCCGGCGTGACCATCCTGGAGGCCCGTGCCGAACAGGTGTCGCTGGAGAAGTATTTCATGGATTTGATTAGAAACTCGTAGGGTGGGGCTTGCCCCACCGGGAGGAGCGCGTAGTCCGGAGTAGCGGATTTATTCGCATGGCGCGTGACCCCACGCGAATAAATTCGCTACTCCGTCGATAATCATATGCGAGCCATTTATCTGATAGCCAAGAGTGTCCTGATCGAGGCGGTGCGCCGTAAGGAGATCTATGTGATCGTCCTGGTGGCGGTGTGCGTTATTCTGGCAACAGGGACCGTACACTTTTTTGGCTACCAGACCATGAGCAAGTTTTACCGCGAGGTCTCGCTCGAGATCATGAATCTCGCCACCGCGCTGACCGTCATCATCCTCGCGGCACGTCAACTCCCGCGTGAGTTCGAGAACCGCACCATCTACCCACTCTTGGCTAAGCCGGTGGGACGTTCCGCCTTTCTGTCGGGGAAATTTCTCGGAGTGCTACTGGCCGGATTATTTTGCTATACGATATTCATCCTCTTGTTCTTGGGAGGGATGTATTATCTTGGCGCTTCCCTCAGTTGGGGCTTGTTCCTCCAGGCGGTTTACCTCCAGGTCCTCGCGCTGACCGTAGTCGCCTCGCTGGCTTTCATGCTCTCATTACTCTTCAACATCGATGCGGCCATTACAGTCTGTAGCCTGATCTTTGTCCTGGGCGGTACAGTCAGCTCGGTGATTGACTATGTCTACGATATGGTCAAGGAATCGGGTCCATTGGGGAGGGGTTTAATGTACCTCCTGAACTACGGTGTTCCACAATTGGCTCTCTTCGACATGTCCGCCAAGGTGGTTCATGCCACGGATATTTCAGTAATTGGTGGAGAGACCACGCTGGTGACTCGTTGGTCTCCAGTGCCTGTGTGGGTACTGGGAGAACTGACCCTGTATGCCGCCTTCTTTGTGGGGATTTATCTGCTGGTGGCGCAGGTGATCTTCTCCAGGAGGGCGCTGTGATGGCTTGCTGCTCAGGTGGAGAGACCAACCTCACCCCCAAGGAGATGGGGGAGCACCCCCCTCGCCCCATGGGAGAAGGGGGCTGGGGGGTGAGGTTAGTCTCCGGCAAGCCCACCCCCGCGCCACTCCTGATCGCCAAGGGGGTGTGGCTGGAGATCCTGCGCCGGGAGGAGTACCTGGCTCTGCTCATCTTGATGGGTCTGTACCTGATCTTCGCTATCGGTGCGCGTTTGGCCGGCAACACCCAAACCGAGGCGGTAGCCTTGATGCTCAACATGGGGCTATGGCTGAGCTCCGCGCTGGCGGCGGTGTTGACCCTGATCACCTCAGTGAGAGCCATCACGCATGAGATCGAAACCCGCAGCCTCTATCCCCTACTCGCCAAACCGGTGTACCGGGGTGAGATTGTCCTCGGCAAGTTTCTAGCCGGGGTCTTAGCGGGTTGCACCACCTTTGCGGTTTTTATTCTGCTTACCACTCTGACCTGGACCACCAAGTTTCCGCTACCAGGTCAGGACCCGCTGATGCTCTTTCAGGCACTGGTTCTCCAACTGCTCGCTTTTACCCTGCTGGGATCCTTCTCTCTAGCCCTCTCACTGGTCACCCCCACCTCAGTGGCCATCCTGGTGGCGGGGTTTCTCTACTTTGCGGGAACCCCCACCTTGAACATCATCCACACCCTCTTAAGAGATTCCCCAGTGGCGACTTTCTCCAACTGGCTCCTGGCCTATATCCCCCAATTTTCGCGCCTCTGCCTGTTGCAGCGTTTCACCGATGGCGCCCCCGCGCTTCCATGGGCCGAATGGCTGGCGCTCATGGCGTATGGCGTGGTGCTGACACTGGGCTTCCTGGTGATCGCCACCCGGCTCTTTGAACGGCGGGCGGTATGAGCTGGACATGATGAGATCCCGCACAAGCCCGCTATCCTGGTTGATGAACCACCCCCTGGGGCAGAGTCTCATCTTCTTGCTCTGCCTGTTGTCGCCACTCCTGGTCACCCGGATCGATCCCAATGATTACGACCCGGTCATCGGTTACTCCTCCGAGGCGCAGAGTACCCGCAACACAAGCGCGATTGGACGGCTGTTTGGGGAACTGCGCACCTCGATGAGCGATATTCTCTTCATCAAGACCGAGCGTTATATCCACAGCGGCATTGGGTATACCAAGACCATGGATGAGGAGGCGGACGCGAAGGGGCCAATCGGAACCTTGATCCGCGCTCCCAAGGAGGATTGGCGTGGTTTCATCGGGACCCTCGAACGGAATGTGAAACCCTGGATGGATCCCAAAATCCATGCCCAGCACACCACCTCGGTGGAGCTCTTGCCTTGGTTCAGGCTCATGACCCTGGTTAATCCGCACCGCATCCGTGGCTACCGGATCGGTGCCTTTGTCCTGATGACCTCTGGGCTCCCGGATTGCATGACCCAAGCCCGCGAGTACATTGAGGAGGGGATCAAGAACAACCCCCACAGCCATGAACTCCAATTCATGCTGATCCGGATTATCCAACACCAGTTGATGGACCTGGAAAGAGCCAATCCCAACCTGAGTCCGGAAGAAAAGAGACCTTTCTTGGAGGAAGCCCTGGTACATGCCCATCAAGGTGTCATCTTCGCCGCCGAGGTACGTCCCCCCGGAGGTTGGAAAGGAAAGGGACGTCCCGCCGAAATGGAGGATGCACTCGTGGCCTGTATGCACTACGAGGTGTTTTGTCTCCGGAGCCTGGGACGG
>CAYRBI010000202.1:0-10055 GCA_964422415.1 uncultured bacterium | reverse complement strand
TGGAATCCGAGCAAGAGCCTCCAGTGTTCCCATGACAGGATGCTGTAAGGACACAGCTCGCCTTCGCCCAAGGTGAGAAACCAGGAGCGTGTAAAGAATCCATCGACATTCCCAACCATAAGGAAAAAATCGAAGACCCCCACCACCAGTACGGAGACAGCAATGATCTCACCCAGATGGAGTTTATCCCAACGCTCCAAACCCCAAGCTAACCCAGGCCAGATCATCAGAGTCATGGGGTGGAAGAAGAAGGTGATCCCGGCCGCTCCCCAAACCAGCCAGCTGGGCATCTTCCCCTCGCGGTGCATTTTCAAGAGCGCGAAGCACAGGAGAGAAAGGGCATAAGGCCATGCATAGTTTTCGATGTGGCCGGTAAAAATGAAAGTGCTCTGGCTGAAGAAACACACCGCCCACACCCAGGGATTTCTGGACAAGATCCACAACGAAAGGAAGTACACCCCTCCCGCGATTGAACTGGAGAGAGCAATGCAATCCTTGGCTGTCCACTGCCAGGGTTGAAGAAGGACCCAGATGGTCTTGTTCAGGAAGATGACCAGTGGAGCCCGCATGAAGAATTGCCAAGGATACACCAGACGGTTCACCATCTCCCAAGAATCCCCACCCGGGAAGGCCAACCACCTCAGTTGGAAAAGAATCCATGGAATCAGGACCAGGAAGATGGCCGGAACCAGAATCCACTGGAATGACTTTATGAGACGTGCAGACATTGCTCTCCTACGGAACATCCCCTAACCTTCCATCCCATGGAACTAACCAAGGCCGAGTGGATCATGGGAGCGGTTTTCTGCTTCATTACCGGCGCCTGTATCGGCTCCTACCTGAATGTGTTTATCTATCGTTGGCCGCGAGGGATGTCGACCAACAACCCGCGCCGCTCAATCTGTTTCTCTTGCCAGAATCCCATCCGCTGGCAGGATAACTTGCCGATTATCAGCTGGTTCCTGCTTGGGGGTAAGTGCCGCACCTGTGGGGCCTCCTTCAGCATCCGTTACTCCATGGTGGAGCTACTGACCGCGCTCCTTTTTCTCCATGTCTATGTGGTTTTCGGATTAACCTACGCCACTGGGCTCTATCTGCTGTGGGTGGCACTCCAGGTGGCTGGCAGTTTCATAGACATTGATACATGCCTCCTTCCTGACCGGATCACACTTTCGGGCGCGGTGCTCTTTCCTCTCGCGGTCCTGGTTCTGGATATCGCGGATCAAACCGATGGACTGGTGGTTCCCAACTGGGAGGAATCTCTCTTCGGCGCGCTCTTCGCCTCGGGCTTCATCTACCTGATCCGGTTTGCCGGGACTATCGCCTTCGGACGTGAGGCGATGGGATTGGGGGATGTGAAGTTGATGGCGATGAATGGCGCATTGCTGGGGTGGTGGCGGTCTCTGTTTGTGATCATGGGACTCGGTCCGCTGATCGCGTTGGTGACCGTGCTCATCCTGCGTCTGCTCTCACGATTCAAGATCGAGCGCCATACTGAGGTTCCTTTTGGGCCGTTCCTCTGTCTGGCGAGTTATATCTCGCTCTTCTGGGCTGATGAGATCGTGGAATGGTGGCTAGCGCTGCCCCCAGGATATACAGAGCTTTTTAACCGTCCCTGGAGGTTGTTCGGATGGTAGAGGTTTCCATCCTGGTTCCCGTCTACAACGAGGCGGAGACGATTGGCGAAACTCTGCGTCAGATCATGGAGGTCTGCCAGGGGCTTCCCATGAGCTCCGAGGTAATCGTTGTTGATGATGGCTCTACCGATTCCACTGCCCAGCTCGCGGTCATCGCTGGAGCGGTGTTGATTCGTCATGACTCCAACCGGGGGTATGGCGCGGCGCTCAAGACTGGTCTCCGTCTCGCACAGGGTGAAATAATCGTCATCATCGATGCCGACCTGACCTATCCACCTCAGCGCATTCCCGAGCTGGTTAAGGAACTCGAGACCTGTGACATGGCGGTCGGATCGCGTACGGGTGAGCAGGTCCACATTCCCTGGATCCGCCGTCCCGCCAAATGGATTCTGCGGCTTCTCGCCAATCAGGTGGCGGGTCAGAAGATCCCGGATCTCAACTCTGGACTACGGGCCTTCAGAAAAGAACACGCGCTTCGTTATGTCCATCTTTATCCCGAAGGCTTTTCTTTTACGACCACAATCACCCTGGCGCTCCTTTCGGATGGGTGCGAGGTCCGTTACCTCCCCATCGATTACATGCACCGGGCGGGAAAATCCAAGATCCGTCCTCTGCGGGACACCTTCAATTTCCTGGTGCTCATCATCCGCGTGGCCGCCTATTTCAACCCACTCAAGATATTCCTGCCAGCCACCTTTCTGTCAGGTTTGATCTCGGTGTACTTGCTGGTGTACTACTTCTGGAAGGATGGGGGTGTCTCGGACACTGGTGTCCTGGCCTCCATCGTGACCCTGCTCATCTTCATGATGGGTATTCTCGCGGACCTGGTGGTACGGAGATCGCGTTCATGAGGCCGTGGGTGAGATGGGCTCTGAAGGCGACAGTACTCCTTGTTCTCCTGTTCATGTCCACAGGTTGTGCTTATAACCTGATGGCCAACCGGGCGATGGACCGCGAGGTGACACGCCTTCCGCGTGATCCCAACACCCTGGTGGTGAAGGGTACTGAGGCTATCACTCTGCCTGGCACTGGCCCCAATGCCGTCCTGTTGGTTCATGGCTTTGTCGGCTCTCGTATCGACTACCACGACCTGGGGGAGATTCTCCAACGCCAAGGGCTGACGGTCCGCCTTATGCGACTTCCCGGCCATGGAACCTTCCCGGTGGATCATGCCAATACGACCAACGAACAACTCCTTCAGGTAGTGCGTGTGGAGTACAGTGCCCTCAAGGCCGACCATCCCCAAGTTGCTCTCGTGGGCTTCTCCATGGGGGGCGCCCTCTCAACAATCCTGGCCTCTCAAGCGCCCGTGGACCGGCTGGTGTTGATCGCACCGTATTATGGGATCACCTACCGCTGGTATTACCTCTTGCCGGCGGAGTTTTGGAATGGGATGTGGGGATGGGCCTTCCCGTACGTGGTTAAAAACAACTATTTCACCTGTGTGAACCGTGTCGAGGCGAAGGAACAGCTCTACTCCTACCGCGTCATCTCGAACCGGGGCGCCCGGAATCTGATTCACTTAGGCCAACAGGCACGGGATCCAGAGGTGTTGGCGAAGATCTCCTGTCCGGTTCTGGTCCTGCACTCCCATGGCGATCAAGCCGCCTCGCCGTCCCGCTCGGAGGAAGCCTTCGAGTTCATCGGATCTCAGAACAAACGCATTAAGTGGTATGAGGAATCGAACCACCACATCCTGTGGGACTACGATCAGGAAGACGCGAAGAAGGAGATCGTGGAGTTCTTGAAGCCGTTGAGCCACTAATAAGGGGTAAGGCTGGTCAAACAAGTTGAGTCATTGGCTCCATGGCTACCACCTTTGAACCAGCTTGAGAAATACTGGGAAACCCATTGGAGTAACAAGATGCTTGTGGACATCGTTGAAGCCCACCCGTTGGATGATTATCGCCTCCACCTTCGATTCGTGGATGGTGTTGAGGGAACTGTTGATCTAGTTGGGTTAATGAAACTGACAGGTGTCTTTGAGCCGCTTAAAGAAAAGGCTTACTTCGAGAAGGTACAGGTCCATCCAGAGATTGGCACTGTCTGTTGGCCGAATGGCGCGGATCTCGATCCGGATGTGCTTTATCACAAGATCACTGGCCAGCCGCTTCCTGATTCGGAGAAAATGCCCAAGGTTGCTTGACTAGACCAGAAGAACTACACGAACGATTCTGTTTCTCCCGATCCATTCTTCTCTGCTTTTGGTGCACGGCTGAAAGTCACATTGCCATAGAGAGGATTGGGGAAAAGAGGTTGTTTTCCCTCCAAGATTTCTTCCACGGTGAGGATCTGAATTCTTGGATATGCCATTCCTTGTTCACCCACAATGGGAGATTCATAGTATCCTGCACTCAGGGCTTCCGTTTGCATCGGTTTGGTGGGCTCGCTGAGTGTCAAGAGAACACCAATTTGGGCCTTCTCACGCTCGACAACACCCCGTAAGTCGCGGAGGTCACTGGGTTTGATGTGGCCGCCCTTGACTGAAAAGATGATCTTCTTCTCCTTCCCATTATGTTCGTCGTAGAAGAACAAGTATCCATCGATACCCCGGTCCGCGCCTTTTTTCTTCTCGACGGGCCTCGCCCCGACAAGGCCCAGGAGCCACCATTGGAATTGGAAAGGATCCTGCTTGGCGAGAGCGATGGCATCAGGATGGGAGGCTGGCTCGCCCACCACATTGAAGGTCATTGCTTCTCCAAAAGCATCACGAAGCCGGTTTTTAATGTGTGTGATCGCGAGGTGAGTGATATCGATTCCGATCCAAGAACGGTTCATCTCCTGGGCGGCGGCGACCGTGGTGCCACAACCACAGAAAGGGTCCAGGATTAGATCTCCCTCGTTGGAACTAACCTCGATGATCCGCCGCATGAGGGCTAAGGGCTTCTGGGTGGGATAACCTAGCCGCTCCTTGGCCTGGGAATTGATTGGTGAGATATCATCCCATAAGCACTGAAGGGGATTCCCCTTGTTTTCATCGAGATAACGTTTCAGTCGTATGCCACCCTTATTGGTGAAATGGAGACGTCCTTCTTTATCGAGGCGTTCCATTGTCTCAAGTGGACAACGCCAATGGGAGAGAACTCCTTTGTATTCGTAGTCGTACCCTCCTCCAGACAATCCCTTGGCGGTCAAATCGTAATCACTCCATTGACGTCCATCCGGATCACGGTGCCGGAAACGTGCGATGTATTCTTCGTCGTGAGGTTGGTAGACCTGATTCCAGGTCCAGCGATCGGATTTTGTGTAGAAGAGGATGATATCCACATTCGCGCCATACCGTTTGGAGTCGCTATGGGCTGTGGTTCTTTTCCAGGTGATCTCATTCCGGAAGCAAGTGGGGCCAAAGATTGCATCAAGTAGTATTTTTAAGTAATGGCTGGTGGTGGGATCACAGTGGAGGTAAAGGCTGCCAGTAGGCTTGAGGATGCGATGGAGTTCCAGAAGACGGATTGCCATATTGCTGAGATAGGCCATCATGTTGCTGGTCCCCAGAAAATCCATGAAGGCTCCGATGACACGCGAAGCCCCTGATGGGCCATTCCGGACTTCTTTATAAGCTAAGGCTGCTTGTTCATCATAGGTCCACGTATCATCAAAGGCCTTTATCTGGGAGGCCGCGCGTGTCCCATCCTGTTCTTTGAAGAGAATGTTGTAGGTTTGACTGGTATTGAAGGGAGGGTCCAAATAGACGAGATCAATGGAATCCTTCTTAATGTGCTCTCTCAAGATTCCCAGATTGTCACCGTAATACAGGATATTCTTGGGATTGTGAGGAGTCTTCCGGGATTCTATAATCATGTCTTTCTCACTTGTTTTTGAAGCATCCAATGAAATGAAGATTAATATAAAAGAACCTTGCAGGCGGGGAGAAGGGCCTTCCTCCCCGCCTTGATAGATCATGAAAGGAAAGGGTGGGTTTACAGCGCCGTCTTCGCTACTAATGGCACCAGCCCCGCATCGAGCGAGGCGTCATCTTCATTCACCTTCCGCTTGAAGAGATACCAGGTTTCTTTTTGTTCCACCTGAGCGCCGGGTGCGAGCCGGGTGACAGGGCCTACACTCTCGACTTCGAGCATGGCCTCGTTGGTGAAGATCTCGTTGTTACATCCAAAGTCCACATAAGTGGCCTTGTTATCAAAGGGAAAGCGCTTGATGAAGAGATTCTCGCCGAGTTGATAGGCGGCCCAACCGAGAGAATTGCGGATGCCGATCTTCTGGGGTTTGGGGTTGGTGGGATCTTGACGGAGTTGGATGTACTTGGTTGACCATTTCCAACGTGGATCGGCCATGTCGGTGTAGTACCACAGCGCCAACGGCCGTGCGGGAAGCAGTTCCTCGGTGTGCGGGATGAAGTGTTCTTGAGGTAGGATCACGCGTCCGCCCTGAGCCATTACCGACAGGCACCAGGGGGCGAGTTCCACCTCCCACAGGTTGTGGTTAATCAGACGGTGGACGAGGTTGACCTTATCCTCTTGGTCATCGAGAGTGATTTCGATCTGTTTCTCGATCCGTGTACTCGCTTCGATAGCCTGGCGGAGCTTGAGTGTATTTGCCTCCATCGCGAACACCACCGGTGAGTTGTCTGGCGCATAGGTCCGCGGCTTGGCCTCCGGAGCGTGCCAAAGGCGGTGTCCGCCATAAAGCCGCCATTCATCTCCGCCGATCAGCCCGTCGGTTTCCTTATACTCCCTGAACAGATTTTGCCCGCCCACGAAACCGAAGCGGATAACCCGCGGCCCGACATCCGTGGTAGCAATCAGTTCCACCCGCCCATTGGTTAATCGAATACAGTTGGGCCATCCCCCGTAAGACACCTTCTCCATCATTCAACCTCCTCTTGCCAGCGAAATATCCATCAACCCCCGAAAACCTCTTTGACCTTGTCAAAGAAGCTCTGGGTGATCGGGTTGTGTTGTTCTCCAGAGATTTTAGCGAATTCCTCAAGCAACTCCTTCTGCCGTTGGGTCAGTTTGGTGGGGGTTTCGACCACTACACGTACAAACTGATCGCCCTGACCATGCTGACGCAGATTCGGCAGCCCCTTGCTGCGTAGACGGAACATCTTATGGGTTTGAGTTCCAGCGGGAATCTTCATCCGTGCCTTCCCGAAGAGGGTTGGGACCTCGATGTCGGAACCCAGCGCCGCCTGCACAAAGCTCACCGGCACCTCGCACACGATATCGTCCCCATCCCGTTCGAAGAGCTCATGCGGTTGAACCGTGATGAAGATATACAGGTCTCCCGGCGGACCGCCACGGACGCCACTCTCACCCTCGCTGGTGACTTTGAGACGTAACCCGGTTTCCGCTCCGGGGGGAACCTTGATGGAGAGCTTCTTGCGCTTGAGGGACCGCCCAGCCCCATTACAGGTAGAACAAGGGGATTCGATTATTACACCACGGCCCCCACAGCGCGGGCAGGGACGGCTGACACTGAAGAAACCTTGAGAGAAGCGCACCTGTCCAATCCCGTTACAGGTGGTGCATGTCGCGGGATTGGTTCCTGGTGCGCAGCCATTCCCGTTGCAGGTCTCACAGACTTCATGGCGGGGGACATCGATCTTCTTTTCGACTCCATGCGCCACTTCTTCGAGTGAGAGTTCCAGGTCATACCGGAGGTCTTCGCCCCGGGCCGCTCCTCCAGGACGCCGTGCCCGCCGTCCTCCGCCAAAGAGTCCCTCGAAGAAATCGGAGAAATCTCCGAAGATGTCTGTGAAATCGGCGAAGGTCTCGGGATTGAAGCCTCCCTGGAAGCCACCCTGAACGCCTTGGTGTCCGAAGCGGTCATAGGCCTCGCGCTTCTTCGGATCACTCAAGACCTCATACGCCTCGGTGGCTTCCTTGAACTTCTCCTCAGCTTCCGGATCGCCGCTGTTCCGGTCTGGATGGAACTGCAGGGCCAGCTTCCGGTAGGCCTTCTTCATCTCCTCCGGGGTGGCGGTCTTGCTCACACCCAGAACTTCATAATAGTCACGTTTGACCGTCGCACTCATTCTTTAACCTGAATAACGCCTTTGGAATCAGTTGGGAAGGGAAGAATCATTCCCCTCACTCGGTTGTATGTCCGTATTCTAGGGAAAGGGTGGGTTTGGTTGAAGACTGTTAGCCTCATCCCTTGATTCCAGACAAGATTATCCCTTCAACGAAAACCCGTTGGATGGCGAAGAAGAGAAGGAGCAGAGGAATCAGCGAGATCACCGAGGCCGCCATCAGATAGTGGGGGGCCATGACTGAGTATGCATCCTTGTAAAGATTGATGCCCAGGGCAATGGGGAAGCGGTTGATTGTTTGGATGTAGATCAAGGGGCCCTCGAAATCATTCCATCTTCCCACGAAGGAGAGCACCCCGATGGTCGCCAGGGCCGGGAAGGCCAGGGGAAGGAAGATGCGCCAGTAGATCCCGAAGTTCGAGCACCCATCGATCTTGGCGGCATCCTCCAGATCCATGGGTACCGAGAGGAAGAACTGCCGGAAGATGAAGATGCTGAATGCGCCTCCGCCCAGCCAGCCAGGCAGGATCAATGGAACCCAAGTGTCCACGAAGCCGAGTTTACTGTAGAAGATGTAGGTGGGGATCATGGTTACCAAGGGGGGCAGCATCAGAGTGGACAGCATCAACACGAAGAGACTGTTCCGGAAGGGAAACTTCAAGCGCGCGAAGGCAAAGGCCGCCAAGGGGGCCGTGAGCAGCTCTCCGAGTAACCCCAAGCAGGTGATCCAACCCGCGTTCGTGAGAAACCTTCCTAAAGGCAGATACTCAAAGACCTTCACATAATTACTCCATTGTGGACTGGCGGGGAGTTGAATTAGGGAGGTCGAATAAACCTCATCCAAGGTTTGCAGGGAGGTCGAAATGCTCCACAAGAGGGGGAAGCCAAAAGGGATTGAGAGCGCGGCCAAGATGAAGTAGGCCATGACCTTGTGTCCTGTTTTGGGACGGGCTCCCGAGAATTCGTGTTGTCTGCGTCTCATTGCCGTTCTCCTTCGTAATGGACCCAGAAGGGAGTGCTTTTTAGCACCAGCAAGGTGAAGAAGAGGATGATGGTGAAGAGCACCCAGGCCATCGCGCAGGCATACCCCATTTCGAACTCCGCGAAGGCTTTACGGAAGAGATAGAGCATGTAGAACAAGGCGGATTCGTTGGGATCTCCGAGTGTCCGGTTCGTCATGATGTAGGCGCTGGAAAAAACTTGGAAGCTGCCGATGATGCTCATTACCAGGTTGAAGAAAATGGTGGGAGTCATCATGGGTATGGTGACAGTCAGGAATTTGCGGACTTCTCCAGCGCCATCGATCTCGGCGGCCTCATAGAGCTGCCGGGGGACATTCTGCAATCCCGCCAGATAGATAAGCATCGATCCGCCGACTCCCCAGAGTGACATAAGGATCAGCGACGGCTTACTCCAGTTCTCACTGGTGAGCCAGCCTGGTTGCCATTCCCTGGGAACACCCAGCATCCCAAGGATCGTATTGAATGGGCCAAATGCAGGGTTGAGAAGCCAGATCCACAAAATGGCTGTCGCTGGTCCCCCCACTACCTTGGGAAGATAGAAAATGGTCCGGAAGAAGACGATCCCACGGACCTCCTGATTGAGGGCGACCGCGAGAAGAAGGGCCAAGACCACCCCCAAGGGAACCGAGATGAAAGCATAATAGGCGGTGTTGTAGAGGCTCTTGAGGATCTTCTCGTCCTCAAACAACAACCTTTTATAATTGGCCAGTCCAACCCACTGGAGCCGTTCGAGAGGCCCTCCATCCCAGTTACAGAAGGAGAGAAAAAAAGAGACTACCAACGGGCCCAGAGTCAGAATGATGAACGACAGGAGCCAGGGAGAGAGGAAGAGATAGCCATCCAATACATCCCGGCGATTATAGATTCCCCGGATCAGCCGCAAGGCTTAATACCCCCTCCGGTCGAACTGGTCGATCACAGCCTGGCACTTCTCCTGGAGCTCCGCCACCGTAGCTTCGGGAGATAGCCACCGCGAGGGATCACCCCGGTATTTACTCCGGTCAGGAGGATCCTCTCCATGGAGCAAGGCCTGTCCCCATGCATTGGCTGTTTCCGTGCCGAATCTCCCCATGATGTTGTCCGCGACGGTCCACATGGATTGAGATGACAGGGTGGCGGGGCTGGTACGTCCATACTCCAGCATGGCCTCCAGGAAACGCTCCTCGTGCTGTGGAGTATCCGCCCGCACGAAAGAAGCTTGCACATCCGCGGGCCGTACCGGCATGGCCCGGCCACTCCGTCCGATGGTCTGCTGGGATGCGGGGGAGAGCACATGCTTGATCCATCGCCAAGCCAGTTCCTTCTTTTCGGGGGGGGCGTACCTATAAATCCCGATGCAATCAAAGCTGACTCGCGCTGCACGTCCAGCCGGACCACGCGGGACATGAAATACATCCCACTTTC